>CAXTCI010000005.1:0-56738 GCA_964242325.1 uncultured Acetobacteraceae bacterium
TTGATCCCGGTTTCCCGCACGGCGGCGCTCCGGGCCGGGGCGCCCGGAACCGACACCGCTATGCCCGCCGCCTTCGAGGCGCCCTCACGCCGGCCAAGCTGTCCACCGCCGCAATCTGCTCCTCCGCGACCCGCAGCAGCGGACCCGCCTGTTCCGTCCACTCCGGACGGGAGTTCCATCCCGCCGCCTGCTCCGCCATGCGCAGGAACGCCGCTCGTGCCCCGGTGCGGTCCTGCAGGTGCAGGCGCAGCAGGCCCAGGCGGAACAGCAGCATGATCATCGTGACTGGGCTGCCATGCGGGGCGGCCACTATCGCGTCGAGGTCGGTGAGGAACGGCGCCAACCGTGCCGCTTCGCCCATCCGTCCCTCTTCCACGGCGTGGGTGAACGGCCCGGCCATCCGCACGATCATGCGATCCGGCGGCACGTCCACCCGAGCCGCGGGGTCGCCGGACGGCACCGCCACGGCGGCAAGCAGCTCCAATTCCAGCTCCGGTGCCAAGTCCACCAGGGCATCGAGCATCATCAGCCGCGCATTGGCCGCGCTGTCGCGCAGAGCGAGGTCTATCAGGCCGCACCGCTCCAGCACGCGCCGGGTTTGGACGGACGTAGTATAGGCCGGGCGTGCCAGGGACAGCACGGACTCGGGCGTGTGCCCCGGCATGCGCCGCTCCAGCACGGCACGGGCAGCCAGGACCGCGCCCAGGTTCACCGGCTGCGCCGCGGCATGGGCCTCCAGCAGGGATATCGGGTCGGCGGTGAAGGCGCTTTCCGGCAGGAGGGCAGGTAGGTGCCGGCGGGCTAGGTCAAAGCCGAAGCGGTCCCGCCAGGCCGCGGCGATGCGTGCCCATAACCGCAACGCACCCTCCAGCGGCGCGCCGTGCGCGTCCAGCTCGAACAAGCGGCCGGCGGCACCGTTCCACAGTGGCGTGCCCGGCTCGGCCGTATCCATCAGGTGCCGCAGGTAGGCGCGGTAGCCCGCAAGATGCCGGGCCGGGGCGTCGGCCCGGAAGCTAAGCGGCTGGTCCGATGCATAGGCGGTCAGGGTCGTGCCCGCGCACTCCGTCCACACATGGGCGAAGCCGGCCCGGCGAAGCATCATCTCCATCGCCTCGGCCGAATACAGCACCATATGGCCGCCGGCTGACAACATGCAGAACAGAGTGGCCGCGTCCTGCCCCGGATGTATGCCGGCCGCATCGGGCGTCGTGAACACCAGGATGCCGCCGGGCTTCAGCCAGCGCCGCAGCAGGGTGGTGAAGGGGTAGGGATCGGGGATGTGCTCGATCACCTCCGACCCCATCACCACGCTGAATGGCTCGCCGAGGTCGGAGTCGGCGGTCAAGTATTCCTGGCGCAGGTCGGCCCGCAGCAGACGGGCGCCGGCGGCGGCGTTATCCGCCGGGTCCACGCCGACGGCGCGCCAGCCCAGCACCTTGGCGGCGAGGTCCACCGGGTAGCCAAAGCCGCAGCCCACATCCAGCAAGCTGTCCAGTCCGGGGGCGTCCAGCCGGAACAGCACGGATGTCATATGATGGATACCGGCGTTCTGCTCCAGGTAAACCTGCCGGAACAGCTCCGACCCGGCAGTCGTGCCGTAGTCCGGGATGTCGCGGTCCCGATAGAAGCAGGCGGTGCAGCCGACGCAGCGAAGCAGCGTATGGGTTCGGCCGCCTGCGGGGGCGTGCAGCAGGACGGGATGCGGGCCATCGGCGCCGCAAACGGGGCAGGGCAGGGCAGCCCGCTCGCTGGTGGGCCAGGTCGGGGTCATGCGGGCGTCCTTTGGGGGGGCACGGCGCCGGGGCGGCGCATCGTCCTGCTACGTCCGGCGGCGGGTGGGCGCAACTGCGATCCGCGGCGGCTGCCCCAAGTGTTCTGCAATGGTGCTGGCACTCTCACAATAGTTAAGGAAGCTTTACTTTTATATTTCCGGCAATCTGGTATGACAAGCGTAACGAGATATCTCATTACTGAGCTACCATTGAGGTCCGGGATGCCGTTCCCCCACACGCTTCTGGCCGAAACGGCTGCCATGTTCGCCGCCGGCTCTGCCCTAGCGCTGGTGGTGTCTGGTCCGGTTGTGGGTAAGGCTGAGGCTAAGGCTAAGGCCGCCCACCCTGGGCGTTTCGCGTTGCCGTGACAGAAAACTTTACAATCTCGGAACGCGTCCGCCCGTCCGTTAATGTTCTGAAAACGTTGCAAAATCGCGCGTGTCTTGCGTGCGCGACGTCGCGTCAAGGTTTTAACGTTTGATTTACTTTTGTGAGGTTCGTCCATGATGCTTCGCCGGACATTCGCTGTGGCAGCCATCTCTGCGCTGCTCGCGAGCGCAGCCGCTGCCACCCCGGTCGTCGTTGATCCGAACTTCAATGAAACAGTGACGGCGACGCCTGATTCTTACTACGGCATCGACGCTTGGGGCGCCGCCGGCCTGCCTACCAGCGACCCGGCCTACAACCCGTCCTATGCCGGCAACCTCGGCTTCGACGTGATGAACCAGTGGAACAACGGTCTTCCCGGCAACGGCGAAACGAAGGTCGGGTTCATCGCCAACGCGGGTGGCTACATCTACCAGGCCATCAGCGGCTTCACGGTCGGTGAAAGCTACAGCATCACCCTGCTCGCCGACGGCCGCGTCGCCAGCGCCGATTATCCGCTGAGCTCCCCGGCGGCGCTGACGATCACGACGAACGCGACGAACTACGACCTTTATTCAGGCATCATCGCGCCAGTGGACCCGGCAGCGGTGGAGAAAGCGCCGTTCCAGGTCATCACGGGACAGGCGTTCACGGCTGACAACTCTACCATCACGGTCGTCCTGACCAACACTGGCGCCCGCGACTCGACCGTGCTGCTCAGCGGCTTCGCCATCAACGATCTGGGGGTTGCCGTACCGGAGCCGGTCAGCCTCAGCTTGGCAGCGACCGGGCTGCTTGCCCTCGCCTTGACGCGCCGACGCGGCTAATTGCCGAGAGATCGCGGACCCGCCTACGACGCGGCGCCATCGTTCCCGCATCTGGCATCCTGCTGCCGCCAGTTTCGGCGCGACAATCCAGGTGCAGCGCAGCATAGTCCTCCCGCCCGCATCGGAGGCTCTGCCGCATGTCGAAAATCATCCCCGTCCCGCTGTTCGACTTCATCATCTTCGGCGCCACGGGAGACCTGACGCTCCGCAAACTACTACCCGCGCTGTTCCACCGGTTCAGGGATGGTCAAATCCCCCCCGATAGCCGGATCATCGGCGTCGCCCGCTCGCGCCTTGACGCCGCCGCATACCGGGACCGTGCGGCGGAGGCCCTGCGCAAGCACGTGGACCGCGCGGCACTGGACGGTCCGGCGGCGGCAGCATTTCTGCAGATCGTCCACTACGTCAGCCTGGACGCCGCTGCGCCGGATGGCGACTGGTCCCCCCTGCAAACGTTCCTGGACCCCGACCGGGTGCGGGTATTCTACCTGGCCACATCCCCGGAGTTGTATGGCGGCATCTGCCAGGCGCTGACCCATGCGGGTCTGGCGACTGCAAGATCGCGGGTGGTGCTGGAAAAGCCCATCGGTCACGACCTTGCCTCCGCCCAGGCGATCAACGACGAGGTTGGCAAGCACTTCCCGGAGGCGCGGACCTTCCGCATCGACCACTTCCTCGGCAAGGAGACGGTGCAGAACCTGCTGGCGCTGCGCTTCGCCAACACGATCTTCGAGCGGCTGTGGACCGCCGACGTGATTGACCACGTGCAGGTCACGGTGTCGGAAACCGTGGGGGTGGAGGGCCGCGGCGGCTACTACGATCATTCCGGCGCGCTGCGCGACATGCTGCAGAACCATATGATGCAGCTGGTCTGCCTGCTGGCGATGGAACCGCCGGTATCGCTGGAGGCCGACGCCGTGCGGGACGAGAAGCTGAAGGTCCTGCGCACCCTGCGCCCGATGGCGCCATACGAGGTGCCGACGCTGACGGTGCGCGGCCAGTATGGGCCGGGCGCGGTGGATGGCAAGGCGGTGCCGGGCTACCTGGCGGACCTGGACGGATCCGGCACCAACGAGCCCAGCACCACCGAGACCTTCGTCGCCATGAAGGCGGAGCTGAACAGCCGCCGCTGGGCCGGGGTGCCGTTCTACCTGCGGACCGGCAAGCGCCTGCCGCAAAAGCTCAGCGAGATCGTGGTGCAGTTCCGCGGCCAGCCATTCTCGATCTTCCCGAGCGACCAGGCGGCGCTGTCGCCCAACAAGCTCATCATCCGCCTGCAGCCGGAGGAGGGGATGCGGTTGGAGGTGATGACCAAGGAACCCGGCCCCGGCGGCCTGGTGCTGCGCCCTACTGGGCTCGACATCAGCTTCGAAAAGACGTTCGGCGCCCGCTACCCCGATGCCTACGAGCGGCTGCTGATGGACACGGTGCGCGGCGACAGCACCCTGTTCATGCGGCGCGATGAGGTGGAGGCGGCCTGGCGCTGGGTGGAGCCGGTGATGGAAGCCTGGGCCGCGCGCCCGGAACGGCCGCGGTCATACAGCGCCGGAAGCTGGGGGCCGAGCGCCGCCATCGCCCTGATCGAGCGCGATGGCCGCACCTGGCACGAGGACCAGGCATAGGAACGTGGGCGCGTCTTCCTTCTCCCTCTCCCTCCGGGAGAGGGCCGGGGTGAGGGGGGCTTGGAGCGCGGTTCCCGGCCAATGCAAGGACCTTTGTTCGGTGTCGCCCGCGGTTCCCCGCTCCGCAGCCAAGACCCCCTCACCCCAACCCTCTCCCGGAGGGAGAGGGAGCAGGGGGCATCCGTCATGACCATCTTCGACACCGCCGAGGGCCGCCGGCTGCTCGCCATCGCGCCCGGTGCCCGCTGGCGGCGATGGGGCCCCTACCTCAGCGAGCGCCAGTGGGGCACCGTCCGGGAGGATTACAGCCCTGGCGGCACCGCCTGGGACAGCTTCCCGCACGACCACGCCCGCAGCCGCGCCTACCGCTGGGGCGAGGACGGGATCGCTGGGTTCAGCGACGACCAGCAGCACTGGTGCATGGCGCTGGCGCTGTGGAACGGGCGCGATCCCATCCTCAAGGAGCGGCTGTTCGGCCTGACCAACAGCGAAGGCAACCACGGCGAGGACGTGAAAGAGCAGTACTTCTTCACCGACGGGACCCCCACCCACTCGTACATGCGGATGATGTATCGCTACCCGCAAGCGGCCTTTCCCTACGAACGGCTGATCGAGGAGAACCGGAGCCGCGGCCTCCTCGCCACGGAATGGGAGATCGCCGACAGCGGCGTGATGGACGCCGGCCACTTCGACGTGACGGTGGAGTGGGCGAAGGCCGGGCCGGAGGACATCCTGTGGCAGGTCACCGCCCGCAACCACGGCCCGGCGCCCGCGCCGCTGCACATCCTGCCGCACTTCTGGGCGCGCAACCAATGGTCGTGGGACAGCAGCCGTCCGCGCTCCTTGCTGCGGGCCATGCCGGACGGATCGGTGCTGGCGGAGCACCCGGGCTGGCGCAGCCGGCGCTTCAGCGTGGAGGGCGGGCATCCCCTGCTGTTCTGCGAGAACGAGACCAACACCAACCGTCTTTATGGCGCGCATGACCCCGGGACGTTCAAGGACGGGATCGGCAACTTCGTGGTTGCTGGCGATGCCGGCGCCGTGGCGGCCAACGGCAGGGGCACCAAGGCCGCCGCCCATGCGGTGTTCACCATCCCCCCCGGCGAGGCCGTGCAGCTCCGCGCCAGGATGCGGCCCGACGTGGACCCGGAGACCCCCGGCGGCTTCGACGCCATTATGCAAGCACGGCGGGACGAGGCGGATGAGTATCACGCCGCCCTGGCCGCAGGGATCGCCGACCCCGACCGGCGCCGGGTGCATCGCCAAGCCGTCGCCGGGCTGCTGTGGACCAAGCAGTTCTACCACCTCGACGTGCCGATCTGGCTGGACGGCGACCCCACCCCGCCGCCACCGCCGCCGGAGCGCAAGGCCGGGCGCAACCGGGACTGGCGGCACCTGAACTGCGCCGATGTCATGTCCATGCCGGACACCTGGGAATATCCCTGGTTCGCGGCCTGGGACCTGGCGTTCCACTGTGTCGCCCTGGCGCCGGTGGACCCGTCCTTCGCCAAGGACCAGCTCCTGCTGCTGACCCGCGAATGGTATATGCACCCGAACGGCCAGTTGCCGGCGTATGAGTGGGCGTTCGGCGACGTGAACCCGCCGGTCCAGGCCTGGGCGGCGCTGCGGGTGTATCAGGCCGATGCCGCGCTGGCGGGCCATCCGGACCGTGGCTTCCTGGTGCGGGTGTTCCACAAGCTGATGCTGAACTTCGCCTGGTGGGTGAACCGCAAGGACCCTGACGGGCGCAACGTGTTCCAGGGCGGGTTCCTGGGGCTGGACAACATCGGGCTGTTCGACCGGTCGAAGCCGCTGCCGACCGGCGGCACGCTGGACCAGGCCGACGGCACCGCCTGGATGGCGATGTATGCGCTCAACATGCTGCGGATCGCGCTGATCCTGGCGCGGGATGACATTGCCTACGAGGACATCGCCAGCAAGTTCTTCGAGCACTTCCTGACCATCGCCGAAGCGATGACGAAGCTGGGCATGAAGCCGGACCCTGCCCCGGCCGCCCCCGGTGGCGACGCTGAGAGCGCGGCCAGCGGCAAGAACGCGAGCTCCCCCAGCGGCAATGCCCTGAGCGCCGCTGGCGGTGACGTCGAGAGCGCTCCCGGCGACGACGGGCTGTGGAACGAGGCGGACGGCTTCTACTACGACGTGCTGCGCCTGCCGGACGGGCGGCGGCAGGCGTTGCGGATACGCTCGATGGTCGGACTGATCCCCCTATTCGCCGTCGAGGTGCTGGAACCGGAGCTGGTGGCGGCGCTGCCGGGCTTTGCGGCGCGGATGGACTGGGTGCTGAAGCATCGTCCGCACCTGGCTGCGCTGGTGTCGCGCTGGCAGGAACCCGGCGCCGGCTACAGCATGCTGCTATCCCTACTGCGCGGCCACCGCATGAAGGCGCTGCTGAGCCGGATGCTGGACGAGACCGAGTTCCTGTCGGACCACGGCATACGTGCGTTATCGAAGTTCCATGGCGACCATCCCTATGTGCTGCAGGAAGGCGGGCAGACCTTCTGCATCGCCTATGAACCCGGGGAAGGCACGACGCGGTCCTTCGGCGGCAACAGCAACTGGCGGGGACCCGTGTGGATGCCGGTCAACTACCTGATCCTGGACAGCCTGCGCGAGTTCCATCGCTATTACGGCCCCGAGTTCCAAGTGGAGTGCCCGGTCGGCTCCGGACAGATGACGGACCTGGCGGGGGTGGCGGACGAGTTGGCCCGGCGGCTGACCCGGCTGTTCCTGCGCGGCCCCGACGGGCGCCGCCCGGCGATGGGCAACGCGCAGGAGGGCGAGGATGGCGAGGACGCCGTGCTGTTCCACGAATACTTCCACGGCGAGACCGGCCGCGGCCTGGGCGCCGCCCACCAGACGGGATGGACGGCGCTGGTGACGCTGCTGTTGTAGGCGGACCGTTGCCGCAGTCGCAGGGCCGTTGCCGCGCGTCATGACTCGACCATCTATGCCGAACACAGCACCGTGAGGATCATCCATGCAGAGCCCAACCCTGATAGTACCGGCCCGGCCCGCATGACTGCGCTTGCGCTGTCCGCCCTCGCGTTCATCGGCATCCACATCGGGGTGTCCGGCACCACCTTGCGTGACCGCATCACCGGCGCCATTGGGCTGCGCGCCTACATGATTTCGTTTTCGGTCGCGTCGGTCGCGGCGCTGGTATGGCTGATTCTGTCCTATCGCGCTGCGCCCTATGCCGAGACCTGGGGCATGCTGCAAAACTGGAAGCCGGTGATGCTGCTACTGATGCTGCCGGCGTTCCTGCTGGTTGTGGTGGGGCTGACGACGCCCAACCCGACCGCCGTGGCGCAGGAGGCGCTGGTGGCGCAGGCACCGCGCGGTATCGTGCAGGTCACACGGCATCCGTTCCTGATGGGCGTGGCGCTGTGGTCGCTGCTGCACCTGGTCGGCAACGGGGATGCCGCATCTCTGCTGTTCTTCGGCGCGATGCTGGTGGTGTCGGCCGCGGGTCCCGTTTCCATTGACGCAAAGCGCCGGCGGGTACTGGGCGCGCCAGCATGGGACGTGTTTGCACGGCGCACGTCCATCCTGCCGTTCGCCGCCATCGCTGCCGGGCGGGCACGGCTGGACCTGCCGGGCATCGGGCTATGGCGGCTCGGCGCGGGCGTGGCGGCCTATGCGCTGATGCTGGGCGGGCACCTGCATCTGGTCGGGGTGAACCCGTTCCCTTGGTAGCAGCCGGCGCGACGCAGGTTGCCGCCGTCATCGGCGCCGGCGGCGGGCTAGGCGGGGCGTTGCTGGCAGCGTTGGAAGCTGAGGGCAGCTTTGGCCGGGTCATCGGCCTGGGCCGAAGCACGCAACCGCCGTTAGATCTGCTGTCCGAGCCGAGCATCGCCGCCGCCGCCGTCATCGTGGCCGAGGCAGGGGAGTTGCGTCTGGTGCTCGACGCGACCGGGTTCTTGCACGGCGGCGGCTTCTCGCCCGAACGCAGCCTGCGCGCCCTGAACCCGGCGCACATGGCGCACGCCTACGCGATCAATGCCATTGGCCCGGCGCTGCTAATGAAGCACTTCTGCCCCCTGTTGCCGCGCCAGGGCAGATCGGTGTTCGCCACCTTATCGGCCCGCGTGGGCAGCATCGGCGACAACCGGCTGGGCGGCTGGCACAGCTACCGTGCCGCCAAGGCGGCGCTGAACCAACTCGTGCGGACTGCGGCGGTGGAGATGGGGCGAAGCCATCCAGAGGCAATCCTGGCGTCGCTGCATCCCGGGACGGTGGCAACGCCGCTGTCCGCGCCGTTTGCCAAGTCTGGACTTGCCGTGCGCCCGGCCGAGGAAGCCGCGCAGGACCTGCTGGCGGTGGTCACCGGGCTGGGAACGGCGGATAGCGGCGGATTCTTCGACCAAACCGGGGCCGTCATTCCCTGGTAGCCCCTACGGTGGCAATTCCGGCTGGCAGGGGAGCGCCTGGCCTATATGGCCGGGCGTCCCCCTGATCGGCTAGGTACTACTCGTCCTCTTCCATGGTAACGGCCACGTCGGCATTGGCCGAGAGCCGCACGGTGCCATCCTCGATTTCGGCCACCAAGCCCATCGAGATAAAGTGGTGGGCGCCGTCGCCGGAGTCTTTCTTGGTCAGCTTGATGCGGTCGCCCTGGACGTGGTCCACGGTGCCGACATGCACACTGTCCGCGCCGATGACGTCGGCATGTTCCTTGATTTGGCTGGGGTCAACCATGTCGAATCCTCTTACTGGGAAGAAAGCTGAACGCCGGCCAGCGTACGCGGTCGCATGACAGTTGCGGGAGAAATTGAATGGGCTCGCGGGCCTGGAGGGTTGCCAACGAATTCATAACGATGTTTCAACTAATTAAGCGGCGTTAGGGTGACATGCCGCCCTGCGTGACAGTTCCTGCCGCACCAGCACAGAACTTAACTACTCCGAAGTGTCAGGGCGTGAGACTTGTCCGCTCATCGTGAAGCCTCTTTGGACATGGACCCATGCCCCGCACCCAACATGCAACTGCCGAGGTCGTGCAACTTCGCACGGCATCTCCTGGGTTCCTGACGTTTTCGTGGGCAGAGCGGCAGGCGCTCCTGGCGTTGACATACGCGGTCCCGGGGACTGCAGCGGTCATCGCAGCCAACGATAACGGGGACGAGTATTGCTCGCTAGGCGCTGCCGGTTTTCAGGAAGGTGCGTGGTGGACCGTGCTGGTGACCGCAAACGGTTTCGATGTCGTCAACTTCGCTGGCTACCGGGTTCGACGCTTTGCCGCAATCGGCCCGCTCGTTGAGTGCATGAGGCCCCACATGGCCTATATGCTGGGCACGACGACCGTCCCGGGTGACGGGGCGCGTGACAGCGGCAGCCAGGCAACAAGGCGCCATTTCCTCACCATCGTCTAGGTCTGCCCAGGGTTCTCGTCTGCTTGGGGTTTTGGTGGCCTTGCAAGAGGCGGCGGCGCTTCGCTAGATGTCGTCAACGCTGCGTATCCCGCTTCTCTGCGGCACGAGCCGGGCGTCGAGCCCTGATTTGGATTGCCGGCTGAACCTGCTGGGAAGGGCTGGGGGACCTGGATTCGAACCAAGGCTTTCCGAGTCAGAGTCGGAAGTTCTACCGCTAAACTATCCCCCAACAGCACGCAGCCGTCAGTGTGCGGGGCGATACCACGCGTCCCCGCCAGGAGCAACCATCCCACGCGAATATGACGCTTCCGTGCATCTGGACTCTCGCACACCGGCCAATTTGGTCCCATGTTAACGCCTGAAAGGCGCAAGCATGGCCGAGGCCGCTGCCACCAACCCCATTCGTGCCCACCGCGGTGACAGCCCCGCCTTCGCTGCGCTCGACCTCGGGACCAACAACTGCCGCCTCCTGGTCGGCGCTCCGACCCACGAGGGCTTCCGCGTCCTGGACAGCTTCAGCCGCATCGTGCGCCTGGGCGAAGGGCTGCAAAGCTCCGGCCAGCTCAGCCCCGTCGCGATGGACCGGGCGATGGAGGCGCTGCACGGCTGCGCCGCCCGCCTGGCCCGGCGCCCGGTCCGCGCCGTCCGCGCCATCGCCACCGAAGCCTGCCGCCGCGCCGCCAACAGCCCGCAGTTCCTCGCCCGCGTCCAGGCCGAGACCGGCCTCCACTTCGATGTGATCTCCACCCGCGAGGAAGCAGAGCTGGCATTGGAAAGCTGCGGCCCGCTGTTGCGCGGCGCCGGCCGTCGGGCGCTGTTATTCGACATCGGCGGCGGCTCGACCGAGCTGGCCTGGGTGCGCCTGTCCGGCGCTGCCGACACCCCGCCGGAGCTGATCGGTTATGCCTCCTTGTCGGTGGGGGTCGTCACCCTGTCCGAGCAGTTCGGCGCCGACGCATTCACGTCAGAAGGTTACGACGCAATGGTGGACGCCGTTGCGGCCCGGCTGCTGCCGTTCGAGCGTACGCACTGCATTGGGCAGGAGGCCCGGGGCGGCGGCGTGCGCATGCTGGGCACCAGCGGCACCGTGACCACTCTGGCGGGTGTCGCCCTGGGCCTGGACCGCTATCGCCGGCCGCTGATCGACGGCACCACCCTGTCCCCGGCCGATGCCGACCGGGCGCTGGCCATCGTGCTGGGCCTGGGCCGCGCTGGCCTTGCGGTGCATCCCTGCGTGGGAGCGGAACGCGCGGACTACGTGCTGCCGGGCTGCGCCATCTTCGAGGCAATCCGGCGCTTGTGGCCGCTTGGCCCCGTCATCGTCGCCGACCGCGGGCTGCGGGAAGGAATGCTGCTGCGGCTGATGCGCCGCCAGTCGTCGCGTCAGCCGCACCGGCGGGAGTCGCCATCTCACCCAGTTGCGCCTACCACCCTGCCCGCATGACCGATGATCCCGCCGCCCGGCACAGCAAGAAGTTCAAGGCCGCAATCCCGTCCCGCGGCCTGTCCGTGTCGCTCAAGACTGCGACCGGACGCACCACCGCATCGCAGAAGTGGCTGGCCCGGCAACTGAACGACCCCTACGTCCGCGCTGCCAAGGAGCAGGGCTGGCGGTCCCGCGCCGCCTTCAAGCTGCTGGAAATGGACGACCGCTACCACCTGATCGGCAAGGGCGCCCGCATCGTGGACCTAGGCGCCGCACCCGGCGGCTGGGCGCAGGTGGCGGTGAAGCGCGGGGCGGCGCGCGTAGTCGGCGTGGATTTGCTGCCGATGGACCGGGTGCCGGGTGCTACGATCCTGGTCGGCGACTTCATGGACGATGCCATGCCGGACCAGCTCCGCGAGTTGCTCGGCGGTCCGGCAGACTTGGTGCTGTCCGACATGGCGCCGAACACCACCGGGCACAACGCGACGGACCACCTGCGGATCATGGGGTTGGCGGAGTTGGCGCTGCACTTCGCAATGGAAGTGCTGACGCCCGGTGGCGCCTTTGTGGCGAAGGTGTTCCAGGGCGGGTCCGAAAAGACGATGCTGGAGCAGATGAAGCGGCACTTCACGGCGGTGCGCCATGCGAAGCCGCCGGCCAGTCGCAAGGGATCGAGCGAGCTTTACGTGGTCGCCACCGGGTTCAAGGGCGGCGCACCGTAGCCCTTTTTCCCTCTCCCTCCGGGAAAGGGTCGGGGTGAGGGGGAGGGCACGCACCGGCCTCGCCCTTTGCGGCGCTTGGATCAGCGGACCGTGGGTGCCCTGCGTTGCAGCCAAGATCCCCTCACCCCAACCCTCTCCCGGAGGGCGAGGGAGCAACACAGCGCAGCGCATCGCACCCGTCACCTGACCGTGCTTGCGCCCGTCCGGGCCGGAGCCTATGTGGACGTGCCAAGGATGGGGACCCGTTGCCGGGCCGCCCGAGGATGAAAGGTCCCCGCCATGGCCCCCGACCACCTGCAGCTCGGCTCTGCCAGCGCCGCAAACGTCCATCGAATAGATGAGGCGCTGGCCTTCGACGACGTGTTGATCGTGCCGGGCTACTCGCAGGTGCTTCCCAATGCGGTCAGCACCCTGGCCCGCCTGACCCGCACCATCAGCCTGAACATCCCCCTGATCGCCGCGGCGATGGACACGGTGACGGAGGGGGCGATGGCAATTGCGATGGCCCAGTTGGGCGGCATCGGCGTCATCCATAAGAACTTGGACATCGCCGAACAGGCCGCGCAGGTCCGCCGGGTCAAGAAGTTCGAAAGCGGGATGGTGGTGAACCCGCTGACCATACACCCGGACCAGACGCTCGCCGAGGCACGGGCGATGCTGGTCCAGCATCACATCAGCGGCTTTCCCGTGGTGGAGCGGGACACCGGGCGCCTAGTCGGCATCCTCACCAACCGCGACGTCCGCTTTGCCACCGACCCGGCCACCCCCGTGCACGAGCTGATGACCCGCGAGAACCTCATCACCGTCCCCGCCCAGGTGGACCACCAGGAGGCCCGGCACCTGCTGCACCGGCACCGGATCGAGAAGCTTCTGGTGGTGGACGACGCCTACCGCTGCATCGGCCTGATCACCGTCAAGGACATGGAGAAGGCGCAGACCCACCCCCTCGCCAACAAGGACGAGCTGGGCCGCCTGCGCGTTGCCGCGGCGACGGGTGTTGGGGAGGACGGCTTCGCCCGTGCCGAGGCTCTGGTCGCGGCCGAGGCGGACGTGATCGTGGTTGACACTGCCCACGGCCACAGTGCCGGCGTGCTAGGGAGCGTGGAACGCATCAAGCGCCTGTCCAACGCCGTGCAGATCATCGCCGGCAACGTGGCGACGCCCGAGGGAGCGTTGGCGCTGATCGATGCCGGCGCCGATAGCGTCAAGATCGGCATCGGCCCCGGCAGCATCTGCACGACGCGCATCGTCGCCGGCGTCGGCGTGCCGCAGTTCACCGCCGTGATGGAAACGGCGGCGGCGTGCCGGGAACGCGGCGTGCCCGCCATCGCCGACGGCGGCATACGCACGTCGGGCGACCTGGTGAAGGCCATCGGCGCCGGGGCCGATTGCGTCATGGTCGGCAGCCTGCTGGCCGGCACCGAAGAAGCGCCGGGCGAGGTATTCCTCTATGAGGGCCGGTCCTTCAAGTCATACCGCGGCATGGGCAGCATCGGCGCGATGGCGCGGGGGTCGGCGGACCGCTACTTCCAGCAGGAGATCAAGGACACGCTCAAGCTGGTGCCGGAGGGGATCGAGGGCCGGGTCGGCTACAAGGGGCCGGTGTCGGCGGTGGTGCGTCAGCTGGTCGGCGGCCTGCGTGCCGGGATGGGCTACACCGGCAGCGCCAACATTGAGGACCTCCAGCGCAATACCAGGTTCCGCCGCATCACCGGCGCCGGCCTGCGCGAAAGCCACGTCCACGACGTAGCGATCACCCGCGAAGCCCCGAACTACCGGCAGGGCGGATGATCCGCTTGCTGCTCCTTCTCCCTCCGGGAGAGGGCCGGGGTGAGGGGGTCTTCCAGCGCGATCCGTTCCCGTCGCAAGAGCCTCGTTCCAGCGGCCCCCACCGTTCCCCGCTTCGCAGCCAAAACCCCCTCACCTCAACCCTCTCCCGGAGGGAAAGGGAGTGATGATCCGCGCTGTGGTGTTCGACGCTTACGGCACCCTGCTCGACGTGCACGGCGCCATGCAGCGCAACGCCGACCGCCTGCCCCCGGATTGGGAGCGCATCAGCACGGAGTGGCGCACCAAGCAGGTCGAATACACCTGGGTGGACACCCTGACCGGCCATCACCGCCGCGACTTCTGGCAAATCACCCAGGATGCCCTGGCCTTCGTCGCCGCCCGGCACCGCATCACCGACCCCGCGGTGCTGCAATCCCTGCTGGCCGCCTACCGCCAGTTGCCGGCCTACCCCGACTCCGCCCCGGCCCTGTCCGCCCTGCGGCAGCGCGGCGTGCGGACCGCCATCCTGTCCAATGGCGAACCCGGCATGCTGCAAGAGGCCGTTGACGCCGCCCGCCTGGCGCCCTTGCTGGACGCCGTGCTGTCCGTGGAGGACGCGGCGACCTTCAAGCCGGACCGCCGCGTGTATCAGTTGGCCGAGGACCATTTCAGCCTGCCCCCGGGCCAGATGGCGTTCGTATCGTCCAATGCGTGGGACGCCCAGGCCGCCGCCGCCGCCGGGTTTCAGGTGTTCTGGTGCAACCGGGTGGCCCAGCCGGACGAGTACGGTCTCCGTTCCGCGGCCACCGAGATGCCGGGCCTGTCCGCCTTGCCGGCCCTGCTGGGGTGACGCCAGCCGCCCGCCTGGCCGCATCCATTGAGTTGCTGACCGAGATCAACGAGCATCCCCGCCGCCCTGCGGACGCCGTCGCCAACGACTACTTCCGTGCTCGGCGCTTCATCGGCTCTGGCGACCGCCGGGCGGTGTCGGACCGGGCCTGGCGCGTGCTGCGGTCAAGCCGTCGCTTGGGCTGGTGGCTGGACCGCACCGGCGCCGCTCCCACGCCGAGGATGCTGGTTGCGGCGTCCCTGCTGTTGGAGGGCTGGACGGCTGCAGGCGTCGCGCAAAGCTACTCCGGCGGCCAGTATGGCCCGGCGCCGCTGCTGCAGCCTGAAACCGCCGCCGTCCGCGCCCTGGAAGGCCGAACCCTGCAGCACCCGGACATGCCGGAGGCCGTAGCAGCCGAGGTGCCGGATTGGGTGTTGCCCCACCTGCAGGCCCGCTTCGGTGACCGCCTGCGGACGGAGATGGACGCGGCGCTCGACCCGGCGCCGCTCGACCTCCGTGTGAACCTGCTGCGCGGCACCCGCGACGACGCCCGCGCGGCCCTGCTGGCCGAAGGGCTGGAGGCCGCGCCGACGCCGCTCTCCCCTTGGGGCCTGCGGATCGAAGGCCGCCGGGCCGTCACCAGCGGCCCGGCTTTCCAGACCGGCCTGGTGGAGATCCAGGACGAGGGCAGCCAGCTCGTCGCCGCCCTAGTCGGCGCCGGGCCGGAGATGCGGGTGGTGGACTGGTGCGCCGGGGCAGGGGGCAAGACGCTGGCCCTGGCGATGCTGATGCGCAACCGCGGCCAGCTCGTCGCCTGCGACGTTTCCGCGCCGCGGCTGGAGGGCGCCACCCGGCGCCTGCGCCGCGCCGGGGTCAGCAACACCGAGCGGCATCTGGTCGCACCTGGCGACAAGTGGGCCAAACGCCGGGCCGGCACCTTCGACCGCGTGCTGGTCGATGCGCCCTGTACTGGCACCGGTACCTGGCGCCGCAACCCCGACGCGCGGCTGCGGCTGCGGGAGTTGGACCTGGACGAGCTGCGCCCCAAGCAGGCCGGCATCCTGGACGCCGCCGCCCGGCTGGTGCGGGTCGGTGGACGGTTGGTATATGCGACATGCTCGCTGCTGCTAGAGGAGAACGAAGCGCAGGTGGATGCCTTCCTGGCCCGGCAGCCTGGCTTCCGCGTGCTGCCGTTGGCCGAAGCCTGGACGTTGGACGCGCCGGCGCCCGGTCCCGGTCCGTATCTGTCCCTGACCCCGCTGCTGCATGGCACTGATGGTTTCTTTGGAGCCGTGCTGGAGCGGACGGCCTGATGCTGGTGCGTCCGGCGCGGCCGGACGACGCGGCGGGCATCGCCGCGGTCCATGTCGCGGCTTGGCAGGCCGCCTACGCCGGCATCCTGCCCGAAGCCTTCCTGGCCGGCATGTCCCGAAGACGCCAGGCCGCCTATTATCATGCCCGCATTGTGGCCGGCCCCGGCGTGTTCGTGGCCGCCGACCCGGCCGTGGTCGGCTTTGCCACCGCGGGCCGGCCGCGCACCCCCGGCCTGGGGGACGGCGAGGTCGAGACACTGTATGTCCTGGATGACTGGCGCGAGCAGGGCGTGGGCCGTGGCCTGCTGCGCGCTGCTGCCGCGCATCTGCACGGCGCCGGGTGCGGGTCCATGTTCCTATGGGTGCTGCGGGACAACCCGAGCCGCTGGTTCTACCAGCGCATGGGCGGGCGGGCGGCGATGGAGTCCAACGTGCGCGTAGCCGGGACGGCAGTGCCGCAGGTGGCCTTCGTATGGGACCCGATTGGCCCCCTGCTGGACCATTCTCCGTCTCCCTCCGGGAAAGGGCCGGGGTGAGGGAGGCCGCAAGCCGGAACCCTCGGCCTATTAGAACCCGCTCGTCACGAGACCTGACCAGCGCCGCGTGGCCTTTCCCTCACCCCAACCCTTTCCCGGAGGGAGGAAGAGCAGCGCAGCACTCCCCTTGCAGGCCACGCCCGCCCATGCTGCAAGCTGCGCCATGACCCAGCCTCCCGGCTCCGCCCCCGCCCAAGACCGCGTCCTGATCCTGGATTTCGGCAGCCAGTTCACCCAGTTGATTGCCCGCCGCGTCCGCGAATCCGGCGTGTATTGCGAGATCATGCCAGCCACCGCCGACCCCGCGCGCATGGAGGCGTTCGCCCCCCGCGCCTGGATTCTCTCCGGCGGACCCGCCAGCGTTCTGGACACCGCCGGGCCGCGCGTGCCGCAACCCGTGTTCGACAGCGGCCTACCGGTGCTCGGCATCTGCTACGGCCAGCAGGCCATGTGCGCGCATCTCGGCGGCGAGGTCAGCCTGTCCGACCACCAGGAGTTCGGCTCGGCCGTCGTGGACGTGACCGACGACTGCGAGCTGTTCCACGGCGCCTGGTCCCCCGGCGGGCGGGAGCAGGTGTGGATGAGCCACGGCGACCGCGTGACCCGGCTGCCCCCCGGCTTCCGCGTCGTCGCCAGCAGCGAGGGCGCACCGTTCGCCGTCATCGCCGACGACGCCCGGCGCTACTACGGCACGATGTTCCACCCGGAGGTCGTGCACACCCCGCACGGGCGGCAACTGCTGGCCAACTTCACCCATCGCGTTGCCGGATTGCAGGGCGGGTGGAGCATGGCCGGCTTCCGCGGCGCCCAGATCGAGCGTATCCGCGCCCAGGTCGGCTCGGGCCGGGTCATCTGCGGGCTGTCCGGCGGGGTGGACAGCTCGGTCGCGGCGGCGCTGATCCATGAGGCCATTGGCGACCAGCTCACCTGCATCTTTGTGGACAGCGGCCTGCTGCGGCTGGGCGAGGCGGAGGAGGTCGTGCATACCTTCCGCGACCGCTTCAACATCAAGTTGGTGCACCGGGACGCCGCCGACCTGTTCCTGGGCCAATTGGAGGGCGTCACCGACCCGGAACAGAAGCGCAAGACCATCGGCCGCGTATTTATAGAAGTGTTCGAGGAGGAGGCGGCGCGCGTCGGCGGCGCGGACTTCCTGGCGCAGGGCACCCTGTATCCCGACGTGATCGAAAGCGTCAGCGCCCACGGCGGCCCCAGCGTCACCATCAAGAGCCACCACAACGTCGGCGGCCTGCCCGCGCACATGCGGATGCAGTTGGTGGAGCCGCTGCGCGACCTGTTCAAGGACGAGGTTCGCACGCTGGGCCGCGAGCTGGGCGTGCCGGAGCACATCGTCGGCCGGCATCCGTTCCCGGGTCCGGGCCTGGCGATACGCATCCCCGGCGCGATCTCGCGGGAGCGGCTGGACATCCTGCGCCGGGCCGATGCGGTATTCCTGGAAGAGATACGCTCCGCCGGGCTGTATGACGCGATTTGGCAGGCCTTTGCGGTGCTGCTGCCGGTCCGCACCGTGGGGGTAATGGGCGATGGGCGCACCTACGACAACGCCTGCGCGCTGCGCGCCGTCACCAGCGTGGATGGCATGACGGCGGAGGTTTATCCGTTCAGCATGGAGTTCCTGGCACGGGTGGCAACGCGGATCGTCAACGAGGTGCGCGGGATCAACCGGGTGACGTATGATATCACCAGCAAGCCGCCTGGGACGATCGAGTGGGAGTAGGCGGTTAAGCGGGACAGTAATTCATGGCCGGCAAGATTGAACGGGCAACGCAGACCGCACGCGGCTGACTGCGACTCTATATTGCGGCCAGCGAAGGATGTGAGTAGTATAATACTAAATGTTTCTTACTCTGACCATGCCTGCCAGCGTAGTTCAGAAAGCAGCACGACCAAAAGACAGGTCAGAGCGAACGGCGGCAGATACAAATTTTCAAAATATTGCAAATTGCAGAAATTTTGAGGTAAGACGCTCCGAGCATAATTTTGACTTTCAGGACCCTAAAGTTCCCTTAAAATTTTGGTTTAGGTTGGCGTCCTGCTGCAATTCCAGGGAAGAAGGTGATGGTGAATGTCTGAGCAGCATAAGGAATTCAGTGTGAGAGAGCTTATTGAAGAGGCATTCTCGACATCGATGGAAGGTCAAGGTGTATAGAAAGCGCAGTTGGAGATGCCTGACGTGATTTCTACTGTCGATAGTCAGATTAAGGATAGTGCCCCGATTTCTGTAAGAAACTGGATTGACATATACGATCAGTTTGCGTCCTGGATCATCAATTGTGCGGTTTTAGGAAGTATGGAATTGTTGGCGCTGAAGGGTGGTGTATCCACCCAGAGGCGTGCAGTCATATGTTTGATCGCAAATATTTCTTCGCAGGTTATCGCCATACGACGGCTTATCTCTGCGGGGCTGGATGTGCAAGCTAAGCAGCTTATTAGGATGCTGACGGAGCAGATTGATGTCGCTATCCTGATTTCCCTCGACGAGAAGTCTGCTGAAAAGTTTGTCTTGACCATCGATGAGAACACAGCAAATCAGTTCTGGCATAAGAACGTCGCAAAGCAAAAGTTTCGAAATATGCTTTTCTCATCTATTAAGAATGTGCTTGGCGATTCCGATGCAGACGAGATGATATTCTATATTCAAGACGAGGAAAAGTTACTCGGCGCTACGGTGCATCCAAGCATCATGGCATCCCATGCAGCCCTCGTGCCGATGACAGAAAAGGAGGAAGAACATCCTTTTGGCTTCCTAGGCCGCGTCACTGTTTTCTCAGAACGGACGCTCATGTATTCGACGGTTTATATGTTTCTGCTGCTGGTGTTTGGGAACCGACTTGTCTGTAATGTTGAGGAGTGGCCTGCCTCAACCGAGAAGGAGTTTGCAACAACCTTACGCGCATCCATCGGCCTAGGACGCGACGCTTTGCCTAGAATCATTGCAGGTGCTTTTGGAAATGCTGATCACAGAGAGCTTTCATCAGATCATAATGCGGTCATACGCTCGTACTTTAGTGATGACATGTAGGATGATATGTTAGATACTAGAAAGGCGTCCCCTCTTTTATCTTTGCTCAATGCCTGAGTGATAATGTCACTACGGCGCGGTAGGTAATGGCTTGTCGATACAAATGATAATGCAATTTTGGTGGGCTGCCATCTTCGAAAAAGTATCAAACCTCGAACGGGTTGAACGTCTGGGCACCGAGCGGCGTGAAGTCGCGGACGTTCCGGGTCGCTATGGTCAGATTGTGGACAGTTGCGGTGGCCGCGATCATCGCGTCCTGCGCCAAGGTGCCGGAGCGGCGGTGCATCAGCCGCGCCCACTCACGAAAGGCCGGCCCGTCCATGGGCAAGATGGGGTAGCCGGTCGCGATCTGTGCAATCCAGGCTTCAAGTTCCGCCGCCTTTTCAGGGTCCCGACCCCGGGTACGCTCGACGCCGGTTTGCAGTTCACCGATGGTCACTGCGGACAGGTGCAGGTTCGCATTGGGTATGCTGGCGACCCAAGCCAGCATAGCGCCATGCGGACGCACCCGACGAAGCTCCGAAACGACGTTCGTATCCAATAAATACATCCCGCGTCAGTCCAAGTCCTCCACCTCACGACTTTGAAGCTGTCCACGCAGCGGGATATCAAAGTCGCCCCGGGGATGGTCTGCCAGAAGCATGTCTTTCAGAGTCGGCCGGCCTGCTCCTTGCAGGCGCCGCCACTCCGCAATGGGAACTAATACGGCGGCCTCGGTGCCGCGCTTGGTGACTACCTGCGGACCCTCGGTTAGGCATAAGTCCAGCAGTTTGCTGAACCGCGCCTTCGCGTCCTGAACCTGCCAGACTCGCATCGCTCGCCAACTCCCTTGATCTAGTCAGTTACCTGGTCAGCTTGCGGTTGGGTTACAAGCCTCTATTGCCCTCCGCCTTGTGCGTCTCACCTACCTTCAGTACGGTTCCCGCATGCCCCTGGCAGCCCAGCACATCAAGGACAGGACCTACCCCGAATGACCCGCAAGACCGGCCGCCAGTTCTTCGCCAACCCCGGCCCGACCAACATCCCCGATTCAGTCCTGCGCGCCATGGACCGCGCCACCATAGACTTCAACGACCCCGAGTTCACCGCCGTGTTCGACCAGGGCGTGGCCGGCCTCAAGCGCGTGCTGCGGACGCAGTCAGAAGTGTTCCTCTATACCGCTTCCGGTCACGGCGCCTGGGAGGCGACGCTGCAGAACCTGCTGAGCCGCGGCGACACCGTGCTGGTACTGGAGTCCGGCTGGTTCAGCGAGGGCTGGGCGGTGATGGCGAACAAGCTGGGCGTGCAGCATCAAACCGTGTCCGCCGACTGGCGCCGCGGTGTGGACATGACGGCGCTGCAGGCCGCGCTGAAGCAGGACACCACCCATAAGATCAAGGCCGTGCTGACCGTCCATAACGAAACGGCAACCGGCCTTTCCACCCCGTTGCAGGATGTGCGCGCTGCCATGGATGCCGCCGGCCACCCGGC
Source organism: uncultured Acetobacteraceae bacterium (assembly GCA_964242325.1). GTDB lineage: Bacteria > Pseudomonadota > Alphaproteobacteria > Acetobacterales > Acetobacteraceae > DASWOJ01. The sequence continues at coordinate 21,087 of CAXTCI010000005.1, forward strand.
GCTGCTGCTGGTGGACACCATCTCGTCCCTGGGGTCGCTCGAGTTCCGCATGGACGATTGGGGCATAGACGGCGTGGTCGGCGGCAGCCAGAAGGGGCTGATGCTGCCCACCGGCTTCAGCTTCACCGCCGTCTCCGCCAAGGGGATGGAGGCGCACAAGTCGGCGGACCTGCCGCGGCATTACTTCGACTGGTCGGTCATGATGACGCGCCCGCAGCGCAGCTTCGTCGGAACCGTCCCGACCAGCCTATTCTACGGCCTGCAGGAAAGCCTGCGCTTGATCGAGCTGGAAGGGCTGGACCAGGTGATCGCCCGGCATCATCGCCTGGCGGAGGCCGCGCGCCGGGCTGTGCGCGCTTGGTCTGGCAACAACGGGCCGCAACTGTTCGGCCTCGACCCGGCGCGGCTGTCGGACAGCGTGACGGCGGTATTGATGCCGGACGGGCACAATGCCAACGTCATGCGGAAGATCGCGCTGGACCGCTATAACGTGTCGCTCGGCGGCGGCCTGGGCAAGCTGGACGGCCAGGTGTTCCGCATCGGCCACCTGGGCGACTTGAACGAGCCGATGCTGCTGGGCACCCTCGGCGCCATCGAAATGAGCCTTCGCGTAACGGACGTGCCGCACGGCCGCGGCGGTGTGGAGGCGGCGATGGACTGGCTGGCAGCGGCGTAGGGAGACTACGCCGCGGGTGGGCGCCAGAGCGGGGTGCGGCGGTAAAGGTCCGCAAATGGTGTCCGCAGCCCGATGCTGTCCAGCACGAGGTCGCCGCTCCTGATTTCCTCCGGCTCCTTCGGCCAGGTGCCGTCCGGTCGCCGCCGCATAAGATCAGCGCCGATAAAAACGGAGCGCACCACGAGGATGTCCTGGACGCTCGGAATGGTCGTGTAGGCCCAAACGTTATTCCAGATTTCAGACTGATTGCTGGGTGACAGCATTTCGGCAATCAGCACAGGATCAATCAGGCTGTTTTGCCTGGTCTCAAGCTCAGAGCAAGTCACTGCAAGGTCAGGCACCCTCATGTTGTAGCCGGGCTGGAGGTGCGGGATGACGCCTGGCTCGATAATCATCGAACACGGGCTGTCCTGGGCATCGAGATGGTTCTCTATGGCCTATGCCAAACGCCCCAGGATCTTGCCATGAACGGTGCTGGCAGGCGCCATTGCCATCGGAACGCCGTCAACAAGCTGTCACGTCGCCTCGCCGCCAGGGTTCCACGCCAGGAACTCGTCAACCGACATATGGACCGGAATTCTGACGGCGTCGCTCATGCCTGCATTCTACCGACGCCAGCCTCTTACCGCCACAACCATCACCCCCCGTCCTTCCGCTGCAGGAATCGCCCGAACGCCTCCAGCGTCGCCTCGGACACATAATGCTCGATCCCCTCCGCATCCTGTTCCGCCGCCTCGCCGGGCACCCCGATGGCGAGCAGCAGGTCCACCACCAGGCGATGCCGGGCGTGGCTCCGCTGGGCCATGGCGTGTCCGGCTTCGGTTAGGAACACGCCGCGGTAGGGACGGGCGGTTGCCAGCCCCTCGCGCTTCAACCGGCCAATCGCCTTGATCGCCGTCGCGTGCGACACCCCCAGGCGGCGGGCGATGTCGGTCGGGCGCGCCTCGCCATCGGCCGCCAGCAGATCGGCAATCAGCTCGGCATAGTCCTCCAGCAGCGCCGTGGACTGGGCGGACCGCGCCTTCTCGAACCGGTGCGCCTGGGTGGGCGCCTCGGGAAGAGCATCCCGCTCCGGCTCCGACATGCTACCCGGCCCCGGTGGCGGCGTCGTAGATCAGCTTGAGGTTCAGCGCGATGATGATCGCCGTCGCCGCCCAGGCCAGCGCCGCCATCGGCCGCCCGATGGCGAGCCGCCCCATCTTGCCCCGGTCCGTCACGAACATCACCAGCGGCACCACCGCAAATGGCAGTTGCAGCGACAGCGCGACTTGGCTGAACACCAGCAAGTCCGACGTGCCGCGCTCGCCATAGATCGCCGTTATCACCACAACCGGCACGATGGCGATGGCGCGCGTCACCAGCCGCCGCACCCATTGCGGCAGGCGCATCCGCAGGAACCCCTCCATCACGATCTGCCCGGCCAAGGTCGCCGTGACGGTCGAGTTCAGCCCCGACGCCAGCAACGCCAGCGCGAACAGGGTGGAGGCGATGCCGGCGCCCAACAGCGGCGACAGCAGCTTGTGTGCGTCACCGATCTCCGCCACGTCGCTGTGGCCGCTGGTGTGGAACACGGCCGCGGCCACGACCAGGATGGCGGCGTTGACGAACATCGCCAGGGTTAGGGCTATCGTGCTGTCCACCGTCGCCCAGCGGGCCGCCTGCTTCCGCCCGGCATCAGTGCGCGGGTAGGCGCGGGTCTGCACGATAGAGCTATGCAGATAAAGGTTATGCGGCATGACCGTCGCTCCCAGGATGCCGATAGCCAAATACAGCATGCCGGGATCGGTCAGCACCTCCTTATGCGGGATGAAGCCGCCCAGCACCGCCGCGACCGGCGGCGACGCCAGCGCGATCTGCACCGCGAAGCACCCGGCGATCACCAGCAGCAGCGCCCCGACGAACGCCTCCAGGAATCGGAAGCCACGCTGCATCAGCATCAGCAGCAGGAAGGCGTCCAGCGCCGTCAGCAATGCCCCAACCACCAGCGGCATCCCGAACAGCAGGTTGAGCGCGATGGCGGTGCCGATCACCTCCGCAAGGTCGCAGGCGATGATCGCCAGCTCGCACGCGATCCACAGCGCGATTCCCACCGGCTTGGGATAGCTGTCGCGGCACGCCTGCGCCAGGTCGCGGCCCGTGGCGATGCCGAGGCGGGCGGACAGCCCCTGCAGCAGCACCGCCAGCAAGCTGGACACCAGCACGACCGACAGCAGCGTGTAGCCATACTTGGACCCGCCGGCGATGTCGGTCGCCCAGTTGCCGGGGTCCATGTAGCCGACCGAGATCATGTAGCCCGGCCCGGCGAACGCCAGCAGCCGCCGCACCCAGGACCCACCCTGCGGCACCGGTATGGTCGCGTTCGATTCGGGCAGGCTGGCCGCATCCAGGTGGGACCGCCAAGCCGGCGACTCGACGGTTGCGACGCTTGTAGAAATGTCGTCCATGGATCGTTATCCGCTCCAAGCCTAAGATTGCAGCCTTGGCTACAACGTAAGGCACAAGCGGACAGTCCGCAACCATGATGCTTCGGCGGACGCAGCCCTGTGAAAAGCGGGGTACATGGGGAGGGTGCGCCGGAACGGTTGCGGACCCGCGGTCCAGCGCCCACCGTCTGTTCATGTTTTCGTGTGCGATTCGAGTCGTAGGATTCCGGACTTGAACTACGGGTGGTATGCGTTGTTGGCTGTCAACGACAACATGTAGTAGGCTGAGCCGATAGACATGAATCGCACCGACGAACTTCCGATGCTCGATGCCGTGCAGATGCCGGGCCGCCACCCCGTGCGCGTGGACCGGTCGCGCGACGCGCTGCTTACCGATTTCGGCCGGGCCACCCTGAACGACCGCTACCTGATGCCCGGCGAGGAGTATCAGGACTTGTTCGCCCGGGTCGCCAGCTACTACGGCGACGACGCCGCCCATGCCCAGCGCATCTACGACTACATCAGCCGGATGTGGTTCATGCCGGCGACACCGGTGCTGTCCAATGGCGGGACCACGCGGGGGCTGCCGATCTCATGCTTCCTGAACGAGGCGAGTGACAGCCTCGACGGCATCGTCGGCCTGTGGAACGAGAACGTCTGGCTCGCCAGCAAGGGCGGCGGCATCGGCTCCTACTGGGGCAACCTGCGCTCTATCGGCGAAAAGGTCGGGCTGAACGGCAAGACCTCCGGCGTCATTCCCTTCATCCGGGTGATGGACAGCCTGACGCTGGCGATCAGCCAGGGATCGCTGCGCCGCGGGTCCGCCGCGGTTTACCTGCCGATCTCGCACCCGGAGGTGGAAGAGTTCATCGAGCTGCGCCGACCCACCGGCGGCGACCCCAACCGCAAGGCGCTCAACCTGCACCACGGCATCCAGGTGTCCGACAGCTTCATGCGCGCAGTCGAGGCGGACGAGCAGTGGGCGCTGACCTCCCCCAAGGATGGCGCCGTCGTCCGCAAGGTCGGCGCGCGGGCGCTATGGATACGCATCCTGACAGCACGCATCGAGACCGGGGAGCCTTACCTCGTGTTCTCCGACCACGTGAACAACGCGCGTCCGGAGCAGCAGAAGCTGGCGGGGCTGGAGGTGAAAACCAGCAACCTGTGCAGCGAGATCACCCTGCCGACCGGCGTGGACCACCACGGCAAGCAGCGCACCGCCGTCTGCTGCCTGGCGTCGCTGAACCTGGAGACCTGGTTAGAGTGGCACGACCACCCGCTGCTGATCGGGGACGTCATGCGCTTCCTCGACAACGTGCTGCAGGACTTCATCGACCGCGCGCCGGAGGGGATGGAGCGGGCGAAGTATTCGGCGATGCGCGAGCGCTCGGTGGGCCTGGGCGTCATGGGATACCACAGCTTCCTGCAAAGCCAGGGCGTCCCGTTCGAGGGCGTGGTGGCCAAGGTATGGAACCGCCGGATGTTCAAGCACATCCGCACCCAGGCGGACGCCGCCAGCCGGATGCTGGCCGAGGAACGCGGCGCCTGCCCGGACGCCGAGGAGTATGGCATCGCCGAGCGGTTCAGCAACAAGATGGCCATCGCCCCGACCGCCAGCATCAGCATCATCGCCGGCAACACCAGCCCCGGCATCGAACCCATCGCCGCCAACGTGTTCCTGCAAAAGACCCTGTCCGGCAGCTTCAGCGTCCGCAACCGGCACTTGCAGCAGCTCCTGGCTGAGAAGGGCAGGGACACCGACGCCATCTGGTCCAGCATCACCCTCAACAAGGGAAGCGTGCAGCACCTGGACTTCCTGACCCTACAGGAAAAAGCGGTCTACCGCACCGCGTTCGAGCTGGACCAGCGGTGGGTGGTGGAACATGCGGCGGACCGCACGCCGTATGTCTGCCAAAGCCAGTCGGTGAACCTGTTCCTGCCGGCCAACATCCACAAGCGGGACCTGCACCAGATCCACTTCATGGCGTGGAAGCGCGGTGTAAAAAGCCTGTATTACTGCCGCAGCCTGAGCATCCAGCGCGCGGACAGCGTCAGCGAGAAGGCGGTCCGCCCCGACGAGATGGCGACTGCGGCGCCGAGCGACGCCGGGCGCATGTCGCTCGCGGGAGCGGCCAAGCCGAACAACTACGAGGAATGCCTGGCCTGCCAGTAGGCGCCGGGTCCCAGCAGGAGAGCACCATGGACGGCATGATCCCCCCACGCGACCAGCCCGGCCAGCCCGTGCTGGACCTGCTGACCGAGAACCCGGTCTACAAGCCGTTCCGCTACCCGTGGGCCTACGAGGCGTGGCTCACCCAGCAGCGCGTGCATTGGTTGCCGGAGGAGGTTCCGCTCGCCGACGACGTGAAGGATTGGCACAGGAACCTGTCCGACGCCGAGCGCAACCTGCTCACGCAGATCTTCCGCTTCTTCACCCAGGCGGATGTCGAGGTGAACAACTGCTACATGAAGCACTACAGCCAGGTGTTCAAACCGACCGAAGTGCTGATGATGCTGTCCGCCTTCAGCAACATCGAGACGATCCATGTCGCCGCCTACAGCCACCTCCTCGACACCATCGGGATGCCGGAGATCGAATACACGGCGTTCCTCAAGTATAAGGAGATGAAGGACAAGTACGACTACATGCAGTCCTTCCGCGTGGACAGCAAGCATGAGATCGCCAAGACCTTGGCGGCCTTTGGCGCCTTCACCGAGGGGCTGCAGCTCTTTGCCTCGTTCGCCATCCTGCTGAACTTCCCACGGCACAACAAGATGAAGGGCATGGGCCAGATCGTGTCCTGGTCGGTGCGGGATGAGACGCTGCACTGCCTGTCCGTCATCCGCCTGTTCCGCACCTTCGTGCAGGAAAACCCAGAGATCTGGACCGCGGATCTCAAGGGGGAGATCACCGACGTCTGCGCCACGATCGTCGTGCATGAGGACGCCTTCATCGACCTCGCGTTCGAGCAGGGACCCATCGAGGGCATGAACCCCGCCGACGTGAAGCAGTATATCCGTTACATCGCCGACCGCCGCTTGATCCAGTTGGGCCTGGACGAGTTGTATCACGTCGAGGAGAATCCGCTGTCCTGGCTGGACGACATGCTGAACGCGGTCGAGCACGCCAATTTCTTCGAAAACCGCTCTACCGAGTACAGCCGAGCCAGCACCCAGGGCTCTTGGGAGGAGGCGTTCGCCGACGACGTCTTCGCCACCGAGCAGCCGCAGGGCGCGATTCAGGTTTAGCGCCAGCGCAGGGTCTGGGCAGTGCGGCCCTAAGCAAACCGCCAGAGGGTTTTTTGCACACATATGAAACGCTAAGCAGGCGTTCGCGGACTGGTACGGCCGCAGGCCAACTGTGTGACAAGCCACAAGTCTGCTTAGGCCTGCTAACGGCGGTTCGCTTTGGAATCGCTGGCACAACCGCCTTCATGCTTCCATACGCAGCAAAATTTTCTCGCTTTAGCATCATGCAACATGTAAAATTTTGCGACGCATGGTCCTCGACAGGCCGTCATAGTCTAGTCTATGTCGGTTACGAGGCGGATCGAGGCAAACTGTGGAAAGTAGTTTTGGTAAGACAATGAGCGAAGTGGGTGACAAGGACGATGTCTCGGTCCGCGAGGGTTCCAACCATGGTATCCCCCGGCATACCCGCCGCTTGTCGGACAAGGTGCTCGTTGCCTTCCACCATGCCTGTGACACCTCCGACCTTGAGGTTGCTGAGCAGTTGCTCGGAACGCTGGAGATGATGTTGAGCCGTCGGACCCCTAACCCGGACAGCAACCGCCGCCGCAGCATCGAAAGCCTGGTTGCCGCCCACGAGCGGCTTTGGCACCTTCGTCACCCCGACACCGAGGACTGACCGCCCGAACGCCGGGCAGCAGCGACGCAGCCCGTGGATGAAACCCTAGAGGCGTAAAGGGTTGCCTTCCCGTAACACTGCATCGGCGTCGGTTGTAAATCCGCCGTTGTCGCGGTGAAGCACCAATCCCGGTGCAACCCGGTCCGGGGTCCGGCTTCCCCGATAGCCCCGCACAATTGCCAATCGCGCGTCACGCCCGGGCTTTGGCCACAATGGAGCCAGAACAAGTCCGCCGCATCCCGCGTCATGCAGCGCGCGCAAAGCACGCGCGGCGGAAGCACCGGGGACCACCAGCGTCACAGTGCCGCCGGGCCGTACCGCGTTGGCCAGCGCCGACGCCCAGCCTTCCAGGCCGGCGCCAGCATCCCGCTTAGCAAGCAGCCGCCGCTGGTCCGGGGACGGGGTGCCAGCTGGATCATGCCAGGGTGGATTGGCAAAGGCGTGCGTGAACGCCCCCGGCGTCCGCAGCATCAGCACGTCCATCTCAAGCACCGGCCAGTCCAGCAGGCCGTTATTCCGCAGGTTGCACCGTGCCAACGCAGCGGTCTCTGGGTCCAACTCGACCCCTGTGCCCAGCAGCCCCGGCACACGCGCCGCCAGGCACAGCAGCCCGGCGCCGGCGCCCAGCCCAGCCTCCAACACCCGGTCGCCAGGGCATGCAGGGACTGCCGCAGCCAAGAATACCGGCTCAATCCCTGTGCGGTGGCCATGTGCGGGTTGGCGATACAGCACACGCCCGTCCAGCAGGGTGCCGTCCGTCGTGTCCACTATCGCTCGCCGGCCTCCTGCAGGACGCGCCGGGCTTGGGCCTCGTCCTCGGGTAGCACCGCCAAACGCCGGGGGATGGCGCCGATGCTCCCCTCAACAGAACTTACGTGCGAGTCCAGCAGCACGGTCTCGATCCCGGCATCCCGCAGCAGTGCCGCAAGGAAACTGAGGCGGACGGGGTCGTTGGACAGCAGCACGGTGCGCATGATCCCGGTGTCGCACACGCCGCCGCGTCGGCCAATGCAGTGCGCGAGCCGTCGGACCTTGCCTTGACCCATTTTCCAGGCCGCCGATATGGTGCATGCCGGCTTGCAGGAGTCGGGACGCCGTTGCCGGAGATGCCGGGCGCGGCGCGAACAGGTCGGGAGTCCAGTTTGGGCGTTGTCACCACCACACCCCTAATACCCGGCACCAGCCATGATGACGAAATCGTGTCCGACGCTTTGCAGGCGCTGGTAACGCTCGTTGGGCCTGACTTGCAGGCGTGCAACCGCACCATCGTCGCCCGGATGGACAGCCCGGTGGCACTAATCCCGCAATTGGCTGCCCACATTGTGGCTGCTGGCGGCAAGCGGCTTCGCCCGTTGCTGACGCTCGCGGCTGCGCAGCTATGCGGCTACTCTGGTACTCGCCACGTCCACCTAGCCGCCTGCGTCGAGTTCATCCATACCGCAACCCTGCTGCACGACGACGTGGTGGACGAGTCCCTGTTGCGCCGCGGCCTGAGCAGTGCCAATGCCGTGTTTGGCAACAAGGCGTCTGTGCTGGTAGGCGACTTCCTGTTCGCTCGCAGCTTCGAGCTTATGGTCGAGGATGGGTCGCTGAAGGTGCTGGGCATCTTGTCCCACGCGGCCGCGACCATCGCTGAAGGCGAGGTGCTGCAGCTCGTCACGCAGAACGACCTGTCCACCTCGGAGGAGCGATATCTCGACGTGGTGCGTGGCAAGACCGCCGCCCTGTTCGCCGCGGCCTGCCAAGTTGGTGCCGTAGTCGCTGACCGCCCTCCAGGGGAGGAACAAGCGCTGCGCGACTACGGCATGAACCTTGGCATCGCCTTCCAACTTGTGGACGACGCGCTGGACTATGCGGCCGACCAGATGACGCTGGGTAAGACCGTGGGGGACGATTTTCGCGAGGGTAAGATTACCCTGCCGGTTCTGGCCGCCTACCAGGCCGCTGACGAGGAGGAACGGGCGTTCTGGGTCCGCACCATCGAGGCCAGCGACCAGCGCGACTCCGACTTGGAACGGGCCATGCGCCTGATGGCCCGCAGCGGCGCAATCAAAACGACACTGGATGGTGCTGCGCGGTTTGTCGCGGGTGCCAAGGCGGCTCTTGAGGTTTTCCCCGACAGTTCCATCCGTCGGGCGCTAATGGATGTGGCCGACTACACGATTAGCCGGGTGAGCTAGTTCATAAACGTGGCAATGCACCCGCCTGCGATGACCTAGGAAGCGAGATCGACATCACGCTTCCCAGCCTTCGCCGGCACTGGCCTGCCGGCAGCGCGGCCTGCCAACGATCGCTGACACCTACGCCGCGGCTAACCCCTCCCGGTGCACCTGCATCGTCAGTTCGTCCAACGCGGCGCTGACCCTGTCCAGCATCTCGGTGACCTCCGCTTCGGTGATGATCAGCGGTGGGCTGAACGCCAGGCTGTCGCCGGGCAGCCCGCGGGCGATTACGCCGTGCGCCTCGCACAGTTTGGTCAGGCGGGCGGCCATCTTGCGCTTGGGATCGAAGTTGCGGCGGGCCTCCTTGTCCTCGACCAATTCGACGGCGGCGATCAGGCCAACGCCACGAACCTCACCAACCAGTTCGTGCCTGGCGAAGCGGCGATGCAACTCGGATTGCATATACGGACCGACTGTCCGCACATGGTCCACCAGATTGGTCTCGTCATAGATCTTCAATGCCTCAACCGCGACGGCCGCTGGCACGGGATGCCCACTGTATGTGTAGCCATGGCCGAAGGTGCCAATCTCAGCGCTTTCCCGCGCCAAAGCCTGAAACACTCGCTCCGTCACCATAACGGCGGAGATCGGCAGATAGGCGGCTGACAGCGCCTTGGCACAGGTCAAGATGTCCGGTTCCAAGCCGACGGTCTGGCTGCCCCAATAGTTGCCGGTGCGGCCGAAGCCGCAGATGACCTCGTCCGCCACCAGCAGTACGTCGTGGCGGCGCAGAACGGCCTGTATCTTCTCAAAGTAGCCGAGGGGCGGCACGATCACGCCGCCCGCACCCATGATCGGCTCGGCGAACATTGCCGCCACCGTGTCCGGTCCCTCGGCGACGATCAGCTTGTCCAGTTCGTCCGCGCAGCGGGTGGCGAACGCGTCCTCGGATTCACCGGGCAAGCCCTGGTGGTAGTAGTGCGGCGTCATCGTATGGATGAAGCCCGGCAATGGCAGGTCAAAGCTGCGATGATTGTAGGGAAGCCCGGTCAGAGACGCGGAGGCGACCGTAACCCCATGATATCCCTTGATTCGGCCGATTATCTTCTTCTTCTGCGGGCGTCCCAGGGCGTTGTTATAATACCAGATCATCTTTACCGCGGAGTCATTGGCCTCGGATCCCGAGTTAGCCAGGAACACCTTGCTCATCGGAACCGGCGCCCTGGCGATCAGCATTTCGCTCAGGTCGATCAACGGCGTATGCGACTTGGCGGTAAAGGCGTGATAGAACGGCAGGATACGCATCTGGTCATATGCGGCACGGGCCAGCCGTTCGTTGCTAAAACCCAGGCTTGCGCACCATAGCCCGGCGACACTCTCGATGTAATCCCGCCCGGCATCGTCCCATACACGGACGCCTTCGCCGCGAGTGATGATCATGGGGCCGTTCGTCTGATGCGCTACCAACTCGGTATAGGGATGCAGCGCGTGAGCAACGTCCCGGGCGGCCGGGGAATTTGGACGTAGTACGGTGGAAGACGGGTTCATAGTGGGCCTGCACGAATGGTATCCGGAGAGACTACCGTGTCTGCCCCTACCAGTGGAACCCAAATCGGCTCCAGCCCCTAGGAAGTGCCGTTATCCTCATCCTGCGGCAGCAACTGCAGCAGTTCTTCTGGCAACGCTTCTCCTTCGGCTCCCCCGAACTCATGCATCAACACTCCGCGCAGCCATACATCAAGGGCCGTCTGGTGTTCGGTCCGCATAGTTGTCTCCACCAGGGCAATGCTCAGTGCCATTACGTTGCAATGCCATATTTGCCTGTAGGTTCCCCGACATGGCTTACATACGTACATTACCGGCCGTTTGTGGCGCCGAGGTTACCCGCGTATCGAGGACGCCACCAAGCGGGCCAAGTGCTGCCCCAAACAGGCGTGCAAGGTGACGACGGCCTTTTCCCGGTCGGACCGCCCCGTGCGCTCCAGGTCCAAGCCGCCATCATTCGCCCACCCGCGCATAAGGTCGAAACGGCGGAATAGGATGACGCCGGGCATAGCGGACACCTGCTGCAACGCCTGGAAATACGGGTCGAGGTTAGAATTTGTCTGTAGGAACCGACTGTATTGCGGGTCCACCAGTACGAGGTCGGCACCTGCATCCAGTACCGCCTGGGCGCCTTCCGACAAGGTCTGCCCAAACTCCCCTGGCGGCAAATTCCGCACAGCTTCAACCGTCCCAGTTTGCCAGATCACCAAATCATAATGCTTGGCGGCCAATTCCTTGCGCAGCAGATCCAGCATCTCGGACGCCAGCATGCCGCGGCCGCCGCGCACTGTCACATCAACGTTCAGGCCGGGTATTAGGGTGCGAAGCTGCTTGGCCATTTGCAACGGGAATGCGCGCTCGGACGCCGGTTGGCTCAGCGTCGCAACGGCGGGAGCGACTGGGTTGACGAAGGAACTGAGCGACTGGCTGGTGATGGTGCCCGGCGTCAGGCTTGCCTCTGGACCGAACATCGTCGCCGAGCCGATAGCCAACACATCCAGGTGCTTGGCCGCTTTTAACTGTTCGCCGACATGCACCAAGTCTCCGGCCGCACTGACTCCCTCGTCGGTGAGGGGACAGGGATTGGTCGGGATGGCAGCCCGCCCAGGCTGCGGCAGCAGCAAGGAGCCAACAGCAAGAGCGAGTCGAACCAGCGTTCTCATCATGTCACCTGTGCGTTACCAGCACGGTGGGTTTCGGGCAAGTCCGACCGCACCGGTCGGCCTTTAGACTTGTACCACGAAGCTAACGCGCCGACGCCAAACAATCCCATGGTGCCTAGCAGGTTGACAACGGCCATAACCACCCAGCCATCCATCTCCTCCATCGCGAGCCGCGCCAGGAAGGACAGGAAGATGCCGACGCAGAACACCGGCAGCGAATGCTGGCCGCAGACGATAAAAGGCCGTACCCAGGCGGAGTGCAGCCATGCCGCATCCTTTGCCACCGTCCGCGATACCAACCAGGCGAGCGCCATGATGGACAGTAGCCGCATGGGATGCAGGCCTTCCTTGTCCACCGAGATCAAGGCCCGTGCCGCGGTGGCGAGCACCCGCGCTTCAACATCCGGGTAAGGCCACACTGCCCACAGCAATATCAGTCCAACAGCCAGGATGATGATCGCCAAGCTGTCCAGCACCCACGGCGCCACGCGCGGCCGTGGTGGCGCGTAGGCCAGGATGGCGCCGATGACAAACAGGAACTGCCAAGCGATGGGGTTGAAGTACCAGCCGCCGCCGGTCCAGGACGGGAAATTGATGCCTGTCACCCGCATCGTTGTGTAGACGCTGGCAGACAGCAGGAACAGCACCAGGGGCCGCCGCAACAACGGCAGCAACAGCGCGAACCAGGTCAGCAACGCCACATACATCGGCAGTATGTTGAGGTAGGCCGGCTGGAAGCTCAGCTTCAACGCTTCCAGCATGGCGCGATACGGCGCTTCCGCCAGCACATCCAGATGGATCTCGTCCAGGTACTCCGACCGGTCCAGCGCATTGGCAGAGTAGGACACCTGGGCGCTAAAAACCACGAACAGGAAAATATGGGCGATATACAGCGTCCACGCCCGCTTCATCACGTCCGCACCGGCGAACAGCCAACCGTGCTTGTCCATGCTGCGGCCATAGGCCAGCCCGGCGGCATAACCCGCGAGCAGCACGAAGATTTCGGTCGCATCGCACAACGCGAAGTTCCGCAAGCTGAACTGCGCGATCCAGTTGGCCGGGATATGATCCACGAAAATCCACCAGAGGGCGATCCCGCGGAACAGGTCAACCCGCAGGTCTCGGTTTTGATGGATTTGGACCATGCAGCCTCCGGCGCCGCGGCCTGACCGGCGCGTGTGGCTGAAATAGGGATGCAAGCGTGGGTTGACACCCTGCACCGTGGCCGATCCGTGTTGCAAAGTGCTACGTGCCTAGCAGGCTGGCCGCGATAGCTTCCACGTCCTGGCTGGCATTGCAGTTTGGGTGACGGATCAGCAACGGTGTTTGTCGGCGTATGGCGTCGGCAACATGGGGATCCCGGCGCACATACCCTGCCAGCGCCGGCGCACGGCCCAGGAAGGCCGTGCAGGCCCGCCTCAGGGTCGCCGCCGTACGCTCTCCAGCAGCAGGGCTGGTGATCTGGTTCACGACCAGCCGTGCGTCACCACCAACCCGGTCGGCGGCGTGCAGTTTAAGCGCGGCATAGGCGTCGGTCAGGCTCGTCGGCTCCTCCGTCGTGACCACCAGGAGAGTGTCCGCCCAGGCCGACATGCGTCGGACCGCACGGTCCAAGCCGGCGCCGAGATCCAGCAGCACGTTGTCATAGCCGGCAGCTATGGTTGCCAACGCCGCCAACAGCCGCTCGACCCCTGGGGCGTCCAGGGCGGACAGCGCGCCCGAGCCGCTGCTGCCGGCCAGTATGTCGAAACCGCCCGCCGTGAACCGCTCGACCGCCTGCGCCATCGTCACGGTTCCAGCGGCGACGGCCCCTAGGTCGTGCCGGGGAGTCAGCCCCAGCTGGATGTCTATGTTGGCCAGTCCCAGGTCGGCGTCGAACAACAGCACCCGCCGTCCGTGACGGGCCAGGGCATGGGCCAGCGTGGTGGCGAACCAGGTTTTGCCGACGCCGCCCTTGCCGGACGCGATCGCGACCGTCCGTCCCAGCGGCGGCGGGTGGGCCGGGGTGGCTGCAGGAGGGCGGTTGGCGGCTTGGATCGTCATGCGGAATTCCGGAGGTGTTGGGGATAGCCCGGCGCGGTCATCAGCCGCTCCGCAAGGGCGGCAGGGGTCAGGGGGCGCAGCCCGTCCGCGGCGCCAGGGCCGACCCCGGCCTCGGTCAGCATGTGTCCGGTTGCGGCGGAAGCCAGAATACCGCCCAGCCGCCGGGCCAAGTCCAGCCGAGTCGGCACCAGCAGCGTCGTGCCTGCCTCCGCAAATGCGCCGGCCAGGTCCGCGGACTCGGCTGGGTCCAAGCCGGCCGGCAGCACCAGCACCAGGGTCGCACCGGCGGCCCCGGCCAACCCGGCCAGTTCTTCCCGCTCATGCGGGTCAAAGGGATCAAGGCCGGCGGAGTCGATCAGCGCCGGCGCCCCGCGTTCCCGTCGGGCCAGGGCTCGGGACAGGGCCACCGGCTCATCCGCGACCAGCAGCGGCAGGCCGAGCACGCGGGTGAAGGCCGCCAACTGCTCGGCAGCGCCGGCACGGCGACCATCGGCAGTCACCACCAGCGGCGGGGTGCCGGCCAGGGTCAGGCGAGTAGCCAGGCGGGCGGTGGTCAAGGTCTTGCCAGCGCCGGGCGGACCGGTCAGCAGCAACGGCGGGGCGCCGGGGCCGAGCGGCAATGCGCCGAAGCGGAGGGTAGCCGCCAGCATGTCTTCCAGTGGACCTGCCTCCAGCCGCGCTTGCAGCTCGGGAGGCACGCCGTGCCAGGCGAGGCGGGACTGGGTGGGCGGGGCGATAGGCGCAGGCGGGGCAGGCGGCGGGGCGGCGTCTCCTTCCAGCGCTGCTGTGACCTCTACGCCGTCCTGCACGCGGCGGGTGGATAGGATCAGCGCGTCGGCGCCCAACTCACGCCGCACCTGCGTGATGGCCAAACTCACCGTGGGTGCCCGGAACAGCTTGAGGCGCATGGGGAGCAGGATACGAGCCGGCGCCTAGTAAGTGATTAATGCTGCACCTTCTTCTCCCTTTCCCCCGGGAAAGGGTCGGGGTGAGGGAAATGACAAGCGCCGACTATAGTCAGGGCAGGCTCTTTCCTTTTACAAGGCCGTATTTACGCCGGTTGCTTCCCTTACTCCGACCTTCTCCCGAAGGAAGAGGGAGCAGCGGGCAGGTGCCCTACGTCCAATATAACACCCGTGCCATCGGCAAGCGTTCGGCGATGCGGTGCTCAAGATGGGTCCGCAGGTCGCGCATAACCTCACGTGTGAACACCCACTTGGTCGAGCCGAACTTGGTCGTCTTACGGCTGCGCTGCCCCTCGTCCATTTCCAGGCTGCTGCCGGGATACCAGCCCTGCAAAACCTCCTTCGAACCCGGCGTAAAGCGGTGGGTGATCAGCTCCGCCGTCAGGTCCAGGTCCGGCACGCCGGCAACTGCCGCCGCCGCATCCTCGATCAGCCGGTCATAGCCGTCTCGCCAATCCAGCACCGGCATGATCGGCGCAATCGTCAGCCCGACCGGGTAGCCAGCCATCGCCACCTGCCGCAACGCGGCCAGGCGCTGCGCCATCCGGGCCGTGCCGCCCTCATACCGCTCGGCACCGCGGGCGTTGACGGAGAAGCGGATGCGGGTGCGCCGGTTATGGGCGATATCCAGCAGCGGGCCGACGCCGTCGAACTTGGTGGTGAAGCGAAGCTGCACTGGAGCGTCCCACTGGCCGAAATGCCTGACGCAGGCCTCCAGGGACCCCGTCAGGTGTTCGATCCCCAGCGGGTCTGTGTAGCACCCAGCCTCGAACGTCGTGCCCTCCGCCTGGCGCGCGGCCTGGCGGGAGGTGATGCTGCCCTGGCCAACCGCGGCAGCCAAGCCGTCCAGGATTTCCGGCAAGTTGGCGTAGGCGCGCGTGATCGGCGGCCCGGCCAGCGATCCCGCGAGGTAGCAATACTGGCAATGTGCCGGGCATCCCTCGGCCAGGTCGAACCGCCAATCGGCGCTGGGCGGGATCGGTTGCAGCTTCCGCTTGCTGGGCGACGCGGTGATGACGGCGAGCGTGCCCTTGGCGTCCGCATACTTCGGCGGCAGCCCGGTCAGCCGGTCCGCTGTCAGCCGGACCACCTCCGCGCCCAGCGCCGCCGCTCGCGAGACGATGGCCTCGCCATGCTCCCATTGCAGGGCGGACGGCGTGACCAGGACGCGCTTGGGCGCCCATAGGCGGAACGGGGCAGGCTGTTGCTGAGCTTCGGACATTGCCCACGAAAGATGGGCGCTCCGCCGGGATTCGCCACCACCCGTTAAAGTGTGCCCACCGTCCGGATGCGGGCCCGAGGGAAGATTTCCGCCTGGGACAGCACCGGCGTCGCCGGCCGCAGCCGCTCCACAATGGCGCGGACGTGGGAGCGTATGCCGCCGGAGCACAGCAGCACCGGCGCTTCTCCGGCGCTCACCGCCGCCTCGAACACCACCCGGAACCGCTGCATGAAGTCGCCCAGGCGCGACGGGGCGATGGCGAGCTGCCGGTCCTCCGGCGGGCCGACCAGGGCGTCGGCGAAGGCGGCCTCCCATTCTGCAGACAGCGTCACCAGCGGGATGTAGCCGGCGGGGCCGAGATGGCTGTCGCTGATCTGCCGGGCCAGGCGGCTACGGACGTGGGCGGTGAGGGCGGCGGTGGCGCGCAATCCGCTGGCAGTGGCCTCGCCGATGCCCTCCAGGATGGTCGGCAGGTCGCGCAGGGACACCCGCTCGGCCAGCAGCATCTGCAGCACGCGCTGGATGCTGCCGATCGAGAGTTGCGAGGGCACCAGGTCCGACACCAGCCGCTGCTGCTCCCGCGGCAGATCGTCCAGCAGCTTGGCGGTTTCGGCATAGGACAGCAGCTCCGCCATGCAGTCCCGCACAACCTCGGTCAGGTGGGTGGTCAGCACGCTCGCCGGGTCCACGACGGTGCAGCCGCGGAATATCGCCTCCTCGCGCCGGTCCTCGCTGATCCACAGGGCGGGCAGGCCGAAGGCGGGTTCCATCGTCCGCTCCCCCGGCAGGTCCGGGATGCCGCCGGCCGGGTCCATCGCCAGCAGCATGGCCGGGCGCAACTCCCCTTTCGCGGCTTCCACCTCCTTGATCCGGACCGCATACTGGTCCGCGCCCAGCGCCATGTTGTCCTGGATGCGGACGGGCGGCAGCACGAAACCCATCTCCGCCGCGATGGAGCGTCGCAGCGCCTTGATCTGCTCGGTCAGCCGCGGCGTGTCGCCGCCGGCCAGGATCAGCAACCCAAACCCGAGTTCCAGCCGGATGCTGTCAATGCGCAGGGCATCGGTGATTGGCGCCTCCGTGGGCGCCGTCGGGACGTCCTCCGCCGCGGTCGTGGGTGGGTGCTTCCAGCGCATCCACGCGCCGCCGCAGGCCAGGGCGGACAAGGCAAGGAAGGGCAGGGCCGGCAAGCCTGGCATCAGCGCCAGCACCGCCGCTGCACCGCCGGCCAGCGCCAGCGGCTTGGGGCTGCCACCCAACTGCCGCATCAGGGCGGCGTCAGCCGGTCCCTCCACTCCGCCTTTGGTCACGACGATGCCGGCGGCGGTCGAAACCAGCAGCGCCGGGATCTGCGACACCAGCCCGTCGCCGACCGTCAGCGTCGTGAAGGTCGCCGCCGCCTCGCTGAACGGCATCCCGTGCCGCAGCAGCCCGATGGCGAGGCCGCCAATGATGTTGATGACGGTAATCAGCAGCCCGGCGATCGCATCCCCGCGCACGAACTTCGCGGCGCCATCCATGGCGCCATAGAAGCCGCTTTCCTCCTCCAGCTCCCGCCGGCGCAGCTTCGCCTTGGCCTCGTTGATCAGGCCGGACGACAGGTCGGCGTCTATCGCCATCTGCTTGCCCGGCATGGCGTCCAGGCTGAACCGCGCCGCGACCTCGGCGATACGCCCCGATCCCTTGGTGATGACCATAAAGTTCACGACTAGCAGGATCGCGAACAGGATCACGCCGATTACGACGTCTCCACCCATCAGGAAGCCGCCGAACGCCTGCACCACGTGGCCCGCCGCGGCCGCGCCCTCGTTGCCGTGCGACAGGATCAGCCGCGTGGTGGCGACGTTCAGCGACAAGCGCAGCAGGGTCGTCAGCAGCAGCAGCGTCGGGAAGCTGGTGAAGTCGAGCGGACGCTGCAGGAACATCGCCACCATCAGCACCAGCACCGACGTGGTCAGCGATATCGCCAGCCCCATGTCCAGCAGCACCGACGGCAGCGGCACCACCAGCACCGCCAGCAGCGCCACCATGCCCAGCGCCAGGCCCACGTCCGTACCAGGGATGAAGCGGCGCGCCTGATCGCGCAGCTTGAGCAGTGCGGGGCTGAGCGTCACGGCGCTAGGCCATGTGCATCGCGTTGGGCGGCGTCACCGCCGCGCCCGATTGCGCATAGTCCCGCAGCTTGTTGCGCAGCGCACGTATGCTGATGCCCAGGATGGTCGCGGCGTGCGTCCGGTTGCCGAGGGTGTGGCTGAGCGTTTCCAGGATCAGGTCGCGCTCCACCTCATCCATCTTCCGGCCCACCAGCCCGGCGATGCCGCCCGCACCCTCACCCGACCGCACGGGGGCACCGCCCGGGGTGGGCGTCAGCTCGATGGCCTCCGCACCGATCTCCATGCCGCTGGACAGCAGCACCGCACGGTGGATGGTGTTCTCCAACTCGCGGACGTTGCCGCGCCAGCCATGCGCCAGCAGCCGCGCATGGGCGGCAGCCGACAAGGGACGCAGCCGCAGGCCGTTCACATCGGCGTAGCGCCGGGCATAATGGTCCGCCAGCGCCGCCACGTCGCCGGGCCTCTCCCGCAGCGAGGGGATACGCAGGCTGACCACGTTCAGCCGGAAATAAAGGTCGTCCCGGAACCGCCCAGCCGCGACCTCCACCGGCAGGTCCCGGTTGCTGGTCGCGAGGATGCGCACGTTGACCCGCACCGGCGCGCTGCCGCCCAGCCGGTCGATCTCCCGCTCCTGGATCACCCGCAGCAGCTTGGCCTGCAGGCGCACGTCCATTTCGCTGATCTCGTCCAGCAGCAGCGTTCCGCCCTCAGCCGACTCGAACTTGCCAACACGGCGGGCGACGGCGCCGCTGAACGCGCCGCGCTCATGCCCGAACATCTCGGATTCCAGCAGGTTCTCGGGGATCGCCGCGCAGTTCAGCGCGATGAACGGCCCGGCGGCGCGGCGGCTGCGGCGATGGATGTGCCGGGCCAGCACCTCCTTGCCGGTGCCGCTTTCGCCGGTGATCAGGATGCTGGCCTCGCTTGCCGCCACCTGCTCGGCCCGGCGCACGGCGGCCAGCATCGCCGGATCGCGCGCTATCATCGCATGGGTTTCGCCGGACGCGGCCTCCAGGATGGCGGCGATCAGGTCGGGGTCGGGCGGCAGCGGCAGGAACTCGCGCGCCCCGTCCTGGATGGCGCGCACCGCGGACGGAGCATCGGCGTCCGTGCCGCAGGCGACGATGGGAACGCTGAAACGCTCCGCCTCCATCGCCCGCAGCAGTGCCGCGATGTCGTGCGGCAACTCCACCAGCAGGAGGTCCACCCGGGCGTCGGCGCGCAGTTGCGCCAGGGCGGAGCGGTCGTTGTCCGCCTGGTGCAGCTTCGCGCCGCGCGCCTGTGCGATCCGGGCGGCCTTACCCAACTCCCCGCCCAACGATCCGACAATCAGGACGTGCATGACCTTTGTCCTCCCTATCCCGCCCGGTCGCCCTTGATGATCTCGGTCATCGTCACGCCAAGCCGGGTCTCGTCCACCATCACGACCTCACCGCGGGCGACTAGGCGGTTATTGACATAGATATCAATGGCTTCACCCAGCTTGCGGTCCAGCTCGACCACCGCGCCGCGTCCCAGCTTGAGCAGCTGGCTGACCTGCATGGTCGCCTTGCCCAGCACGGCGCTAACGGTGACGGGGATGTCGTAAACCGCCTCCAGATCCCGCGGCGCGCGGGGCGCCAGGTCGGGTGGAGTGGTGTCGGCGAGATCTGACAATTCCAGGCTATTCGACATCGGCGTGGCTCCTGCTGTAGGTGGCGGCATGCGCTGGCGTTCGTTCGGGTAAGCCGTCGCCAATGGCTGTGTGGGGCGCCGCCGGGTGCTGTCTTTCGCAGCTCATGGCCGGGTCGTCGCTGCGCTCGTCGTGATGGCGGCGGCGGTCGTTGGGGGGCGTCGCCGGCGCGGGTTCGGTGTCAACGAGCCCCAACTCGGCCAGCGCCGCCACCATCGCCGCATGGATGGCGGCCTCGTCGCGCACCAGCGATCCATTGGCCCAGGCCACGCGCACATCGCCCGGCGCCAGGCCGGGCGCGGCCGTCACGGCCACCCGCGCCGCCAGGTCGTCGTCGCCCAGCAGGTCTGCGCGCAACCGGTCCGCAATGGCCGGGCTGACGCGCACGGTGATGCGCGGCTCCCGTTGCAGGGAAGGCATCAAATGCGCCAGCAGCCGCCGCACCTCCGCCTCGCCATGCCCGGCGCAGTAGGCCGGCAGCAGCCCTGCAGCGATCGTCAGGATCACCCGTACGGTCCCGTCCGCCGCAGCTTCCGCCAGGGCGCGGCCCTCGGCCTGCGCAGCCGTCACTCCAGCGGCAATGGCGCCCAGGGCCAGGGTGCGGGCATGGGTGTCCGACGCCTCCCATTCCATACGGGCGCGGACCACCGCGGCCTCGGCGGCGAGTTGCCGGGCCATCTCCATCTCACCGGAGGAGAAGATGGGCTCGACCGGCTCAGGCTCGGGCTCCGGTTCGGGCGGCGGCGGCGGCACCGGACTGTCGAAGTCCTCGGCATACAGAATGCCGGCGCGGTCGGGCGTATGAAGCAGTGGGTCGCGGAGGGGCGCTTCGCGCAGGAGGGTCATGACCTATGACACCATCTCGTCGTTCTTGCCTTCGCTGATCTCGATGAGTCCCTGCGCCGCCAAGTCCTTGGCCATGGCGACAATGCTGGCCTGCGCCTCGTCCACGTCGCGCAGCTTCACCGGGCCGAGCATCTCGATGTCTTCCCGCAGCATCTTGCCCGCCCGCTCCGACAGGTTGCCGAAGAACAGCTCCCGCAGTCCGTCCGAAGCGCCCTTCAGCGCCATCGGCAGCTTGTCCTTCTCCACCGAACGCAGCAGGATTTGCACGTTGGCCGGCGTCAGCCGCCGTAGGTCGTCGAAGGTGAACATCAACGACTTGATCCGGTCCGCCGCGTCCCGGTTGCGCTCTTCCAGCGCCGTCACGAACCGCGACTCCGTTTGACGGTCCAGGCTGTTGAAGATGTCGGCCATCAGCTCGTGGCTGTCGCGGCGCGTGGTGCCCGCCAGCGTTGACATGAACTCGCTGCGCAGGGTCTGCTCCACACCGCTCAGCACGTCCCGGTGCACGCTTTCCATGCGCAGCATCCGCATGATGACCTCGATGCCGAAGCTGTCCGGCAGCAGCGCCAGCACCCGCCCGGCATGGTCCGGCTTGATCTTACTCAGCACCACCGCGACAGTTTGCGGGTATTCGTTCTTCAAGTAGTTGGCCAGCACCGCCTCGTTCACGTTGCCCAGCTTGTCCCACATCGTCCGGCCGGCTGGGCCGCGTATCTCCTCCAGGATCTGCATCGCGCGGTCGGTCGGCAGGGCGGCCATCAGCAGCCGCTCGGTGGACTCCATGCTGCCGATCACATTGCCCTGCTGGCCCAGCTCCTCGGCGAAGTCGTTGCAAACCTGCTCGATCACGGCGGCCTTGATGGAGCCAAGGCCGGCCATGATGGTGGACAGCTCGCGTATCTCGTCCTCCTCCATCATGGCGATCAGCCGGGCGCTCTGCTCCTCGCCCAAAGCAAGCATCAGGATCGCCGCCTTCTGCTTTCCGGTGACGCTTCGGATCGAGTTCAACGACGCCATCTACTCAGTCTCCTCAACGAACCAGTTCCGCAGCAGCGCCAGGCTTTCCTGTGGGTGGCTGTCCACCAGGGCCGAGATCTTCCGGACGGACGACGCCCGCAGCGCCCCTTCCACGTTGGCCAGCATCATCAATTCCTCACCGCCGGGGCCGGTCAGCGCCGCCGCATCGCCGCCGGGGCCTGATACCGTGCCAGTCAGGGCGCCACCCGGGCCGCCAGCCACCATCAGGTCGCCCTCGCCGCCTGCGGCAAGCTGTCCCATCATCCCCCCGGCCGCGCCGGCGCCAGCCAGCAGCCCCGCCGGCTGCAGGCTGAGACGGAGCATCACGGGCCGCACGACGAACAGCAGGGCCAGCAGCACTGCCAGCGTCACCATCCCCGTTTCCGACAGGCGCATCCAATCGGCCTTGGTCAGCTGCAGCCAAGGGGTGGGCGGCAGCGCGTCCTGCCCGTCGTCGGGTCCTGCGAAGCGCATGGACACCACCTCCACCCGGTCGCCGCGCGCTTCGGTGAAGCCGATGGCGCTGCGGACCAGGGTGGCAATCTGCGCCAGCTCTTCCGCGCTGCGCGGCGCCCAGACCGGCGTGCCGTCGGGGCCGCGCGTCACCGCGCCGTCCACCATGACGGCAAGGCTGATCCGCTTGAGCTGCGGCTGCTCCCGCACCAGGGTCCGCACGGTCTTGCTGATCTCGTAGTTGGTCGTTTCTTCCTGCCGCTGCTCCTGCGCGCCGGACGGGTTGGTGCCGGCGTCGGCATTCGGCAGGTTGTTGGCCACCGAGGTGTTGGTTGCCGCCTCGGTTGTCTTGCTGCTGTTGGTGTTGCTCTGTTGGCTGCGTACCACCTGGCCGTCCGGGTCGTACTTCTCCTGGGTTTCGTGCACCTGGTCGAAGTCCAGGTCTATCGTCGCCTCGGCACGCACCCGGCCCGGCCCGACCGAGCGCTCCAGCATCTCCTCCACGGCGCGGGCCAGGCGCAGTTCGCCGGCGCGCTTCAGCTCATCGGCCGACTGCGCCGTCGCCGTCGGCCCGGTGGGCTGCCCGGCGCGGGCCAGCAGGTTGCCGCGGCTGTCCACGATCGCGATGTTCTGCGGGCGCAGGCCCGGCACGGCCGCCGCGATCAGGTTCAGCACGGCCTGGGTGCCTTCGCTGTCCAGCCGGGCGGCGCCGGACATCGTCAATACCACGCTGGCCTGCGCTTCCTGCTTGTCGCGTGCGAACGGCTCCCGCCGGGCTAGCACCAGGTGGACGCGGGCGGCGCGCACGCCCTGCAGGCTGCGTATGGTCCGCGCCAGCTCCCCTTCCATCGCGCGGGTCTGGTTGATGTTCTGCTGGAAGCCGGTCGCCGTCAGCGCGTCGCCGCGGTCGAAGATCTCGTAGCCGATGCTGCCGCCGGACGGCAAACCTTCCTTGGCCAGCAGCAGCCGGGCGCGGGCGACCTGGTCGCCGGGGACCAGGATGCGGCTGCCGCCAGCGTCGGTTTGGTGGGGGATGTGGGCGCGGTCCAACTGGTCCACGACCTGCCCGGCCTCGCGCAGTTCAAGGTCCGCATACAGCAGCGCCATCGGCGCGTCGCCGCCGCGCAACCCCAGCCAGCCCAGCAAACCGAGCAACACCAGCGCCACCGCCGCCATTGCGCCGAGCCGCACCGGACCCAAGCCGCGCAGCCCCGCGAGGAGCGCGCTCATTCCAGAACGCCCCCGCCTTGAACCCCAGCGTCTTGCCGATGTGCCATGCCGGCACGATGCGCCCGGATGCTTACCGGGAAGTTAATAGCCCGGCAAAACCTGCCGGGTCGGCGGGATTTGCCGCTACGGCGTGCCGCCGACCGACTGCACCTGCGACAGGTCTACCGACAGTGCACCCAACTGAACCGCCAGCGCGCCATTGCTGCGCTGCACGCCGGTTGCCGTGCCGCTGACCGTGAACGGCACGGGCTGCGTCGCCCCGGACGCATCCACCCCCGTCACCGTCACGCCATAGGAGCCGTCGGGAAGGGTACGCCCAGACGAGTCCTTGCCGTCCCAGGCCCAGGTGTTGGCCCCGGACGCGCCGCTGACGGTCCCCGTGCGCAGCACCGTACCGGCATCGTTCGCGACGCTGACCGTGACCTGCTGCGGCGCGGACAGGGTGAAGCCCACCCCGCCCGCGCCGTTTTGCAGGGCAAGGTGGTCCGAAGTCGCCTGCACCGTCTTGCCCACCATCCCCGACGCTTGCAGCAGCGAGCCGCCCTGCGTTGCCTGAATCAGCGTGGTCAGGCTGGTGTTGGTGTTGATCTGCTGCTCGACGGAAGAGAACTGCACGAGCTGGGTGGTGAAGGTGTTGGTATCCATCGGGGCAGTCGGGTCCTGGTTCTGCAGCTGCGTCATCAGCAGTTTCAGGAAGTCGTTGAAGTTGCCGGAAAGCGTGGAAAGGGCGTTGCCCGATGCGGGAGCGGCTGCAGCGGCGGTCGGGCTGGCGCTGGCAGCGGTGGTAGTGGTTATGGTGCTCATGGCGGCGCTCCTGGTCAGGCGGTGATGTCCACGCCGGCGCGGAGGCCATGCGGGGACCGGAATGCGGGGGGGGGCAGGCGGGTGTCCGATTCGGCGCCGCGAGTGGGAGAGCCGGACCAACCCGGCGGCTGCCCGCGTCCGCTTCCCGGCTGCGACCCGCCGCCGCCGGGGCTGTTCATGCTGCCGCCCATGTTGCCGCCGGCAAGCCCTGGCTGGGTCGCCGGAGCGGATGCCGAATCGCGGGCGGGGTCGGGAGAGCCGACCTGGAAATGCAGCGTCCGGCCCTCTGCTGGCACCCCGGCCAGGTCCAGGGCACGGTGCAGCGCGGGCTGGTCGCGCATCAGCAGTTGCAGAGTTTCCGGCCGCTCGGCCACAAGCTCGATCCGCGAGGGTCCGTCGGGCTGGCGCAGGATGCCGACCTGCACGCGGCCAAGCTCGGCAGGGTCCAGCCGGACGATCACGTGGCTCGGACCCGTGGCCGCCGCCGCCGCCGTGAAGGCCGGGCGGAGCTGGTCCGGCGTCGGCAGGGAAGGAGCCGCGTGCATCGGGCTGGTAGCCTGGCCCGGGGCCGGCGCCCCCGTTCCCAGCGCGCCCATCCCCAGCGCCCCCGTTCCTGGCGCCCCCGTTCCTAGCGACGGAGCCTCCGCCGGCATGGCTGGCATCAAAAAGCCCGGCCCTGCAGCTGGGCTTGCCAGGTCTCCGCCAGCCAGGGGCACGGCGCTTTCGGCTGCGCCCGGCACATGCTCGGCGGCCCCGGCGCCGGACGGTGCCGTTTGCACGCTGCCTGCCGGCACGGCAGCCTTAGAGACCGCAGCTGCCAAGCGTGGGCTGTCAAGCGGGAGCGTTGCGGCGGATTGCACATCGTCGTCCCGCTGCGCCGGAGCCGCGCCGCCGGCCAGCGCTGGGCTGCTTGCACCGGGGATTCCAAGTTTTGCAGCGCCCGGAGCGGCGATGCCGCCGGGCACGGTGACCTGCACGCCAGGGACCGGGAGCGTTGCATCCTGATTACCAGGCCTGGCCGGGGCCGCCGGCGGCTGCGTCCCGCCGTTCCGCAGGCCACCGCTCGGGGCAGGCGCTCCGACGAGGCCAGTGATGGCGGAAGAAGGCGCGGCATTGGGAGTGGCGCCGGCGATATACTGCCCTGCCTGCTGTCCCGCGGCGGCGTCGAACGCCAGGACGCCCGGGCTGGCGGGTCCCGCCGGCCCGTGTCCCGCGCCTTGCGTGGGTGCTGCATCCATCGTGAGGGCGTCGGCCCCTTCGCCAGACGCTCCCGCCGCTCCAGGCTGCGGCAGGCTTCCCGGGGAAGCGGCGTGACCGGACCAGTTCAGCCCGGCCAGGCCGGGAGTTTCAGGCAGCAGCGCCGGCCCGGCGCAGGCGGCGGCATCCTGGCCTGCTGCGCGGTCAGGAGCCAAGGTGTCCTCGTCCGATCGCCGCGCCAGCTTGCCGCCGTCCACCTTTGCGGCGGCGGCCGGCTTGCCTGGCACGGCGCTGGGCGCCAGACCCGGCGGGACGGGTACGCCGGGTGGAAGCGGGCCTGCGATCATCGAGACGGGCAAAGAGGGGCCGGGTAAAGACGGGCCGGGTGCGGGCAAGGCCAACGCGCCGCTTCCTCCCGTGGCTTGCGGCTGTCCCACATCGACCGGCGCTCCTGTCTGGCCGCCCCCAGCAGCGGCGAGCAACCCCGCGAAATCCTGCGCGGCGCCGGCCGGCGTGCCACGCGGCACGCCGCCGCCGCCCGGAGCGGGCCGGTGGACAGGGAAGGGGTCTGCGGGAGGGCCTGATGCGGCGGAAGTCGTCATGCCATGAGCATCAGCAAGCCGCGGGCCAGCCGCCGCGCCGCTGTTTCCGGGCCGGCCGGGCGTCGTACCCGGCACGTTCTGCCGGTCCTAAGCTGCCGGGTCGGCCTTCCTGGCCCATGCCTGGACCAGACGCGGCAAGGCGGACAGGCTCCTTCACCTCTTGGCACGGTTCCTGCCTATAGCCTTGCAGAACCCCGATGGGGCTCATTTTGAAGGAGGCTTTTGATGTCGCTGTTCGGCGCCATGAGTACCGCAATCAGCGGGCTGTCCGCCCAGTCCGCCGCGTTCAGCAACATCGGTGACAACGTCGCCAACAGCCAGACCATCGGCTTCAAGCGTGTGGACACCAGCTTTGAGGACTACCTGACCAGCAGCTCGGCCACCAACAACCAGTCCGGCTCGGTCGTCGCCCGCCCGGATTACGTGAATGACGTGCAGGGCAGCGTGACTCTGACGAACAAGCCCCTGGACCTCGCGATCGCCGGCCAGGGCTTCTTCACTGTCAGCCACGAGATTTCGGCCAGCAACGGCACCGGTACCTTCGCGCCGCAGCAGCAGTATACCCGGGCCGGAGACTTTACGCTGGACAACAACGGCTACCTCGTCAACAGCGCCGGCGGCGTGCTGAACGGCTGGCTGCCGGACGCCAAGGGCGTGGTGGACACCAGCAAGGTGGCGCCCATCCAAGTCGGGCAGGCGGCGTTCAGCCCAGTCGCCACGACCCAGGCGACGCTGGTCGCCAACCTGCCGGCCACCCCGTCCAGCACCGCGTCGGTGGCGAACCCCTTGCAGGTGTTCGACGCGCTGGGCAACGCGCAAACGCTGCAAATGACCTGGACGCAGCAGCCTGCCGTGGCTTCCGGCGCCAGTACCTGGACGGTGAACGTCGCGCTGCCCAACGGCACCAGCCTCGGCTCGGCGGACGTGTCGTTCGGCACCAATGGAGCGCCTGCCGGCACCATCAGCAACGTGGGCAACATCGTCCCTGGGACCACCACAACGCCGCCCGGCGGCACCATCACCGCCGGCAGCACTTTTACGGCGGGTTCGCCGGCGACGCTGACCCTCAAGCCCGACTTCGGCTCCGGCCCGCAGGCGATCACGCTCAACCTGGGCTCCTTCGGCCAGGGCAATGGGCTGACGCAGTATGCCGGCACCGACTTCAGCCTGAAGGGCTTGACCCAGGATGGCGCCGCGCCGGGTAGCTTCAGCGGCGTGACCACCCGGCAGAACGGGGACATCGTCGCCAACTATGACAACGGGCAAAGCCGCACCGTGGCGCGGGTTCCGCTGAGCTTGTTCGCCAATCCCGACGCCCTGCAGCGCCAGGATGGCCAGGCATTCAGCGCCACGGTGGACAGCGGCGGGGCGCGCACCCTCGGCTCCGGCAGCAATGGCGCCGGCAACCTGGTGACCCAGTCGGTGGAGGGCAGCAACGTGGACATCGCGGCCGAGTTCAGCAAGCTCATCGTCGCCCAGCGCGCCTACTCCGCCAACACCAAGATGGTCACCACTGCAGACGACATGCTGCAGCAGACGCTCGACATGAAGCGGTAGGGTTAGGAGGTCGGCGCCATGAGCCTGATGGGAGCCCTGGGCGCGGCCACGACCGGTCTGGACAGCATTGCCAAGCAGTTGGCGGTGGTGTCGCAGAACGTCGCCAACGCCGGCACTCCCGGCTACGTGCGGGAGTCTCTGCCCGTGGAGGACGCCGGGCAGTCCGGCGTGGGGCTGGGCGTCCGCACCGGCGTCGCCGTCCGCAACCTCGACCTAACGCTGCAAACGCAGCTTCTGGCCTCCTCCGCCGACGTGGCCGGGCAGTCCGTGCAAAGCACCGCCTTGGCCGGGCTGGACGCAGCATCCGGGACGCCGGGCAGCGGCTACGACCTGCCGGGGCTGCTGGGCACGTTGCGGGACAGCTTTTCCACCCTGGCAAACGACCCGGCGAACAGCGCCCAGCAGAACCAGGTCATCACCGCGGCGGACGGGCTGGCGCGCGGCGTGAACGCACTGGGCGCCGCCATCACCAACGCCCGGCAGGCAGCCCAGGACGGGATCGTGGCGGACGTGGCCACCGCCAACGCGGCGCTGCGGAGCGTCGGGGCGCTGTCCGACCAGATCATCACGGCGCAGGCCCAGGGCGTCAGCACCGCAGGGCTGGAGGACGCGCGGGACCAGCAGGTCCAAGTGGTGGTGAACCTGACCGGCGCGCGGTTCCTGCGTCAGTCGAACGGGGACATGCTGGCGGTGGCGCACGGGGTGACCCTGCCGCTGCGGGGCGTGTCAGGGCCGCTGGCGGTCGAGACGGCGCTGCTGGCGGCCGATACCCCGGCCATTGCCGTGCCGCTCGTAACCATGGGTGGGCAGGACGTGACGGCGGCGCTCACCGGCGGGCAGATCGGCGCCAACCTGGCATTGCGGGACAAGGTGCTCCCGTCGGTGCAGGCCGGTTTGGATGCTGTTGCCTCCGCGCTCGCGTCGGGGTTTGCGGGGGCGGGTTTGCCGCTGTTCACGAACGCCGTTGGCGTCGTGCCGGCAGGGGGGACGGTGGGGTTTGCGCAGAGTATTCAGGTGTCGGCGGCGGTGCGGGCGACGCCAACGATGCTGCGGGACGGGACCGCTCTGGCCGGGCCGGCGGGCAGCACGGCGCTGATCAACACGGTGCTGGGGGGCGTGCTGGCCACCGGCGGCGGGTCGGTGGCGGCGCAGGCGTCGTCGCTGACGGCAGGCATCGCCCAAAGTGCGGCGCAGGCGTCCTCGACCCTGGATACCGACACTGCGGCCCAATCATCCCTGCAGACCAGGTTGGCCGCGGACAGCGGAGTTTCGGTTGACAATGAGTTGGCGACGATGGTGCAGCTGCAGGGCGCATATGCCGCCAATGCCAAGGTCCTCGCCGCCACAAACTCGATGTGGCAAGTTCTCTTGGACAGCGTGAAGTAACATGTCGGGCACAATCAACGGTTATGGCCTGTTGTCGACGCTGGCGCAGGATAGTGCGGCGATCCAGAGCCAATTGTCGGTGGCGACGCAGCAGGCCGCGACCGGCAAGGTGTCAAACACCTATGCCGGGCTGGGTGCCGCGGCGCGGGTCTCCCTGGACCTGCGCCCGCAGATCGCGCACCAGACGACGTGGTCGGCGAACATAGACGCCGTGTCGGCGCGGCTATCCGTCACGCAATCGGCGCTGACGGCCATCAACCAGGTTGCCGCGGACTTCTATGCCAAGATGCCCAGCCTGAACGGACTGATGGCGGGTGCCGGAGCTGCCGTGGCGGCGCAGGCGCGCACGGCGCTGGAGCAGGTGGCGGGGCTGCTGAACAGCAAGGTGGGCGACACCTACGTGTTCGCCGGGCAGGACACGGCGAACCCGCCGGTTCCGGACCCGTCCGCAGCCGCGCTGATCCCGGCGCTGCTGACCGGGACGCCGCCAGCCCCATTCTCCACCACCATTGGGACGGCGGTGCCGACGGTGGAGGTCGGGGAAGGGCAGCAGGTGCAGGTCGGCGTGCTGGCCAACGCGAACACGCTCAGCGTTTCGGCGGCGCCGACCAGCGGATCTTATATGCGGGACATCATGACGGCCCTGGCGACGCTGGCGACCACCACCGACGGCCCGGGCCTTCCGGCGGTAGCCGCGACCGTGCGCACCCAGTTGGACTCCGCGATGACAGCAGCGTCGGCAGAGGCCGGGGCGCTGGGCAACAACCAGGCGGAGTTGACGACGCGCAAGTCACAACTTACGGCAACCCAAGTGGCATTGACGGCCCAGGTTTCAGGAGCCGAGGACGTAGACCTGGCCGCAACGTTGACCCAGGTGACGGCGCTGCAAACCCAGCTACAGGCGTCGTACCACTTGCTGGCGGCGCAGAAGGGGATGAGCCTGGCGCAGTACTTGTAGCCACCCGCGCCAGCCCCAGCGGTTATAGTAGTCCTGGCGGTTATAGCCGCTCCAGGATGCTCACGTAGTTCGCCACCCCGGCCCCGCCCATGTTGAACACCCCCGCCACGTCCGCCCGCGGCAACTGCATGTCCCCGGCCTGACCCGTAAGCTGCATCGCCGCGATCACGTGCATGGATACGCCCGTTGCCCCGACCGGGTGCCCCTTGGCCTTCAACCCGCCGCTGCGGTTGATCGGCAGCCGCCCGCCCGCCGCCGTGGTCCCGTCCAGCACCGCCCGCGCCCCTTGGCCCGGCGCCGCCAAGCCCATCGCCTCATAGGCCAGCAACTCCGCGATGGTGAAGCAGTCATGCACCTCGGCGAATGACAGGTCATCCAGTCCCAGCCCGGCCGCCTCCAGCGCTCCGCTCCAGGCCCGGGCCGCACCGTCGAACCGGGTGGGATCGCGGCGGGACAGCGGCAGGAAGTCGTTGACGTGGACCGCGGCACGGAACCGCACCGCCTTGCCCCCATTCTTCGCCATGCCCCGGGCGGTGTCCTCGTCCGTCAGTACCAATGCCGCCGCACCGTCGCTGACCAGGGAGCAGTCAGTGCGCTTCAAGGGCGGAGCGACATAAGGGTTGCGCTCGCTGACCGTCCGGCAGAACTCGTAGCCCAGATCCTTCCGCATCTGCGCATACGGGTTGTCCACCCCGTTCTTGTGGTTCTTCGCGGCAATCGCGGCCAACGCATCGGACTGGTCGCCATACCGCTGGAAGTAGCGCTCCGCAATCCGCCCGAACACCCCGGCGAACCCGGCGGGGATGTCGCCCTCCTCCCGCCGGTAGCTCGCGCCCAGCAGGTTGTCGCCGACCTGGGCGCCCGGCGTCGCCGTCATCTTCTCCGCCCCGATCACCAGGGTGAACCGGCCGCGTCCGGCGGCCAGGAAGTCCCGCGCTCCGTGGATCGCCGCCGAGCCGGAGGCACAGGCGTTCTCATACCGGGTGGCGGGCTTGAAGCGCAGTGCCTCGATCCCCTGCATCGGCAGGCTGCTCGGGAAGTCCTGCCGGGAAAAGCCGTTGTTGAACAGGCCGACGAACACGCCGTCCACCTCGGACGCCTCGATCCCTGCGTCGGCGATGGCGGCGCCGGCCACGCGGTCCATCAGGCTCTCGACATCTGGGTCCTCAAGCTTGCCAAACGGGCTGTGCGCCCAGCCGACGATGCACGTGTCCATTGCGTCCTCCTGCGTGTTGCCAGGGAAAATCGGACCGCCCGCCCCGGGATGCAAGCCGGGCTTCCCATCCCCCGGCAACTGCGATACCCGGATGGGCAACGAATGGAGGACGCCCCATGCCCAACTTGCCCCGCCGCTGCCTGCTGGCCGGCGCTGCGGCTTTGCCGCTGGTCGCCATACGCACTCGCCCGGCCCATGCCGCCGAGTTCACCTACAAGTTCGCCAACAACCTGCCCGCGACGCACCCGCTGAACCTGCGCGGGCTGGAGGCCGCGGAGCGCATCAAGCAGGCGACGGACGGCCGGGTTGAGGTCAACGTGTTCCCCAATAACCAGCTCGGCTCCGACACCGACGTGCTGAGCCAGCTCCGCTCCGGCGCCGTCGAGTTCTTCACCATGTCGGGGCTGATCCTGTCCACGCTGGTGCCGCCCGCGAGCATCAACGGCGTCGGCTTCGCCTTCAAGGACTACGACCAGGTCTGGGCGGCGATGGACGGCAAGCTTGGCGCCTACGTCCGCGGGGAGATCGGCAAGCGCGGCCTGCTGGCGATGGAGCGCATCTGGGACAACGGCTACCGCCAGACTACCACCAGCTCCAAGCCGATCACCGCACCGGAGGACTTCCGCGGCGTGAAGCTGCGCGTGCCGGTCAGCCCCCTGTGGACCAGCATGTTCAGCGCGCTGGGTGCCTCGCCGGCCAGCATCAACATCAGCGAAACCTACTCCGCCCTGCAGACCCGCATCGTGGACGGGCAGGAGAACCCGCTGGCGGTGATCGAGACGGCGAAGTTCTATGAGGTGCAGAAATACTGCTCGATGACCAACCACATGTGGGACGGCTACTGGTTCCTGGCCAACCGCCGCGCCTGGGACAAGCTGCCGCCGGCGGCGCAGGAGGTCGTGGCGCGGGAGCTGAACAAGTCGGCGATGGACGAGCGGGCGGATGTGGCCGCGCTGAACGCCGGGCTGCGCGGCAAGCTGCAAGCGGGTGGCCTGGCGTTCAACGACCTGGACCCCGCGCCATTCCGCGACACGCTGAAGCGCGCCGGATTCTTCCGGGATTGGCAGGCCAAGTATGGCCCGGAGGCCTGGGGCATCCTCGAAAGCCAGGTCGGCAGCCTGTCGTGAAGGCACCGCTATGAAGGCTTTATTGTGAAGGCCGCGCAATGAAGACCGGGGCATGAGCCTCGCCGTGGATGCCCGGTCGGCGGCGAAGGGCTGGGCCGGCGCGGCGGAGCGCGCCCTCGGCCACCTGGTCGAGGCATCCGCGGCGCTGCTGGCGGCGGCGGAGATCGGCATCCTGTTCCTGGGCGTCGTCGCGCGCTTCGTGTTCCACCGCCCCATCGTTTGGACGGACGAGCTGGCGAGCATCCTGTTCCTATGGCTGGCAATGCTGGGCGCGGTGATCGCCCTGCAGCGCAGCCAGCACATGCGGCTGACGGCAGTGGTGGCTGGCATGGCGCCGCGCTGGCAGGGACGGGCGGAGGCGCTGGCGGTCGGCGCGTCTGCACTGTTCCTGCTGCTGATCCTGCAGCCCGCCATCGATTATGCGTCCGACGAGTGGTACATCGAGACCCCGGCGCTGGGCTGGTCCAACATGTTCCGCGCCGGGGCGATCCCGGTCGGCGTCGCGCTGATGCTGGCGTCCTGCCTGCTGCACCTGCTGCGGGAGCGGGTGGCCGATGTGCTGCTGGTGGTGGCCGGGCTGCTGGTGCTGGGCGCCGGCCTATATTTGCTTGGCCCGGCGCTGCGTGGTGCGGGCAACTGGAACCTGCTGCTGTTCTTCGTGCTGTTGCTCGGTGCGGGCGTGCTGCTGGGGGTGCCGATCGGCTTCAGCTTCGGCCTGGCGACGCTGGCCTACCTTGCGACCACGACCAGCACGCCGCTTACGGTCGTGGTGTCCCGCATGGACGAGGGCATGAGCGCCCTGATCCTGCTCGCCGTGCCGCTGTTCGTGTTCCTGGGCCTGCTGATCGAGATGACCGGCATGGCGCTGGCGATGGTCGAATTCCTCGCGAGCCTGCTGGGCCACGTGAAGGGCGGGCTGTCCTATGTGCTGCTGGGGGCGATGTACCTCGTCAGCGGCATCTCCGGCTCCAAGGCCGCCGACATGGCCGCCGTCGCCCCGGTGCTGTTCCCGGAGATGAAGCGCCGCGGCGCCAACGAGGGCGAACTGGTGTCGCTGCTGTCGGCGTCGGGCGCCATGAGCGAGACGATCCCACCCTCTCTGGTGCTGATCACCATCGGATCGGTGACGGGGGTGAGTATCGCCGGGCTGTTCACCGGCGGCCTGATCCCGGCGCTGGTGCTGGCGGCGGCGCTGGGCGTCGTGGCCTGGTGGCGGTCGCGCGATGACGACGTGTCCCTGGTGCGGCGGGCGACCGCCCGGCAGGTCGGGCGTGCGCTGCTGGTGGCGTTGCCGGCGCTGGTGCTGCCGTTCCTGATCCGTGCCGCCGTCGTGGAGGGCGTGGCGACGGCCACCGAGGTCAGCACCATCGGCATTGCCTACTCCGCCGCGGCGGGGCTGTTGATCTACCGCCGGTTCGACTGGGGCCGGCTGTATCCCATGCTGGTGGAAACGGCGTGCCTGTCGGGTGCGATCCTGCTGATCATCGGCACTGCGACCGGCATGGCCTGGGCGCTGACGCAATCCGGCTTTTCCCGCGCCCTGGCCGCCGCGATGGCCGGAGTGCCCGGCGGCGGTGCCGGGTTCATGGCAATCTCGGTCGTGGCCTTCATCGTGCTGGGCAGCGTCCTGGAGGGCATCCCGGCCATCGTGCTGTTCGGCCCGCTGCTGTTCCCCATCGCGCGGGCGCTCGGGATCAACGAGGTGCACTATGCGATGGTGGTGGTGCTGGCGATGGGGGTGGGGCTGTTCGCCCCTCCGTTCGGGGTGGGATACTACGCGGCCTGTGCCATCGGCCGGGTCAGCCCGGACGCGGCGATGCGGCGGATCTGGCCTTATCTTGGGGCGCTGCTGCTGGGGCTGATCCTGGTGGCGGCGGTACCGTGGTTTTCTACCGGCCTCCTTTGACGCCCTTTGCTTTGAAATGCCTGTGGGCAGGCCGGGTGTCGCAGGACGCCCTGATGGCCGTGACCCAACTCATCCGCAACGGCTGGGACCACAAGGCCGCCCCCTGACCCGGTCCGCGTGACTCGGCGTTGACGGGGTCCAACCGAGACCTCTAGCGTCCCAGCCAACGAACAAGGGCGGAAACGGGCATGACACGGTTGACCCTGGCGGCGGCGCTGCTGACGCTACTGATCCCGATGGTTCCAGCCCAGGCCCAGGCTCCGACCCAACCGGGCGCCGAGCCGGGCCTCGAAACCTACGCCATCGGCGACCTGCCGCTCGAAAGTGGCGAGGTCATCCACGACTTCAGCATCGCCTACATGACCGCCGGCACGCTGAACCCCGCCAAGTCCAATGCGGTGCTCATGGTGACGGCGATCGGCGGCAACCACCACCGGATCGACTACCTGATCGGGCCGGGCAAGGGGCTGGACACCGACCACCTGTTCGTCATCCGCACCGACGCCATCGGCAACGGCATCACCACCTCACCCAGCAACAGCACGGCGCAGCACGGCCCGGCCTTTCCGCATTTCACCCTACGCGACATGGTGGAAAGCCAGCGCCGGCTGCTGGACCACCTCGGCATCAAGCACCTGGTCGCCGTCGCCGGTGCCTCGATGGGCGGGATGCAGACGCTGCAATGGGGCGTGAGCCATCCCGACATGATGGACGCCCTGGTGGCGCTGACGCCGATGGCCCGCACCTCCGCCTGGTCCATCGCCGTCAACCACGCGACCCGGCGCGGCCTGATGCTCGACCCGGCGTTCAAGGACGGCAACTACACGGAACAGCCCGTGGGCGGCTGGCGGCTGCGCGCCGACGTGCTGCAGGTGCTCGCCACCCGCACGCCGGAGGCGATGCGCCAGCAGTTCAAGACGCCGATGGACGTGCTGCCCTGGATCGAGGCGCAGGAGGACGCCGTGGTGCGCTCCGGCTTCGACGCCAACGACTGGATCGCCCAGACCTGGGCCTACGACCGGCACAACGTCGGCGACACACTGGTGGATGGGCATCCGGCGTTCGGCGGCGACCCCCTGCGCGCGCTCGCCACGGTGAAGGCCAAGGCGCTGCTGATGACCGGCACGCTGGACCTGTATAATCCGGTTGAGGAAGCCATCGAGGCCGCTCACGCCATCCCCGGCGGCCGCTACGTCGCGATCCCCTCCGTGCAGGGCCACGTCGCGGCATCGCCGGGCTTCAAGGCGGAGGACTTGGAGTTCATCAACGCCACCGTCCGCGACTTCATGGGCGGGGTTACCGGCGCCTGGCGGACGGTGCAATGACGGCCTGGCCGGACATAGTCCCGGGCCCTGCCAGGCCTCGGGCATCGGCACCGTGCGTTACATGGTCGGCGGTGGTACGGCGACCCTGTTGGCCGCATTGTCCGGCCTAGTCGCCGGTTCTGCGGCAGCCCGAGCGACCATCTTAAGGTCTGGAATACTAACCTGGCCTGGAATG
>CAXTCI010000006.1:0-32384 GCA_964242325.1 uncultured Acetobacteraceae bacterium
CTGCTGGACCCGGTGCTGCGCGCCGCCCAGGCCGTGACGCTCGCAGCCCTGCGGATCACCGACGCGCACGGCACCGTGGTCGCCACCACCGGCACCGACGCCGGCGCCAGCCTGGCCGGCTTGCAGGAGGTCCGCCGGGCCATGCGCGGCGAGTTCGTCACCCTGCTGCGCTCCCGCGAGCACAAGGCGACCTGGGTGCCGGAGGGCATCAGCCGCGGCGCCATGCTGCGCGTCCACGTCGCAATGCCGGTGATCGCGGAGGGCCGCATCCTGGCCGTCGTCGTGCTGTCCCGCACGCCTGCGGACATCGTCCAGGCCATATGGGGCAAGCGATGGGCGCTGGCTGGGCTAGGCGCCGTGGTGCTGGCGACCGGCACCATCCTGGCCCTGTCTGCTTCCCGCCTGCTGACCCGGCCGCTCGCAGCAGTCGCGGCCCAGGCGCGGCAAGTCGCCGCCGGCGAAACCCGCGCCGTGCAGCCCCTGGCCCGGCCCGGCACCCGAGAGGTCGCGGCGCTGTCCACCGCCATCTCCGCCATGGCCGCAACGCTGGAGCGCCGGGCCGCCTATGTCCGCGACCTGGCGGCCCACGTGGCCCATGAGTTCAAGACCCCCATCGCCGCCGCCGCCGGAGCGGCAGAACTGGCCGGGGAGCCGGACGTATCCCCCGCCGACCGCGCGCGGCTGCTGGCCCTGGTCGCCGATGCGCTGCACCGGCTAGAGCGTCTAACCGCCCGGCTCCTAGAGCTGGCGCGAGCCGACATGCTGGCCGTCACCCCTGCCGACCTGCCGGTGCTGCCGGCGCTGCACTCCGCCGCCGAGGCCTCCGGCCTGCGCGTCACCGTATCTCCCACTACGGCGCACGTAGCGGTGCCCAGCGAGGTGCTGGACGGCATCCTGGCCGGGCTGCTCGACAACGTCCGCGCCCATGCCGGGCCGGACCCCACGGTCCACCTATCGGCGTCGGCGGCAGGCGGGCAGGTCGTGCTGCGCGTGGCAGACGACGGCCCCGGCGTATCCAACGCCGATGCGGCCCGGGTGTTCGAGCCGTTCTTCACCACCGCCCGCGCGACGGGCGGGACCGGCATGGGCCTGCCGATCGTGCGGGCGCTGGTGTCAGGTGCAGGCGGCTCGGTCCGGTTGGCACCATCCCCGCATGGAGCGGCGTTCGAGGTGGTGCTGCCAGCAGCATGAAGGACAAGCGTCCTGTTCCATGCCCTCGTGCCCAAGCCTTCGTCTCCGCGCCTCCGTAGGCGCCGGTTTCACCGCGCCGTTTCGGCCAGCCGGCTTGGCGATGCCGCGGCCAGAATGCCCCATGTCGCTGGGACCGGCTGATGACGGCCATTTTGGCGCGGCTGCCGGGACGTCGCGGCCGGAACGCCGCATGTCGTTGGGACGGCTCCCCGCCGGCCCACCCGGCTAGCCCCACGGCGCAATCCTACCGCGCCGGCGGCACCGGGCAGCCGTCTTGATTGCAGCTCAGATAGGCGTTCAGGTCGGCCGTGCGCTGTTCAGTCAGCCGCTTCTGGCACTCCGAGAACAGCAAGGGCCGGATGCTGCCGCCCTCCGAACTCTTAGTGTCGAAATCACACTCGGCGTCGCGGAAGCGTATCCACGCCCGCTGGGCCTCAACCAGGCTGCGGCGGGCGGGATCGTCCGTCAGGCGGCGGGTGATCGCCCGGTAGGCGGTGTTGAGCTTGGCGTCGGCGGCGCGGAAGTCTGCGGCGGCGCACTCGTTCAACGCGATCTGCGGACCATTGCTGCAGTCCAGCGCCGGGGCGCGGCCCTGAGCGGCAGCGGGCTGATGCAGGAACGGCAAGGCCAGCAGAACAGCGGGCATGAGGCGCTTCATGGTGTCCTCCCGTGACGCCGCAACTATGCCACAGCACCCCTGCGCGCCAAAAGCGCATTCGTTTCGGCGGCGTCCGGCATCGCCGCCTGGGCGCCGGGCCGGGTGCAGGCCAGGGCGGCAGCGGCGCAAGCCCGCGTCATCGCGTCCGCCAGCCCCATGCCGCGGTCCAGCGCCGCCGCCAGCACCCCGGCAAAGCAGTCCCCGGCGCCGGTCGTATCCACCACCTGCACCGCGGCGGCGGCGGCATACCCGGCGCCCTCGTCGGTCGCATACTCCGCGCCCGCCCCGCCCATCGTCCGCACCACGCCCACGCCCAGTCGCCGGTGCAGCGCCGCGGCATTCGCGCCACCGAGCCACTCGGCCTCATGTTCGTTGACGATCAGCAGCTCCAGCAGCGCCAACGCGTCCTCGGCCAGCGGAGCAGCCGGGGCAAGGTTCAGCAGCACCCGGGCGCCGCGGGCGTGGGCGCGGCGGATCAGGGCCGCGGTTTCGCCGGGGTCGCACTCCATCTGCATCAGCAGGGTAGCGCCGGGATGCAGCAGCGCGTTCTCGACCTGATCCGCGCGGGCCAGCAGGTTGGCGCCAGCGGCGACGGCAATCTGGTTGCGCCCAGCCGGGTCGGTCAGCACGGCGGCGCAGCCGGTCGCCGCGTCCGTACGGGCAACGCGTGCCAAGTCCACGCCTGCCCGTTCAAGCATCGCCAACGCCGCCCCGGCAAAGCCGTCCCGTCCAACCGCCCCGGCCATCGCCACCTCGGCACCGTCCCGCCGCGCAGCCAACGCCTGGTTGCCACCCTTCCCCCCGGGCCCCGCCAACAGGGCAGGGCACAGCAGCGTCTCACCCGGCGCCGGCAAGGCATCGAGCGGAAAGCCAAGATCCAAGTTGATCGACCCGAAAACAATAACCATGCACCACACTTGGCCATGCCGGCGCCCACCTGGAAAGGGCGCTTTGCTCCTGCTCCCTCTCCCTCCGGGAGAGGGTCGGGGTGAGGGGGCCTTGGCTGCGGAGCAAAAGACCACCGGTGCCTTCGGCGCGCGGCCCCTCGCGGTGAAGGGTGTCGCTTGCCCGCCCCTCACCCCAACCCTCTCCCAAAAGAAGAGGAAGAAGAAACCCCCCCATCCCACCCGCAAGCCCGCAGTGCCGCCCGCATATGCACCGGCGGCGCCGCCACGGCCTGCACCGGCGGCTCCAGCGGCAGGTGGACCGCCCGCGCCAGCAAGTGCAGCCGCCCCGCCCCACCTGCACCCGCGCCGCCATAAACCGGGTCCCCCAGGATCGGGCAGCCCAGCACGGCGCAATGCACCCGGACCTGATGCGTGCGCCCGGTCTGCGGCAGCAGCTCCAGCCACGCCAGGCCGCCGCCCACCCCACGCAGCCGCCACGCCGTGCGAGCCGGCTGCCCGGCGGAATCAGCCACCATGCGCCAACCCGCAACAGCCGTGCGCTTCAGCAGCGGAGCGTCCACGGTCCCCGCGTCCTCCGCCGGGCGGCCCTGCACTACGGCCCAATACGTCTTCCGCACCCGTCCCTCGGCGAACGCCGCCTGCGCCGCATGCAGCGCCGCCCGGCGCAGCGCCACCACCAGGCACCCCGCCGTGTCCGCATCCAGCCGGTGCGCCAGCCAAGGCCCGTCCCGACGCCGGGACAACTGCGGAAACACATCCTCGATGCTCACCCCACCCCGCGGCCCCGCATGCACGGGCACCCCGGCGGGCTTGTCCAGCACCACAAATCGAGAATCCTGGAACAGGATGGGAGGCAACTGCATCGGCCCCCCAGGTTGACAGCCGCACGCCGCGGGCGGAAGCACCCGGGATGCCCGATGACCGGATTTGCGGCCTGAACGCCGTCAGCGCCCTGTTCGCCCGGCGCCCAGACGACGTGGTGCGCCTGTTCTACGACGAGGAGCACAAGGCCGCCGCCGGCCCGCTCTGCGCCGAGATGGCGCGTATGCGCCGCCCCTACCGCCTGCTCCCCGACGATGAGCTGCACCGCGCCGCCGGCACCCCGCACCACGGCGGCCTGTGCGCCATCGCCACGGCCCGTCCCATCGGCATGATGGACTTCGTGCGCCCGCCGAGGTTCCCCCTGCTGCTGATCCTGGACGGGGTAGGCAACCCGCACAACCTTGGCGCCATCGCCCGCAGCGCCGCGTTCTTCGGCGTACGCGCCCTGGTGCTGCACGAAACCCCCTTGCAGGCCATGCCCTCCGACGCCGCCTACCGCACCGCCGAGGGCGGGCTGGAGCACCTGGAAGTCAGCAAGACCCGTAACCTCCGCAAGGCGCTGCTGGCGCTGGACCCGTACTACCGCACCGTAGCCGCGACGCTCACTCCCGACGCCGTGCCGCTGTCCAGCCTGCCGCGCGACCGCCCGGTGGCGCTGGTGCTGGGCAACGAGGAGCGCGGCGTCGGCTACGAAGCCATGGAAACCTGCCGCCGCCGCATCCGCATCGCCGGCTCAGGGGCAGTGCAGAGCCTGAACGTGGCGCAGTCCGCGGCGGTGCTGCTGCATGCGCTGACCAGCCAGGTGGCCTGACCGGGGCAGGGCGCCCGCCGCTGCACCTCGCGGCCAACCACACAAGGCCAACCATTCAAGGACGGTGCGAACGCCGCAGCGATCCCATTCCTCCAAGCCTGTCACTGCCAGCGGCAAACCTGCGCTTAGAGCACGTTCGGTCCAAGTGGAGACACCAAACATGCTCCAGCCTTATGTTTTCGCGAGCGTTCGTACGGTTCAAAGGGAGCTGTTTGGGCCGGACATGCTCTAGCCGCTCCCTTGCTCCTGACCGGCGCCGCCATCGTCGGGTGCGCCGTTCTGGAGCCGCGCTGCCCCGGCCACCACCTGGACGCGTAGGCGCCCGGCATCCTCCTGCTGGCCGACCGAGGCTACTTTTGCCACTCGCCCGGCAGGCATATACCGGGCGTCGGACCTCCCCGGGTCCCTCCATGGCCGCAGCCCCCAACGCTCCTCCGGCTCTAGACAAGGACCACCCATGCGCATCCACGTCCAAACCCAGTCCACCCCCGGCACCTTCCCCTTCACGCCGGAGCAGTGGGATGCGGCATGCGCCCGCGCGCCGGATGTCTCGGCCGGCCATGAGGTGACGTTCGGCGAGACGCCCGAAGCCTTCGCCCAGGCCATGCAAACCGCGGAGGCGCTGATCTCGCACAAGAACGTGGTCAAGGCGCTGTTCCCGGCGCACGCGCCCCGGCTGCGGCTGATCTTCTGCTCCAGTGCCGGGCTGGACGGGCTGGAGCCGTTCGATTGGCTGCCGGAAGACGCAGCGCTGCTGAACAACGCCGGCGCCCACAGCGTCAGGGCCGGCGAGTACGGCATCATGGCGCTATTGATGCTGGCCGGTGGGATGCCCGGCTTCGCATGGGCGCAGCGTGAAGGACGATGGGCGCCGTTCCACGCCTCGGTGCTGGCGGGGCGGACGGTTGCGGTGGTGGGGCTGGGGTCGCTGGGCGGCGCGATAGCCGGGCAGGCCGCGCGCTTCGGCATGCAGGTGGTGGGCGTGCGCACCCGGGCCGAGCCGCACCCTGACTGCGCCCGAGTGGTGGCGGTGTCCGACCTGGACGAGGTGCTGCCCGGCGCCGAGTTCGTGGTGCTGGCCACCCCGCTCACCGAGCAAACCCGCAACCTGCTGGACCGCCGCCGCATCGGGCTGCTGCCGGCGGGCGCAGGCGTCGTGAACATCGGCCGCGGCGCGCTGCTGGACCAGGACGCGCTGTGCGACGCGCTGGACGCGGGCACGCTGGGCGGCGCGATCCTGGACGTGTTCGTGCCGGAGCCGGTGCCGCCGGGCCACCGGCTATGGGCGACCCGGAACCTGGTGATGACGCCGCACATGTCGGCGGACGACCCGCAAACCTACAACCCGAACAGCCTGGACATCTTCTTCCAGAACCTGCGGGCACTGCGGGACGGGGCGCCGCTGCCGAACCGGTTCGACATTGCCCGCGGCTACTGAGGCGGCCAGGCGCGACTTGGCTGCGTAACAGGCCATCGCCGCGCCTGGCCTGCTTCGGCAAAGACCAAGACGAGGAAGTTCTCGCCAAGGTGGGCGAGCGGGCGCCGAGGACGCTGCTAGAGCACGCGGGCGAGTGTCCGACGCATCGACCAGCCCGCGCCCCGGCGTGCCGTCGGACCGCCGCCTGGGCCAGCGGTGCCCGCGATACCTGCCAAGACCATCAAAACACCTCAACCAGGCGTCATGATGTCCTTTCTGCGGCGCCCTTCCGCCTGACCGCCAGCCTTCGTCCAATCGCCTGCAATTCCACGGCAAGAGGATGCTTCAAACGGACCAGCACTATCAGCCACATGATCACGCCCAAGAACACCGCCCCAGCGATCAGCGCCAGCGGCGTCGTGTGCGACCAATCTTCAGCAAGCATCAAGACAAAGGACGGCAGCACCGCCGCGAGCGTCAACGCGCCACCCGTAAGGTAGGCTCTTCTCAGCTCCCCCGGCAGAGTTTCCGCCATCTTTGCCATGTGCGGCTGATACAGCGCCAAACCAAGCAACGCTTCGGCGATGCGGCCAACGGCGGCTGCCGAGATGCTGAACAGGCAGCCGATGGTGAAGGTCGCCACGCCCGCGACGGCGCGGATGGCCTCATACCGCGCCTGCTTCGCGGTCTCGTTGCGCAACACGAACAGCTCCCAGTTCATGCCGTAGAAAATAACGACGAACTGGGCGATCAGCAGCAGCGAAAGCGGTTGCGCCGCACCGAGCCAGCGCTCCCCATACAAGATATAAACCGCCGGACGGGACAGGATTGCCAGGCCAATCAGGAGTGGCCAGATCAGCGCCGTGATCATCTCGAACCCGCGCAGGAAGGCGTCGCGGAGCACTCCCCGCTCGCGGAAATCCGTGGAAAGCTGCACAAACAGCACCCGCGTGATGCCGCCATAGATGTTTTCGAAAATTTGAGTAGAGACATTCGTTGCGCGTGAGTAGAGGCCGAGGGCCGCAAGGCCCAGCATATTGCCTAGGACGATTTCAGACAGCCGCGCAGCCAGGCTGTTCACCCCGTTGATCGACATGATGTTCAGCCCGAAGGCGGCCATAGCCCGCCCTTCCGACAGTGACAGGCGGAACCCGGCATGCTTGCCTGCGACCAGGTTTATGCAGACGGCGCCGAACACGGCGGAGATAAGGTTGCTGTATGCCAGGCTCATGTAAACGAAACCGTTCAGGGCCAGGCTGATGACCGCGACCATGGCGACGAGACCCTTGGCAAGGTTCAGCAACGAGAGCACCCGGAAGTTCATCTCCCGCTGGAGCATGGTTGCCGGGCGGAACTCAAAGATGCCGATCAAGGGACCAAAGGCGAGAGGGGTCAGGACCTGCGCCACCGGCAGGTTGTCGAACTGGAACCGCTCGACGGCGCTGGCCGTGAGGATGATCGCCGCCATGCCAATGGCAAGAAGGGCGTTGAGCGTGAAGGCCGAATCCAACGTGGACGCCTGCAGCTCCGTAGCCCGTACGATGTAGGTTCCGACACCGAAGGCGCTCAAGGTGTTGAGCACGGCGATGATGGCCATGGCGATGGCGAAGACACCCATGTCGTGCGGGGTGAGCAGCCGCGCCACCACGATTGAGCCGCCGAACGAGATCGCGAACGACAGGATCTGCCCGGACACCGACCAGGATATCGCCTTGCCAACCTTCATGCGCATCCGCCTCTTGCGATACTAACGGCCGGGGTACAATCAGCCAGGGAGTTCAACGTCACAGGCGCGAGCCCATCAGGCACAAAGTGCCAGGGTCTCGAAAACCGGGATGGACGATCAGAGATGCAGATGGAAGCCGCATGACTGCACAAGGCCAGACGGCGTTGACGCCCGCATAGCACCCTCATCCAAGCGCACAAGGGGATAGGGGCATGTTTCCTGTGCCATGCTGGACGATCTTCGTGCTTCCATGATGCGCTTGCGAGGGTATAGGGGCTTGCACCCTGAATCCGCACGACCGACGATCGGTTCTCTGCCGCGTGTTGGCCGGGGTGGGCTAGTACATGGTCCCACCCAGGCGCACAAGCCAAGCGCTTCGGCGCGGCTCAGCCGCCCCGGCATGCATCAAGCGCCGAGCACGGCACTCAAGCGCCCAATAGAATCCTCCCATGTGAACCTTTTGACAAACGCCTCCCCCGCCCTCGCCAACCTGAGCCGGAGGGCATCATCCTCGATCAATCTTCCGGCAGCGTCGGCAAGCTGTTTTGGCTCGCGAGGTGGAGTGACGATGGCCGTCTCACCATTGATGGCGTAGTCGCGGCAGCCGCCATTGTCGGCTGTAACGAGCGCGGCTCCACAGGCCATGGCCTCGACACCGGGCAGTCCCCATCCCTCGAAGTGGGAGGGGAACATGAAAATTGATTGATCGTTATAAAATTGGCGCAGTCTGCGTTGCGATGGATAGTCCACCCATTCAATCCAATCCGGCATGTCAACGCGGCGGCTGCCGAATGTTGTCAAGCGGAGCTTATCGCCAAAACGTTCCCGCAACAGGGTGGCGGCTTCCACGGCGTCGGCGGCGCCCTTGAGCGTATCCGTGCGCGTAGGGAACCCCAGGGTGAACTGATCCCGTTTCTCCAACGCCACGTCTGTTCCGAACTCATTGAAATCGAGGCCGCAGGGTATTTGAGCGAGAGGCTCGCCGCCACAGCGTCGTATGGTTTCGGCAACCACGCTGGAGGTCGCGACCATGCCGAACGACAGCCGATAGGTGCGCTCGATGCGCTGCCGCGTGGAAGGATCCGCCGTCATCAGATGTTCATAATCGTAGACGATATAAAACTTTCGGCCGCAGCGGGACGGTGCGTCCGCAAGGGCCTCCGCGGTGTGCCAGGAAGTGGCAATCAGCACGTCTGCACTTGGAAGTAGGCTGGCGTTCAGGTTACGGAGCAGCCGCAGCTTGACCCGGCTGTCGCGTGGAAACCATGGGACCAACGGGCGGTTCTTGAGCCGGGTCCGCAACGCCCATAACGGCGCCTTGAGACGCGACTCAATCCCGCTTACACGTTCCTCTACCCGCCTCGGGAACACCACGGTGACATCGTGGCCCCTGCGCGAGAGCAAGTCGGCATACTTGTAATGGACGTGAAAGCCGCCGCTAGGCCAATTCAGGTAGTTTGGCAGCGCGATTACAATCTTCATTGATTGGGTCGCCTTTGAACGCGGACATCATTTTCGGCCAAGAACGCTGCATCGGACACTTGATGGAACCTCCTGTCTCTGCATGGCTGGCAGGCGCGACGCCGATGAAAGCCAGGCACC
Organism: uncultured Acetobacteraceae bacterium; assembly: GCA_964242325.1. GTDB lineage: Bacteria > Pseudomonadota > Alphaproteobacteria > Acetobacterales > Acetobacteraceae > DASWOJ01. Next base: position 9,136 of record CAXTCI010000006.1, read on the forward strand.
GGCGGCATGCCACAACTAGTGGAAACCACACCGACAGCAAAACGCCAGGATCCGGCCTGGCAACGTTCCACGGCGATGCACGGCAAATTCAGTCGAAAGGCCGCCGCCTGTGTATGTTACGCAGCTTAGTGGACGGGTTGACGACAAGCGTTCGGCAACATGGACGGACAACAGATCTTCCTTTGACACGGCGCATGCCATCCTGCGCCCGGGTCCCGGTCTGCTTCAAGTCCCGCTGGCCATGGCACCGCCGAACAAGGCTGGGCAGCAGGCATGATGCATACCCAGCTAATGCCCACCCTCCCAGAGTTGGCGCAACGAGTGATGCTTCTGAGGCCCGCACCCGCGGCAGCATGCCCATCCACGTCCCAACCTGGGCGCCGACGCCCGTAGGCGTGCCCCACAACGGCCAGTCCAGCCGTGTCAGCCACCCCAATACCAGGCGAGTAATCAGCACCGCACCCCGCTGCGTGTGGACCTCGAAGCCCGCATCGGCCATATTGGCGGTAGACGCATCATGTCAGGCGAAGCGAACTGCTCTGTGAACGAAATCTCGATCGCCATGGCCACCTACAATGGTGCCGCCTACCTTGAGCAGCAGTTGGAAAGCCTGGCCAAGCAACGACTGCTGCCGGGTGAACTGGTGGTCACCGATGACGGTTCGACCGACGGCACGATCGCTCTGATCGAGGATTTCGCCCGCCGCGCCCCATTTCCCGTGCGGATCGTCAAGAACGAGGTCCGGCTAGGCTATCGCGGCAACTTCATAAAAAATTCGACGATCTGCGGATGTGACCTCATCGCATTCTGCGATCAGGATGACGTGTGGCACCCGGAAAAGCTGCAGGAGGTCTCAAAGGCATTCGACAACCCGGACGTGCTCCTGTGCTACCACAATGCCCGGCTGACCGACAAAGCCGGAGCGGTCACGGGACGTGCGGACATCGCCAAAATCAATCGGTTGAACCCTCCCGCCTCGATCCACCCCTACACTTGGGGCCTAGGTTTCCTGCTGACATTCCACAAATCCCTGGTGCAGTTCGCCGATTTGTGGCCGGGCTCCGTGGACACCATCGAGCCGCATAACCCCATGGCGCATGACATGTGGGTTTACTTCCTCGCATCGGTTTTCGGGCACATTGCCTACATGGACGTGGACTTGGTTGACGATCGCCAGCACGGCCAGAACACGGTCGGCTTCCAATGGAGCCCTGAAGGCAGGTGGAAACGCCTGCAATCCAAAGTGGCAATCGGCGCCGACGAATATGATCGCCTCGCAAAGGTATCACGGAGCCGGCAGCAAATCCTGGAGCAGGCCAGCGCGAGGCTGGATGGCACTTGGCTTGAACGGGCACATGCCTCCGCCGCGCGGTATAGCCGGTATGCAGCAATCTTCGAGGAACGGACGAAAATATATTCCAATGTGAACATGGGCACACGGCTCAAAGCGTTGCAACGGCTTGTACGCGATGGCGCCTATGGATCGAACAATACCTGGGGCCTCTCATACGGATCACTGTTGAAGGACTCCGCGATGGCGGTGAGCTACAACGCCCTGTCCGGTCCCCGAGTTCAGGAGCATAATTGACGCAGCGCCAATGGCGTTTTGTTCCTAAGGTGGCCGCCCTTTCTAAGCCAGGTACGCTCCGGCTCGCTAAACCAGATTGCGGCGGGATCTGGACCATCGACGACTACGGCACAAACTGCAGCTTTCTGCTTTGCAAATGAAAATCTAAGCTGGCTCGCGTAAGACTTGGACCTAACCCACTTCAGCCCGGCAGCAAGTGGCGCGAGCGCATGGTCCTGATCGCCTTCTGGCTAAACGACCGCACCAATGTCGAGACATAAGCGTCCGCCGGCAGCCGTCGCAGCTTGCGGTGGAACAGGCTGTTGACGTTCATGTAACCAACCAGCCCAACCTTGTACTTCAGCAAGCTGCTGATGTAGCGTTCCTGATCGAGCACCGGATGCACGACTGGGCTGTCCGCCAGGACTGGAAGGTCGCCCTCCACATACGGCGGCCAGGTGTCATAGGACTCCGTGCCGATATAATGCGACAGCTCAACGCTCTTGAAGCCGCCGCGTCCCATTTCGGTCGCAATGAAACCCTCGCAAAACGGCCAGTTCCTGATCGTCGAGTCCCGAAGCTCCCCGGCCATCTGCAGCCTGCGCGCTGCCAGCGCCTGCAACGCCCGGCGCGAGAACAGCGAAAGGCAGATCAGCTTATACTGAACGTCCGCCGGATCGTAGATGCCGTCGCAGGTGAACAGCCAAGCCCATTCGTGCACAGGCTCGCCCTTGGTCAACCCAACGAAGTCCGCCCCTTCGGCAGCCGCCCGGGTAACCATGTTGTCGACGTCGGTGTTCAGCCAAACGTCGTATTCAAGCTGCAAGTAGTAATCATACGATCCATACTGCGACAGGAAGTAGTAAAGCGGATAATCCCCGTTGAACCACAGCAAATTGCCCGTGCCTGCCCGCGGCAGGCCCATGTCGAGCACATCCTGCTCCGTCAGCCGCACGACCCGGTCATGTTTGATGCCCTCGACGCGTCCGTTGGTTTCGTCCACCAGGACGAAAACATCGCCCGTGCCGACGCGAGCCAGCAGGCGGTCGAACTGGCGCTGGGCAAAGTCGTCCCAAAAGTGCGTCCTGAAGATCACGGCGTAGTGCGGCATTGCAGCACCCTCTGCTTGTCCAGCCATCATCGCACCCCGCCGCTGCCCGGCACCCTTCTTACTATCTCATAACGGAAGTCTTGTGCAGTGCGAAATGACAAGTGGGCGAGGCTGCCGGACCGCAGGGGGCAATGGCACCCGGCCCCCGACCATTTAACGCTGCCCCGGGTGGCATGACCTGCTATGTCCAACCCTGACCGAACGACCTGTGAGCCGAGACCTCAACCATGACCGTGACCACCCCCACCTTCGCAACCTTCTGGGCCGGCCGGACGGTCTCGCCATTCGAGGCCGCCTGCATCACCTCGTTCCTGGCGCACGGCTACGAATACACGGTCTATAGCTACGACACGATGGACAATCTGCCAGAGGGCGTCCGACTGCGCGACGCCCGCGAGATCACCGACGAGCCGAATGTCCGGCGCTTCCTCATCAAGGGCCGCCCCAACCTCAGCCACTTCTCCGACCTGTTCCGCTATGAGCTGTTCAAGCGGACCGACCACATCTGGGTCGACACCGACATGCTGCTGCTGCGCCCGCTCGACCTGCCATCTTACGCCGAGCTGATCGCCAAGGAGGACGCCACCATGGTATGTGGCGCCATCATGCGGCTGGACCGCCACCATCCCAAGCTCGGCGCGCTGATCGCCCGCACCGAGGCTTTGCGGGACCAGGACCTGGTCTGGGGCGCCACCGGCCCACGCCTGCTGACCGCCGTGCTCGACCGGCAGACCATCATGCAGAAGGCATTCGACCCCAAGTACTTCTTCCCGGTCCACTACAACGAATCGTGGAAGCTGTTCCTGCCGGAGTATCGCGACGAGTGCGCGGAACTCTGCAAGTCCGCCTTCACGACCCACCTGTGGAACGACCGGGTCATGAAGATCGGCGTCTGGAAGCGCTTCTGCCCGCCGGCCGGGTCGTTCCTGGAAACCCAGTTCCGCGCCGACGGCACCCTACGCTTCTTCGACGACGTTTACCCCGAAGCGGTGATGCAGAGCATGGTCGAAAACTGGCGCATCCGCTGCGAAGGCGGCGCCACCGGCCTGGGCCAGTGGATGCGCCAGGCCGTCCCCAGCGCGCAGTTGACGTTCCGCCGCCGCTTCAACCTGGCGACGTAACCGGGCGCCGCCAGAACCCACCGCCTACGCCGCAGTCAGCAGGGGCGTCAGCTCGCGATCGAACGCCTTCAACGCCGCGCCGATCGCCTGGTGCATGTCGAGGTAGCGATACGTGCCGAGACGCCCGCCGAACACCACGTTCCGCTCCTTGGCGGCCAGTGCGGCATACCGGTCGTAGGTCGCCTTGTCGTTCGGCGTGTTGACCGGATAGTACGGCTCATCCTGCTGGGTGGCGAACCGCGAGAACTCCTTCATTACCAGCGTCCGTCCCTTCAGGTTGGTCCGCTCGGGATGCAGGTGCTTGAACTCGTGGATGCGGGTGAACGGTGTGTCCAGCCCGGGATAGTTCACCACGGAAGCGCCCTGGTAATCATCCACGTCATGCCGCTCGATCTCGAAGTCCAACGTCCGCCAAGCCAGCGGACCGTAGCAATAGTCGAAATAGCGGTCCACGGCGCCGGTATAAACAACGATGGCATCCGGCCGCAGTTGATCCCGCACCTCGAAGAAGTCGCAGCCCGTCACCGTCTTGATCTTGTCGTTGGCGAACATGCGATCAAAGATCGCGTGGTAGCCATCAACCGGCAGCCCCTCATAAATGTCGTTGAAGTAGAAGTCGTTGAAGTTGAAGCGCACCGGAAGCCGGCTGATCACCTCGGCCGGCAGCAGCTTCGGGTCGGTTTCCCACTGCTTGGCGGTGTAGCCCTGGATGAACGCCTCATACAGTTCCCGCCCGATCAGCGAGATCGCCTTCTCCTCGAAGTTCGCCGGGTTCGGATAAGGCTCGGCTGCGGCCTTCGCCTTGATGAACGCCCCAGCCTCCTGCGGCTTCAAATCCACCCCGAAGAAGCTGTTCAGCGTCATCAGGTTGATCGGCATCGTGAACGTGCGGTCGTTGTAGCGCGTGAACACGCGGTGCCGGTAGTTGGTGAACTTCGTGAACTTGTTGACATACGCCCACACCTCCTCGCTCGATGTGTGGAACAGGTGCGAGCCGTAGCGGTGATACTCGATCCCAGTCTGCGGGTCCGTCTCGGAGTAGGAATTCCCGCCGAGGTGCTCACGCTTCTCCAGCACCACCACAGGCTCATTCAGCACGTTGGCGATGCGTTCCGCCAGCACAGCGCCGAAAAAGCCGCTGCCGACGACGACATGGCGGTAGTCAGACAATCCAATCATCGTAGCGCTTCTCCAAACGTTTCAAGAAATGGCGTTATTGTGCACGTTCACAACACAAGATGTGCGGCGCCGCCAACTAGTCCAGGGGTTTGACCCCTTGCAGCAGCTTTGCCTTGAAACTGCCGCCCCCGGTGCGGCGGATGTCATAGACGGTGGTCTTGCCGGGTCCCGCGAGGTGGACGGCGCCGATGGTGCGATACGGCGCATAAGGCTCGCATAGCGCGCCCTCGGCATCGTTCCACATCGGCACGCCCCGATCGCAAATCCAGTTGTAACGCGGCGCCAGCACGGTGGTCTCCACCGTAGTCCGCTTCAGCACGCCTCCATGCACCAGCCGGTTGATGGAGAACTGGTCGTGCGGGTTGAACTGCCCCGTGCGATCCCAGGCGGCCTGATAGTATTGCACCCACAAATCCCAATGCGGGCTATCCCCGCGCATCGCGAACAGCCCGGCGTTCAGGTGCGGGCGGGACAGCAGCCAAGTCCCGTCCAGCGGCCCATAGCCCAGCATGAAGTGCTTGGCGAACCAGGCCACCAGCCAGCCCTGGAACGCGTAGCCGCGCTCCCGCTCATGGGCAATCGCCATGCCGGTGTCCAACGCCCCCTTCCGGTAGGCGTCGATCACCCACCAGCCTTGCAGCCAAACATCGGAATCAATCCAAATGTAAATGTCGCGCCCGGGAAAGTATTCGCGCAGGAAGGGCCGGGCGACGAAAGCGCGCTCATAGGGCTTGAGGCGGTTGTCCGGCACGCCCAGGTGGGTCGTTGGTTCCGCCAGCAGCACGCCGTGGCCGGTAAGCCAGGCACGGTCTGCCTCGTTCTGCCCCACGTCCAAGCAGCCGATCTCCACGTCCTGCCGCTCGGGGAAGGCTTCCAGGGAGCGGATCAGGCCCTGCAACGTCGGCATCACCTTGGTGTCGCCCGCGGTGATGATGATGGTCCGCAGCCCGCCCTCAGCCATGGGAGCCCGGCCCCGCGGCACCCGCCCGCTTACGGCCCGCAACGCGCGCCAAACGGCCGGCAACCCGGCGAACAAGCAACGGCCACGTCCCGGGGTGGGCGGCAATGATGGCCAAGGCACGCCTGCGGCTGCCGGTGTCGGCGAGCACGCGTTGAGCATCCAGGTAATGCACCATGACCTGGTATTCCCGCTCCCGCTGGCTCAACAGCGCGCTCAGCTCCGGCCGGCTCTTGTCCTTCAGCTTGTCCTGGAAGTGGCGGTTGGTTTCCAGGGCGTTGCGGTAGTCATATCGCCAAACGCCGCTGCCAGTACCGGTCCAGCGGCGGGCAGTCGGGCTGAACGGCAGGGTCCACTCGTATAGCGGCTCGTGCACCAGCCAGCCGCGCCCCCCGGCAGCAAAAATCTCCATCAGGAAGTAGAAATCCTCGGCCAGCTTGGCGCCCGGGTGGTAGGCAAGGCCGGTGCGGCGCAGGAAATCCAGGCGCACCATAGGTTTCAAGATCCCGAAGTCGAACGTGGCCCCCGGGTCCGAGTGGGCGATGAAGTCGGCAACCCCCACCCTCCTGCCCGCGCCCGGCGCCACAAAGGCGACACGGACCACCTCGCCGGTCGCGTCGTCGGAGTGCAGTTGGTTATCGGCGACAAACTCCACGCCCTGCGCCTCGCCCGCTTCCACCAGGGCTGCAAGGCGGCCCGGCAAATACCGGTCGTCTGCGTCCAGCACCGCAATCCAGTCGCCGCGTGCAATGGTGGCGGCGTGGTTCATCGCCCGGGCCTTGCCGGCGTTCTGCGGCAAGGCGACGACGATGACGCGCTCGTCTTCGGCGGCCACGGCCCGGGCGACGGCAAGGCTGCCATCGGTGGAGCCATCATCAATGACCAGCAGTTCGAATGCCGGGAACGTCTGGTCGAGCACGGAACGTATGGCCCGCCCAAGCGTCCCCGCGCTGTTGTATACCGGCAGGGCCACGGTGACTTTGGGCGCCACGGCAGTCATGCGGGCAACCCCGCTTGGCCTCCCGCTTGTCCCATTAGCCGCAGCCAGCCCGGCGCCGCATGGGAAAACCGCCTCGGACCGGCAACGCGCGTCTTGAGCTGGAACATGCCATGTGAATGCTCCCGGCCTCCCGCCCGACGCAAGGCAGTCGCCGGCCGCCGGCAGGTGCCGCTGGCCGCGCTGCCGCATCGACTTCGCCGCGTCGCCGCATAGGCCTGGCACATGGCCGGCCTGTCCTCATCCACCTTTCGGTCCCTCCTGCAGCCTCGTCCACATGTCCTGGATCGCCTGGGTAACCTGTCCGCTGGAGATCGCGTGCAGGCACTTCAAGCCGATGGGGCAGGGTTCGCGCAGCCAACAGGGCGAGCACGGCAATGGCGTGTAGAACTCGATGTTCCCGGTATAGTGCGTGTTGACCGGATGCTCGTAGCCGCCGATGACCACGACGGATGGGACGCCGACCGCCGCAGCTATGTGCATCGGGCCGGATACTGGCCCCACATAGATGTCCGCCGCGGCGATGGCAGCGACAAGCTCCGGGATGGTGGTGCTGTCCCGCAGGTCCAGATGGCTGTCGCCAAGGGAGCCCTCGTCGTCGCCGTCGCGGTTGCCGACATCGATCACCGTCCCGAACCGGCAAACGTTGCCAATCAGCTCCGTCCAGGACCGGTCCGGCCAGTCCTTGTTCGGCGTGAAGCGGCTCGCGCGCCGGGTGGCGACGACCCAGGGACGCGGCAGGTCCTTCCAGGCGTTGGCATATCGCGCGACGAGGTCCTGATCCACCACGCAATCCGGTTGGGTGTCCGTCACACGGACCCCCATCCTGTCGCCGTTCAGCCTTGCAATGTGGACCGGGGTAGGTACGATGTGAGTATAGTCGATGAACAGCGCCCCTTCCGGCATGGCAGAATAGGGGTGGACCGCGTCAATATAGGGAAGGCCCTGCACCAAGTCCGGGAGCTTCGTGTAGAAATTAATGTAGCCCTTTGGGTTCACCCGTTTCAATTCGCGCAAGGCAGGGGTGAGCATCAGCACGTCCCCGATCCCGGCGTGGCGGGCGATGTGCATCACGGACTGATGCACCGGGCTGCTGAACGGAATGGGATACAGGGCCGTCCGCGCCAGGATGCCGGACCGTGTCAGGACCTGGCGACGCAGTGTGGCGCGCAGCTTGCCCTTGATGAGCGGGAATTTCATCTGGGCTGGTCATCGAGTGACGGGCGCAGGCCTGGTCCCATCGACCGAGATTGGGAGCCGGTCATCGCATCATCCGCCAACCGCGCATCTGGTTTGCCGCCCAGTTCGCGACGCCACGATGCCGTCCGCCCGCTTGAGAGCAGGAGCGGACGTGATCTCGGCCCCCTTGTTGTAGATGGTGACATCGAGACCACCGGGTACGTCGCCCACCCAATCCAGGTTCTCGGAATAGCGGGCGATCACGATCTCGTTGCTCAAGTGTCTAGCCCCTACTCCATCCCGTATCGCCAAACAGGCTGGCAACAAGGAAAAATTTACGTTCGGATGACGAACGAGCCCAACTGGGGCACCTTATACGCTCCCGCAAACAGCTAGCCAAGCGCCTATGCTGCAATGCACAAAAAGGTGCTCCGCCCGTCCGGCGGCACTGCAACGACTAGGCTCTAGGAATAAGGTTTTCCTGGGGCAGGCGCCCGGGGGGCGGGTTCGCCCCGTGGCCTGCCCAAGCCTTCACGGCGACGCGAGGCCTCATGGAGGCGAGGCATGAGAGGGCATCTCCTTGAGGATGCGGCGTGGCGACGCATGCTTGCCGCCTTGGAAACCGTGCCGTTGCGACAGGAAAAGCCGACCCTCAGCTTGAAAAACCGCAGAAAACGGGCGGGCTGGAATACCGAATACCTCGCCGACCCTGTCCAACAAACCGCTTAGCCATTCACTAGATGGCCCTGGTACGCCATAGAGCGTGCCGTGAGGTGATTCCAGGATCAAGCGCCGCATCGGCCGCCGGGCGCAAAGTCGCCTCACATGCGAGATCTGCCAAGGAATACCTCCCGTGTCACATGCATCCGTCAGCACTCGCCGCAACCTGGTCATCGTGCGGGCAGGGGACTCATCCCTGCACCCGCAGTGGCTGGCCGGGCCAGGCGACCGGAACTGGGACCTGGTGGTCAGCTACTTCGGCAACGACCCGGACATCTACCGCGACCAGGAGCTCGTGCGCATCGACAGCAAGGGGCCAAAGTGGATCCCGTTGCAGAAACTTGTCGAAGACCATCCCGAATATCTGGAACGCTACGACTACATCTGGATGCCGGACGACGACCTGGCCATGTCAAAGCCGGACATGAACCGGTTCTTCGACATCTGCCGGGACTACAAGCTGGAACTGGCGCAGCCGTCCCTGACCACCGACAGCCCAATGAACCATCCGCTGCTGATCAACAACACCGCCAGCCACTTGCGCTACTCGAACTTCGTCGAGGTCATGGCGCCGTGCTTCAGCGCCGCCTGCCTCAAGCGCGTCGCCCCGTCATTCTCCAAGACCCAAAGCGGCTGGGGCATCGACTGGCTCTGGCCCCGCTTGGTGGCCAACCGAGAAACCGGCATCGCCATCGTCGATGACGTCGTGATCCGCCACACCCGCCCTCTCGGCGGACCCAACTACGACGCCATGCGCGCCAAGGGAAACACCCCGTTGGCAGAGTTGCTGGAATTCCAAAAGCGCGAAGGCATCGAAAACGTCAGGATCGAATTCCACAAGGTCCTGTGGCGTTCCAAGCGTTTCGCGCCAGAAAGCCCGCAATCCCTACTGTTCCGGCTCAAGCTGTTGCTGGGCCACTCCAAGGCGCTGGTCCAAGCCCCGCTCCGCGGCATGCTCCTGCGACAGGCGCTGGGGCGCTTCAAGCAACCCGGTAGCCCCTGACCGGCGGGCTGCTACCCACCACTGCGCAACCCGGCATCGTTCGGCGGCACGTTCGAAGCTGCCGACGTCAAGCGGTGCCGCGTCACCCGCTGTCACCCCTCCTTCTTAACGTTCCACATCAACGGCAGTCCCTTCAGCACCCCGCTCAACGTCTTGCGATACGCGGTCGGCTGATAATACTCCCCCGTCGGCAAATAGGGCACGTCCTGGAACGCCTGCTGCTGGATCTGCACCGCGATCGCCTTCTGGGCCGCCATGTCCGGCGCCTGGAACCAGGCATCCCGCAACTGCTCAAGCTGCGGAGAGTTGCACCAGCCAAACCACCCGGCCTCGCCGTTGCCACGCAAACCGAGATGCGTCGCCGGAGTGAACTGGTCTATGCCGAAGAAGCTGGTGAAGAACACGCTCCATCCGCCCTTGTCCACCGGGGCCTTGCTGGTCCGCCGCTGGATCACCGTGCCCCAGTCCGTGCTCTGCACGTCAACGTTGATGCCAGCCTGCTTCAGCATGTCGGCGCCCACCTCGCCCAGCGCTTGCAAGCCCGGCAGATCGGTCGCGACCAGCACCACCGCTGGCTCGCCCTTGTAGCCGGCGGCGGCAAGGTCCGCCTTCACGCGGGCCATGTCCCGCTTGCCCCGCAGCACCGACACTCCGGCGTCGTTGGCCAGCGGAGACTTGGCGGCGAAGAAGCCGACATCATCCTGCCAAAACGAATGGTCGGTCCCCGCCACCGCCTGCATGAAGTCGGCCTGGCTCACCGCACCCAGCAGGGCCCGCCGGATCGCCGGATTGTCGAACGGCGGCTGCAGGTGGTTGAACCGCACCATGCCCGGCAACCCCGTCGGGTCCAGCGTGTCGGTCGTCAGGCTGCCGTCCCGCCGCAGCACCGGAAACAGGTCGAGCGACGGCTCCTGCCACCAATCAACCTGCCCCTGCTGCAACGCGGACATGGCAGTTGCCGCATCAGGGATGGCGCCCCACTCGATGCGGTCCAGGTAGGCGATCTTCGGCCCGGCGGTCCAACTCGGCGTGCCGCCCGGCCGCGGCACGTAGCCCTCGAACCGCGTGTAAACGCTGAGCGCCCCTGGCACCCGCTCGGCCGCGACGTAGCGGAACGGGCCGCTGCCAACCATCTCGGTGATCGGCTTGAACGGATCGGTGCTGGCCAGCCGCTCCGGCATGATCGCGCACATGATGCCCGCGACCTTGCCCAGCGCATCCGGCAGCAGCGGAAACGGACGCTTGAGGCGAAAGACCAGCGTCTTGTCGTCAGCCGCCGAGAGTTCGTCAGTGGCCGCCATCAACGCCTGGCCGAACGCGTCCCGCTTGCCCCAGCGGTTGACGCTGGCAACGCAGTCACGGGCCAGCACGGGCGCGCCGTCATGGAACCTGAGGCCATCCCGCAGCGTGAGCCGCCAAGTCTTGCCATCGGCCTCGGTGGTGAACCCATCCACCATCTGCGGCTGCGCCTTGAACTCGCTGTCCTGCCCAAACAGCGTGTCGAAGACCACGAAGCCATGGTTGCGCGAGATGTAGGCGCTGGTGACCACGGGATCGAGCAGCGGGACATCGATCTGCGGAATGAACTTCAGCGTCTTGGCGCCCTGCGACCGGGCCACATGCGGCGCAGCAAACGCGGCGGCGCCGGCGGCGAGCAGGGTGCGGCGTTTCATCATCGGGTGGCCTCAGTCAGGTGTGACCAAGGTCTAGCAAGAACCAAGCCATCCCCAACCCTGCACCGCGGGCCAGATTTTGCTGCGAAGACCCGTCATGGATGTCCGCCAACGGCGGGTCCGGCCGGTCGTGCAGGCCGCCCGTATCGGTCGGCAACCCCCCAGCTTGCGACGACAAAAATCCACCTACCCCTTCCAAGTGAACGAAGCAGGCCGGCAACTCCCGGCCACCCGCGGCCTACGTAGCTGGCGCAACTCACTGGAACCCGGCATCCTTCGGCAATGTGAGGAGACGGTGCGATGGGCAGCAAGGGACTGATAATCGTAACCGGCGGCAGCCGCGGCATCGGCGCAGCAATCTGCCGCCGGCTCGCAGCCGACGGTTACGCGGTAGGCGTCAACTACACCTCCAATCCCGCGCTGGCCGAGGCAGTGGTGGCCGAGATCGCGGCCGTCGGCGGGCAGGCGGCCGCCTTACCCGGTGATGTCGCCATCGAGACCGACGTCGTGCGGCTATTCACCGAAGCACAGGCGCAACTCGGTCCGCTCTACGGCCTCGTCAACAACGCAGGCATCCTCGGCGGCAGTTCCCGCCTGGACGCTCTCAAGGCCGATGACTTGGCCCGCGTGCTCGCCGTCAACATCGCAGGTTCCATGCTCTGCGCCCGGCAGGCGGTCCGAGTGCTCTCAACCCGGCACGGCGGCACCGGCGGGGCGATCGTCAACATGGCCTCCGTCGCCAGCCGGCTAGGCGGCGCGGGCGAGCTGGTGCACTACGCAACCACCAAGGGCGCGATCGACACCTTCACCTTGGGCCTGGCGCGAGAGGTCGCCGACGAAGGCATCCGCGTCAACGCCGTCGCCCCGGGCCTCATCGACACCGAGATGAACTCGCCCGAGCGGCAGGCCCGGATCGCCCCAAATATCCCGATCAAGCGCGTCGGCAAGGCGGACGAGGTCGCCGAAGCCGTGGCCTGGCTGCTGAACCCCGCCGCCTCCTACGTGACCGGCACGATCGTCACCGTATCCGGGGGCCGGTGATGCCTTACGAGCTTTGGTACTGGGACGGCATCCCTGGCCGCGGCGAGTTCGTCCGCCTCGCGCTTGAGGCCGCCCAAATCCCCTACACCGAACCGCCGCGCGACCAAGATGGCCTACTCGGTCCAGACCTCGCCGCCGAGCGGACGCACCCACCCTTCGCACCGCCCTACCTCAAGGCCGGGGATCTGGTGATCAGCCAAACCGCGAACATCCTGCTGTTCCTGGGCGAGCATCACGGTCTCGCGCCGGACGACGTTGCGGGCCGGCTTTGGGTCAACCAGCTCCAGCTCACCATCGCCGACTGGGTGGTGGAGGCACATGACGCGCATCACCCGATCAGCAGCAGCCTATACTACGAAGACCAGAAGCCCGAGGCGCTGCGCCGAGCCGAGTCATTCCGGACGGAGCGCCTGCCGAAGTTCCTTAACTACTTCTCGACGGTGCTCGCGCGGAACAACCCCTTTCTCGCCGGGGTAAGCTGGAGTTACGCGGACCTATCACTGTTCCAGATCATCGAGGGCCTCCAACACGCGTTCCCCAGGCGGATGGCAACACTCGCGCCAAAGCACGTGCGCATCCTGGACGTCCACCGCCGTGTGGCCGAGCTGCCGGGGATCAAGGAGTACTTAAAAAGCTCGCGACGACTCCCCTTCGGCAACGGCATCTTCCGCCACTATCCCGAACTCGACGCAGACTGACCGCCGACCCTGCCGTCCCTCCGCACGACAGGCTGCCGTTGACGTCGGCCCCTCGTGCGGAGAAGGCGAACAGCCGACCGGTCAACCGCCAAAAATCCGCCTCCCGCCACCGATCATTCCAAAGCGAAGCAGCCGCCTTCGCCCCCCCTGCCGACTTGCTGACGGCCTCGGCCGAGAAACGGCGGCCATCAGCGGGCCTCGCCCGAGAAGCCCGCGGTAAGCTCGGCCACCCGGTGCAGCGCCTCCGCCGGCAGCGGTCCTTTCAGCACCGCCGCCAGGGCCGCCTCGAACTCGTCCACGCTCGCCATGCCGACCAGCACCGTCCCCATCGCCGGATGGGTGATGGCGTATCGGACGGCGGCCTCCGGCAGCGAGGCCGCAAAGCCCTCGGTGACCAGCGGCAGCAGCCGCGATGCCCGCTCCAGGTCGGTATCGTAGGACAGCGCCGAGCCGATCGGGCCCGGTGCGGGACTGGCAATGGGATGGCGCCGGGCTGAGCCGCTCAGGGCGCCCCCAGCCAGCACGCGGATGCCGACGACGCCGACGTGGGCCAGGCGCGCGCGTTCGAACAACTCACCGTAGTCCTGTGCCGGGTAACGGTCCGGCAGGGCGCTCCCGGCCGAAGGATTCAGCATGTTATAGACGATCTGGGCGCTGCCGAACGCCCCGGCATCAATGACCCGCCGCAGCGCCGCAGTCTCGCCGACGGCAGTGAGCCCGAGCAGCCGCAGCTTGCCCGCGGCGCGCAGTGCCTGGAAGGCGGGCACCACCTCCTCCAGCACCTGGCGCACGCCCAGGCTGTCGCCGGACCCGTCCAGGGTGATGGCGTTGTGCAGGTGAAAGATGTCCACGCAGTCCCGCTGTAAGCGGCGCAGGCTGCCGTCGAGCGATGCCGCCACCGCCGCCGCGATCCGCCCGAACTCGTCCGGACGCAGGCGCACCTTGGTGCCGACAAGTGCATCCTTCGCCCCGAGCCTGCGCAGGATGCCGCCCAAATGCTGTTCCGAAGCGCCGTCCCCATACTGCACGGCGGTGTCGAAGTAGTTGATGCCCGCCTCCAGCGCGCGGGCGACGGCGCGCTCCTGGTCCGCTTGCGTGCCGCGCACCATCAGCCCGCCCACGGCCCCGCACCCGAAGCCGAGTAGCGAGACGGGCATGGCGTTGGGGCCGAAAGGGCGTGTCTCGATGGGCATGGCCTGCTCCTGCTTTCTGCTTGGGGGGCGTGTATCACGGGACATCGGCGGCGTGGCGCAGCAGCCCGGCAATTTGCTGCCCGTCGCCGCCGCTTTGCACGACCGTCAGGCGGGAGGCTTTCCCCCCAGACGATCGCCAGCTCGCTTCCCCTGGCAGCGGGCCGCTTGTTGGGCACGGTGAGCAGGGCGGCATTTCTCGCACTGTCGCCAAGCGGCGCGGCCACGCTGGCCGCCCATCCCGCCGCACGCCGCCGGACCCGCTTCCGGCGCCTCGGCGTGACTCAAACCGTCAGCGCAACGCCGTGCTCGCCGACGCCATGACGGTCCGCTCCGCCCCACGCACTCATCCCAACCGCGCAGGATGGGAACGATCCTCACCAGGGGGCACCTCGCGCTCTCCGCCCCAACCTGCCAATCTCCCCCCCAGGCGCGACGTGAGGCGGGCCAACGGACGGGAAACGGGGTGCGCATGCGGGTTCTGATCCTGGGCGGAGGCGTCATCGGCACCTCCATCGCCTACCACCTTTCTGCCAGGGGCGCCGACGTCGTCGTCATCGAGCGCAACGCGGTCGCATGCGCCGCGTCCGGCAAGTCGGGCGGGTTCCTGGCCCAGAACTGGTGCGACGGCACCCCCGTCATGGCCCTCGCGCGCCGGAGCTTCGCGCTGCATGCCGAACTCGCGGAGCATCTGGGCGGCGACTGGGGCTACCGCGGCATGACGACCTACGGCGGCACCGTGAGCCGGTCCTGGTCCCGGTTGCCGCGCGGTGCGGGACCCGGGTGGGTTTCACCGGACGTCGCGATCACCGGCCAGCTCGGACCGGCCGGCACGACGGCCCAGGTCCAACCCGGCGCCTTCACCGGCGCGATGATGCACGCCGCGCAGGAGCGGGGCGCCGCGCTGCGGATTGGCCGGGCTATGGGGCTGCTGCGCCGCGACGGGAACGTAGTCGGCGTACAGCTAGAGGACGACACGCTGGAAGGCGATGCCGTGGTAATCGCGATGGGTCCCTGGTCGATGCTCGCAACGCAGTGGCTGCCGCTACCGCCAGTCTACGCCCTCAAGGGGCACAGCCTGGTTTTCGAGACCGGGGCGGCGCTCCCGCCAGAGGCCCTGTTCCTCGAATACGCTGAATCCGCCGGCTCGATGCTCTCGCCGGAGGTCTTCCCGCGCGCAGACGGGACCACCTACGTGTGCGGCATCTCCAGCCAGTCTCCCCTCCCGCTCAATCCCGGCCTCGTCGCCCCAGACGAAGGCGCAATCGAACGCCTGACGGCGCTGTGCGCCCGAATGTCGCCGGTCCTGGCCCAATCCCCCATTCTCGCGAGCCAGGCCTGCTACCGTCCCGTGACCGAGGATGGCTTGCCGCTGATCGGCGCCGTCCCGGGTGCCCGAGGCGCCTACGTTGCGACGGGCCACGGGGTTTGGGGCATCCTCAACGCCCCTGCGACCGGAGAGGCAATGGCCGAGCTGATCCTGGACGGGGCGGCAAGGACGACCGATCTGTCGCCATTCGATCCCGCTCGCCTCGCGAACCCCAATCCTGGGCGCGTCGCCGTCACCCGCAGGCTCCACGGTTGACACGCGCCATCTAAAAGGAAGGATCAGGCGGCATCAGTAAGGACACAGTTGCCGCGGAGCACAGAAACAGCCGCGCCGCTCAATCGGCACCAAGGGCCGGCCGCCGCACCGTAACCGCCACCGTCCGCATCCCGCCGCGCCAGGAGGCAAGGGCCGCCACCAGATACAGCAGCGCCGAGAAGCTGAACGCGAACATCAGCCCATGCTTGAACGGAGCGGACATCAGGCCAGGGAAGAACGTCTTACCCGTCAACGCCGCGGCATTGGCCGGCGCCAAGGCATGCAGCACCTCGGGCGGGATCAGTTCTCCCATTGGATTATACCCGAGGAATGCCGCGAACAGGCTGGCGACCGGCGGCGTGCTCGCCACCTGGTGCGCCACCGCCGGCGGCACGTGCTCCGCCAGCAACCCGGCTTCCATCGACTGCGGCAGCGTCGCCGCCAGGCCAGCCAGCATCAGGCTGAAGAACAGCCCAATCGACAGCACCTGCCCGGCATTGGTCGTCGTCGCCCGTATGCCGGACGCCTGGCCCCGCTCCTGCGGCGGCACCGAGTTCATGATCTGCGTGCTATTGGGCGCCACGAACAGGCCAGAACCGAACCCGTTGGCAAACAGCAGCGCCGCAAACGCCGAGTAGGAGAAATCGGCTGGCAGCACCATCAGCAGCACGAAGCTGACCGCGCCCAGCACCATCCCACCGACCGCAAACGGCATGCCGCCGATCTTGTCAGAGAAATACCCGGCAATCGGCCCGGCCAGCAGGAAGCCCGCAGTCAGCGGCAGCATGAAGATCGCCGACCAAAGCGGCGTTTCCTCGAACGAGTAGCCATGCAGCGGCAGCCAGATGCCCTGCAGCCAAATGATCAGCATGAACTGCAGCCCGCCCCGGGCGACCGCAGACGACAAGTTGGCAATGTTGCCGCAGGCAAACGGCGCAATGCGGAACAACTGGAAATCCAGCATCGGCCGGACCGCCCGCCGCTCCACCATCACGAAGGCAACGAGCGACAGCACACCCAGCGCAAACAAGCTCAGCACGAAGGGGCTGGTCCACGCCATCACCTGATCGCCATAAGGCTGGATGCCATAGGTGATCGCCGACAGGATCAGCACCAGCCCCAGCGCAAAGGTGACGTTGCCGGCCCAATCAATCTTGTGCGTCACCCGGGTCGGCGAGTCGCGCAGCTTCCAATAGGCCCAGACCGTGCCCAGCAGCCCAAACGGCACATTGATCCAGAACACCAGCCGCCAGTTGCTATCAGCCAGCAGGCCGCCGATCAGCAAGCCGATGAACTGCCCCCCGATCGCCGCCACCACGTTGATGCCCAGGGCCAGGCCACGCTGATCCGCTGGGAAGGCATCGGTCAGGATGGCGGTGGAGTTCGCCATCAGCAGCGCGCCGCCGATCCCCTGGATCATCCGCACCGAGATCAGGTAGACCGCCGCGAAATCCCCCTGGCCCGGCAACAGGCTGAGTGCCACCGAGGCGGCGGTAAAGATTGCAAACCCCAAGTTATACATCCGCGCCCGGCCGAACTGATCGCCCAGCCGGCCAAACGCCACCACCAGCACCGCCGTCGCGATCATGTAGCCGATGATGGCCCAGAGCAGGTAGTTGACGTTGCCGGGGTCCAGCGCCTTCAGCCCGATGCCCCGGAACACCGCCGGCAAGCTGATCAGCAGGATCGAGCTGTTGATCGCCGCCGCCAGCATGCCAAGCGTGGTGTTGCTCAGCGCCACCCACTTATAGCCGTCATCCCGTTCGGGCCGTGCGTATGACATCCAGCATCCCTGATGCAAATCGAGCCCTCTCAGGCTATACCTGAGGATAAGCTCTAATAACGGATATACGAGGATGTCCTCACGAATCGCAAGCGGCCCGTCCATCACATCACGCGCACCGCAACGCCAGCGCGGCCGCGACCGCGTAACCGCACTGCTGGCCGCGGCGGCCGCCCTGTTCGTGGAGCGTGGCTATGATGCCACGACAATGACGGAGATCGCCGTACGCGCCGGCGCCTCGATCGGCTCGCTCTACCTGTTCTTCCCGACCAAGCCGGTCCTGGCGCAGGCGATGCTGGCCGACTTGGCCGAAACCCTGTCGGCCCGCCTGGATGCCCTGCAACTGCGGGTCAGCGGCTCCACCGCGGCATCAATCGCCGATGCCCTGTTCCTGGAGTTATCGGCGTTCCTGCATCAGCATCCCGTCTACACCGTCCTGATCGACCTCGCGGGTGACGAGGCCTGGCGCCAGGCAGTACGCACCCAACGGCGTACCCAGGTCGCAGCCCTGTTCAAGCTTGCCACCCCGTCCCTGCCAAAAGATCAGGCCGAGCGGCTTGCCCTGTTGGTGCCGTCGCTGATGCATTCCGTCATGTTGCTGGGCGGCGAACCGGCGCCATTGCGGGCCGCCTGCCTGCAAGAACTCCGCGCCATGCTCCATCACCACCTGGCCTGGGACCTGGAGTGATCTTCGTCCTTACACCAAGCACCCTCCGCCCTTCTCATTTCGATCATTGCGGGGAGTACGGCGGCCCGACAATCCAAGGCGGCATGGACCATGCCGGCTGCCCTAGATTGCCACGCCGCAATTCCTGCAAGCCCCGGCAGATCGCCAGCACCGGAACGCCCCCGGCAACTGCGGCCGGCTCGCAATGACAGCTCGGTCGCGTAAAGGTTAGTGCGGCGGACCGTCGCTATTATCGAGAAAGCATTCCAAGACTTGAATCATGTGCGGGATTGGCAGCGGTGCCCCAGGGCTCCTGAAGCGCCGCCGCCGCCGCCATTCGGCTAGGCAACCTCAGGCATCTCGCCGATCAGCTTATCCAAGGTGATCGGATAGTCGCGCACCCGAACCCCGGTTGCGTTGTAGACGGCGTTGGCCACCGCAGCACCTACGCCGCACAATCCCAGCTCGCCTATACCCTTAGCCTTCATCGGCGAGGAAATCGGGTCCACCTCGTCAAGGAACTCCACATCCAAGTGCGGGATATCGGCATGCACCGGCACCTCGTAGCCCGCCAGGTCATGGTTGACGAAGAAGCCAATCCGCTTATCCACGGCCAACTCCTCCATCAGTGCGCCGCCGACGCCCATGGTCATCGCGCCGATCACCTGGCTGCGCGCCGACTTGGGGTTCAGGATGCGTCCGGCCGCACACACCGCCAACATACGGCGTACCCGAACCTCGCCGGTAAAGCGGTCCACAACCACCTCGACGAAATGCCCGGCGAAAGTAGACTGCTGATACTTCTTCGCCAGGTCGCCATACTCGATCACGTCCTCGGCCACCATCTCGCCATCCCGTGCGGCATCGCCCAGCTTGGCGACCTGGTTGCCCGACCGCACCTCGCCATCCGCGAACACGGCGTCAGCGGAGTTGAAGCCGTTCTTCTGCGCCACCGCCTCCCGAAGCTTGATGCAGGCGGCATAGACACCGGATGTTGAGTTGTTCGCCCCAAACTGGCCACCCGAACCGGATGAGACCGGGAAATCGGAGTCACCCAGCTTGACGACCACCTTATCAAGCCCAACGCCCATCATCTCCGCCGCCGTCTGGGCGATGATGGTATAGGAGCCGGTGCCGATGTCGGTCATATCCGTCTCGACCGTCACAACACCCTTGCCATCAAGCCGCACCCGCGCGCCCGACTTCACCAGCACGTTGTTGCGGAAGCCGGCTGCCATGCCCATGCCCACCAGCCAACGCCCATCCGAAACCGAGCCCGGCTTGGCATTGCGCTTGTCCCATCCGAACCGCTCGGCGCCCTGCCGTAGGCACTGCACCAACTGCCGCTTCGAGAACGGTCGATACGGCTTCTCCGGATCAACCTGGGTGTCGTTGACGATACGGAATTCAACCGGGTCCATCCCGAGCTTCTCCGCCATCTCATCCATCGCCACTTCAAGCGCCATCAAGCCCGGCGCCTCTCCCGGCGCACGCATGGAATTGCCTTCCGGCAGATCCAACTCAGCCAGCTTCATCGCCGTCAGCCGGTTGGCTCCGGCATACATCAGGTTGGTCTGCGACACCGCCGTTTCCGGCCTGCCGCCAGGTAGGTTGCCCGAAGTGCTTTCATGCCCAATCGCCGTGATCTTGCCATCCTTCGCGGCGCCGATGCGGATACGCTGGATGGTGGCCGGGCGATGGGTCGCGTTGTTGGCCATCATGGGCCGGGTCAACGCCACCTTCACCGGGCGCTGCGCCGCCCGGGCACCCAGGGCCGCAACCGCCGCATCGGCACGCAGGAACAGCTTGCCGCCAAAACCGCCGCCGATATAGGGCGAGTCCACACGAATATTCGCCTCGGGTATGTCGAGCGTCTTTGCAAGATCCTTCTTGTTCCAGGCGATCATCTGGCTCGAAGTCCAGATCGTAAGATGGTCACCCTGCCAGGCTGCGATGGTCGCAAACGGCTCCATCATCGAATGGCTCTCGTCGGGCGTCGTATAGGTGGCATCAAGCTGTACCGGGGCCGCCGCAAACGCGGCATCAAAGTTGCCGACCTCGTCAACCGGCCCGGCGCCGCTGCCTTCGCCGCTGCTGGCGCCCACCGGCTTGGCGTTCACGGCTTCCTTGGCAAGGTCGAACTTGCCCGGCACCCGCGCATAATCGACTTGGATCAGCATCGCGGCGGCACGGGCCTGCTCGAACGTCTCCGCCACCACGATGGCGATTGCCTGATGGTAGTGCTGAATGTCCGGCCCGCCGAACAGCGACGCAGTGTTCCTCTGACCAAGGCCAAGCTTCGGCACATTCAGAGTGGTGAGCACGGCGATCACGCCAGCCGCCGCCTTCGCCTCGTCCACATGGATCGCATCAATGCGGCCCTTGGCGATTGCCGAGCCTATGATGAATCCATACGCCTGGTTCGGCACGACATCGTGCCGCTCATAGGCATAGGGCGCGGTACCCGTAGTCTTGAACTTGCCATCGATCCGGTCGAGCGGCTTACCGACGACCTTCATTTGATCAATAGGATTGGTAGTGGCGGGAGTGTCGAACTTCATGGTTCAGGCCTTCGCTTCGGCGATGACGGCGGCGAGCGTACGCCCGACCAGCGGCACCTTGAATGCGTTGTCGTTGGTAGGTTGGGCACTGTCCATCAGCCGCGCAGCCACGGCCTTGGCGCCACGCGGCATCTCGGCTTCGGCTGCCTCGATGCGCCATGGCCTGGGCGCCACGCCGCCCACGGCCACATGGCCCGTCCCATCGGGCTGCACGACCGCCGCAATGGAAACCAGGGCGTAGGCATAGGACGCCCGATCACGCACCTTGCGGTAGAACTGCTTCCCGCCCACCGGGGGTGGCAGCACGACGCCAGTGATCAGCTCGCCATGCTCCAGCACCGTCTCCACCTGCGGCGTATCGCCAGGTAGACGGTAGAAGTCGGCAATGGAGATTTGCCGTGTGCTGCCATCGGGCTTAACGGTCTCGACCACGGCGTCCAGCACGCGCATCGCCACGGCCATATCACCGGGGTAGGTCGCAATGCACGACTCGCTGGCACCAATCACCGCAAGCTGGCGGCTGATGCCAGGAATGGCGGCACAACCGCTACCTGGCTGCCGCTTGTTGCAAGGCTGGTTGGTGTCATAGAAGTACGGGCACCGCGTGCGCTGCAGCAGGTTCCCCGCCGTCGTGGCCTTGTTGCGCAACTGCCCGGACGCGCCCGCCACGATGGCACGGGACAGCACGCCATAGTCGCGCCGCACCCGCTCATCCGACGCAAGCGCAGTGTTGCGGACCAGCGCCCCGATGCGCAGCCCGCCCTCCGGTGTCGGCTCGATCTTGTCGAGCGCCAGCCCATTCACGTCAATCAGATGAACCGGCGTCTCGATCTGCAGCTTCATCAGGTCGAGCAGGTTGGTCCCACCGGCAATGAAGCGGGACCCCTCGATGCGGGAAGCAGCCGCGGCAGCGGCGGCCGGCGTCGAGGCGCGCTCGTAGGTAAACGGCCTCATGCCAGCTCTCCCTTGGCTTCGGTCATGGCTTCAAGAATGTTCGAGTAGGCGCCGCACCGGCATATGTTGCCGCTCATGCGCTCCCGCATCTCATCATTGGTGCCCTCGATCGGCGCCAGAAGGTCGGCGGTGACATGGCTAGGCACACCGGCCTTGATCTCCGCCAGCACCCCCATTGCCGAGCAAATCTGGCCCGGCGTGCAATAGCCGCACTGATAACCGTCATGCTTCACGAAGGCAGCCTGCATCGGATGCAGCTTATCAGGCGTGCCAAGCCCCTCGATCGTCGAGATCTCGTCGCCCTGGTGCATCACGGCGAGTGTCAGGCACGAGTTGATCCGGTGCCCGTCCACCATCACCGTGCAGGCGCCGCACTGGCCGTGGTCGCAGCCCTTCTTGCTGCCGGTGAGCTGCAAGTGCTCGCGCAGCGCATCAAGCAGGGTAGTGCGGGTGTCGAGCGTGAGTTGATACGTCTGACCGTTCACATTAAGCGACACCGGCATCATGCTAGGCACCAACGTCTCAGGAAGCGACGTGCCAGAAGCTGGTGTCGCAGCCCGGGCAGCACCGGCTGGAATTGCGACGGTGGTCGCCAGCGTCGCTGCGCCGACAACCAGAACTTCGCGTCGCGACAGGTTTGGATCGTGGATGGGAGACACAGTGCAACTCCTTGCCTACTGGGTGACCGCTGGATCGAGATGAAACCCAACTACGTCTTAGCGGGCCTATGTCGTGGCGTCCGCCATCAGGATTACCCACCGAAAACGGCATGCAATCATGCCGCATGTTCATGTATGGCACGTTTTGACAGCGCCTATGTCCCGTTAAATGGCTGGCTGCCAGCCCTCCGCAAGGTCGAACAACGCCTTGCTATCGAGCCGTGCCTGGCGGCCTGCATTCGTGAACCGCATGACCCAAGCTGGGCGGTCCATGCCCGGCACAACATCATCCGCACGCGCACGCCGATGGAGCGCATCTCCGCCGCCCCCGTGATCGCGCCGCGCCGCGACACCGGCAGCCTGCGCGGCGCCCCAATGTTCAAGCTGGCAGTAGGCCGCCTGCCAGGGAATGGCAGCCTTCCCACTTCCAGCCATCTCGCGCTTGGAGGGCATGCCGGATGCGCGCACCCTGTTGCGCAGGGGATGCGCCATGATTGATCACGACTGCTCGATGTTCCGCCAGTCGCCGCTGCCACGGCTGAAGGCGAAGTCCCTGGACCGTGCCGGCCACGCGCTCGCTGCCAGCACGCCGCGTCACACGAT
>CAXTCI010000006.1:32484-55623 GCA_964242325.1 uncultured Acetobacteraceae bacterium
CACGCCGCGTCACACGATGGAGACGATCTACCACCCGGACGGTCTCATCCCGGCTTCCGAACTGAGCCGGCTGCTGGCTGCCGACGTGTCCAACCCCGCCCTTACCCACTGATCGGACTCCCTGCATGGACCACAATGTCGCCGCCAACGACTACACGCGGGGGATCGCTGAATTCGTCTCCGGGCTGCGCTACGAGGCCATTCCAGGCGAGGTCATCGACCGGATCAAGCTGTTGATCCTGGACAGCCTGGGCTGCGCCATCTTCGGCGCCGACCTGCCCTGGAGCCGCATCCTGCGCGACACCCTGGCAGAGGTGGACACCACGCCCGGCTGCACCGTCTGGGGCACCGACCAGCATCTGTCCGCCCCGCACGCCGCCCTAGTGAACGGCACGCTGATACAGGGGTTCGAGCTAGATGACGTCCACCGCGTAGGCGTGCTGCACGTCGGCGCCGTCACCCTGCCGGCGGTGCTGGCGGTGGCCGAGCTGCGGCCCGGCGTTTCCGGCCGGGATTTCCTGACCGCCGCGGTAGCGGGTTACGAGATCGGCCCACGCGTCGGCATGTGCATGGGACAGGAGCATATCGGCCAGGGCTGGCATTCCGGCGCCACGGTCGGCGTGTTCTCCGCCTGCGCCGGCGCTGCCGCCGCCTTGCGCCTGTCGCCGGAACAGACAGTGCACGCCTTGGGCATCGCCGGCACGCAATCGGCCGGGCTGATGGCGGCGCAGTTCGGCGCCATGGTCAAGCGCATGCACGCCGGCCGCTCGTCCCAGAGCGGCCTCTACGGCGCGTTGCTGGCCGACCGCGGCTTCACCGGCATCATGGACGTGTTCGAGAACGAGTACGGCGGCTTCTGCACCACCTTCTCCCGCTCGCTCGACCGCTTCGATCGCACCGAACTGACCGCCGGGCTGGGCGGGCGCTGGGAGGTGATGCGTATCGCCCTGAAGTTCTACTCCTGCGTCGGCAGCAACCACACGACGCTCGATGCGCTGCAGACCCTGCAGGCGCGGCACCCGTTCGGTGCGGCCGACGTGGAGCGGATCACCGTCCATGGCTCCCGCGTCACGGTGGACCACGTAGGCTGGCCATACATGCCGCAGGGGCTGACCTCAGCCCAACTCAACTTGCCCTACTGCGTCGCCACCCTGCTGCTGGACGGCGACGTATTCGTGGACCAGTTCACCGAGGCGATGGTAGGGGACCCCCAGCGCATCGCCGTCTCCCGCCTGGTGGAGGTGGTAGAAGACCCGGCGATCACCGCACGCGGCAAGGCCTTCCGCCACATGGTCCGTGTGGACGTGGCCCTGCGCGACGGCACGTGCCTGTCGGAGACGGTCGAGGCCCCGCGCGGCAGCGAGCATAGTTTCGCGAGTGCGGACGAGGTGACCGCGAAGTTCCGCAAGCTGGCCGGGCGGAGCCTGCCGCCGCCCCAGGTGGACCGCATCGTGGATGCGGTGATGCATGCGGAACGGCTGGAAGATGCGAGCGAGATTTGCCGCCTGCTGGCCCGCAGGGGATAAAGCGGATCACAGTCAGGGGTTGGCCCCACAGCGACCGGACAGGTCGCAAGGCCCGAGGAGGGCAGGGGAGCCAGCCATGCCGTTTCCTCGACCGGGCCGCGGGCCCGGTCTCACACCGCCCCGACATGCATCAAGGTCATCACGCCTAAAGCATGTCCGGCCCAAACAGCCCCATTTGGGCCGGGCAAACACTCGCGCAAACATAAGGTTGGGGCATATTTGGTGTCACCACTTGAACCGAACGTGCCCTAGTCTGCCGATATCGGCCGTATAGTTCCCCGGCAGGTAATCGCACCGCATATAGGCGATGTCGCCCAGCGCCGCGATCCCGGCTTCGCCCGTCAGCCAGGGATGCCGCCCCGCGGCCAAGTCCCAGAAATGGCGGTGCCCATCAATGATCGGACCGTCCTAGTTGGGAGCACGCAAGGGCACGAAACGGATCGCGGCACCTTCGGCACACCCGACCAGCCGCCCACGCCGATCCTGACACCGCGGCGCGCTTCGTCGCCACCGGCATGCCCGGCACGCTCACCGCCCGCCATGAACGCCAGCCCATGCTGGCGGACGTGCACGCAACTGCGATAACGATGGCACGCCGTTTGCTCCGCTCCCCGGGCGACATCCCGCGGAGGCCGGACAATGGATATCGGTGTGTTCATCCCGATCAACAACAACGGCTGGATCATCTCCGCCACCTCGCCGCAATACATGCCAAGCTTCGAGCTGAACCGGCAGGTCGTGCAGCGGGCCGAATCCTACGGCCTCGACTTCGCGCTCTCGATGATCAAGCTGCACGGCTTCGGCGGCCCAACCGAGTTCTGGGACCATGGGCTCGAAAGCTTCACCCTCATGTCGGCCCTCGCCGCAGTGACGACGCGCATCCGGCTGTTCGCCTCGGTCGCGGTGCTGACGGTCCCGCCCGCGATCATCGCGCGCATGGCGAGCACGATAGACGACATCTCCGGCGGCCGCTTCGGCGTCAACATCGTCTCCGGCTGGCACAAGATCGAATACAGCCAAATGGGCCTGTGGCCCGGCGACGCCTACTTCGGCACCAGATACGACTACAGCACGGAATACGTGCAGGTGATGCGCGAACTCTGGGAAAACGGCCGCTCGGACTTCAAGGGCGCCCACTTCACCATGGACGACTGCCGGCTCAGCCCGCGCCCGAAATCGCCGATCAAGCTGGTCGCAGCCGGGCAGAGCGACCGCGGCATGGCGTTCGCCTCGCAATACTGCGACTACAACTTCGCGTTCGGCGAGGGGATCAACGAGCCCATGAAAGCTGTCGGCGTAGCCGGACGCCTGCTCCAGCACGCGAGCCAGACCGGGCGCGACGTGGGCAGCTACCTCCTCTTCATGGTGATCGCAGCCGCCACCGACGAAGCCGCCATGGCGAAATGGGACCACTACAATGCCGGCGCCGACCAGGAGGCGCTCGCGCACCTGCTCGGCAAGGCCGCCGAGGACACCGCGACCGCGAGCACCTCGATGGCGGCGACGATCCAGCGCTCACCCTCGCCGATCAACTTCAGCATGGGCACGCTGGTCGGGTCCTACGCCCATGTGGCGGCGATGCTGGACCAGGTCGCGACCATCCCCGGGGTGAAAGGGATCATGCTGACCTTCGACGACTTCATCACCGGCATGGATGCGTTCGGCCGGTCGATCCAGCCGCTCATGCAGTGCCGCCGCGACCGCGTCATGCTGGAACACCGCGCCGCAAGCTGACCATCCAGCTCACGTCGCTACGAAGGCTAGAGCATGTCCGGCCCAAACCGCTCCATTTGGACCGGACAAATGCCCGCGAAAACTTAAGGTTGGAGTATGTCTGGTGTCTCCACTTGGACCGAACGTGCCCTAGCCCCGAAGCCCCGGCGCCGTGAGGGGCTTAGCCAGGTAAGCCCGAACAAACTCCACTCCCTGCGGCAGTTGCACGGCCTTCCGATGGGTTTCGACAAACCCGGCCCGGCGGTAAATGCCAATATTCCGCGTCATCAGCACGTTGGCATAAAGCCGCAACTCCGGCACCCCGGCCTGCCGCGCCCGGTCCTCGGCGAATCCCAGCATCCAGCGGCCCAGCCCCCGCCCTTGATGATCCGGCAGCAGGACAAGGCTTTCGATCATCAGGTGGTCCGCCGCGGCCTCCAACACCATCAGCCCAACATCCGCCCCACCATCCCGCACCAGCCAAACCTGGCCCAGCGCAATGGCCGCCGCATGATCGGCATACACCGGCCCCGGCATCGCGCCAAGCACCGGCAGGTAAGGCGAATAGGCCGCAAACGTAGCATCCCGGACGAAGGCCAGGTCATCCGCCCCAGCCAGCCGCGCCTCCGGCACCGCTCAGTGCCCGTTTAAGAGTGCGCTGCGCCGAGTCGGCTGGCGTGGGTTTCCAAGCCCCGGAGCGAAGCGGGCATCCGGCCCACGAACTCCGCCCAACGCCTTCGTGCGGAGAGCGGAGCGCAGGATCGTTGGAAAAGCGAAGCACAGGAAAGCCACGTCAGACGGCCAGCGCAGCAGCATGGTCAAACGCGCACTCAATCCGCCGCCAGCCGCGCCTCTGGCGCCTGCTCCCGCACGGCTCGCCCGAATGCCGCAAAAATGCCGCGCGACACCGCATCGCTGCCGAAATCGTACTCCGGGTGCCACTGCACTCCCACCGTCAGCGCCCGCGCGCCGGGCAACCGCACCGCCTCGATGGTGCCATCCGCCGCCGTACCCTCCACCACAAGCCCCGGCGCCAGCACGTCGATGCCCTGGTTGTGCAGCGAGTTCACCGCAATGGACCCGGCGCCTGCCACCCGGTGCAGCCAACTGCCAGCCGCCACCGAGATCGAGTGCGCCTTCCCCTGCCGCACCCGCGCGTTCGGATGCAGCGGAGTCGAGTGGTCCATCCGCCCCGGCAGGTCCTGCAGCCGCTGGTGCAAGCTGCCGCCCAGCGCCACGTTCAACTCCTGCAGTCCCCGGCAGATCGCCAGCACCGGCACGCCCCCGGTGACCGCGGCGCGGATCAGCCGCATCGTCACGGCGTCCCGATGCGCGTCCTCCGGCACATCTGCCGGGTGCGGCGGCCCGCCATACAGGCCGGGCTGCACGTTGGAGCGGCTGCCAGTCAGGATGATCCCATCCAAACGGTTCAGCAGGGTGCCGATGTCGGCCGCATCGCCATTGGCCGGCACCAGCACCGGCACGCCTTCCACCACCCCGTCCACCGCCCGGACATAGGTATCGGAGGCGGCGTGGTTCACCATGCCATACAGGCCGAATGCCTTGGTGCAGCAGGAAATCCCGATCAGCGGCTTCATTTGGTCATCATGCGCGGCAGACGTGGCAGGACAAAGGCAAATCAGCCGTTGCCGCCCATATTGTTCTGGAAAAACCGCGGGTCGATGAACTGGAACAGCTTCTGGTCAAAGGTCCCGCCCAGCTCGATGTTATACAGCCGCACCCGCGTTTCCAGCCGCTGCGCGTCGGTGACGACCCACTGCTGCAACGTCAGTTGCGGCTCGGCGAAGATCAGCGTCAGCGAGCCGTCGCCCGGCGACCTCGTGCGGACCAGTGTCACCTGCAACTGGTTCGGCAAGCGGGTCAGCCCGGTCACCGTGACGTCCCCGGACAGGCGGAGGTTGTCCTGCAGCAGCAATCCCATCGGCGTGGAGCCCATCGGGATGTTGCTGGTCTGGTTGAGCTGCTTGTCGTTGAACACCAGCAGCCCATGGCCGCCGACCAACAGGAAGGGGCTAGGCGGA
The DNA here is from genome assembly GCA_964242325.1 of uncultured Acetobacteraceae bacterium. Lineage (GTDB taxonomy): Bacteria > Pseudomonadota > Alphaproteobacteria > Acetobacterales > Acetobacteraceae > DASWOJ01. The sequence goes on from CAXTCI010000006.1 coordinate 37,766, forward strand.
TCATACTGGAACCGCATCCGGCCCGGCCGCTCCAGCCAAGCCTGGCCCTCGCTGAGAGCGCCGTTAGGAGCAGTTTGCAGGAACCGCGAGTGCAGGGCGCGGATGCCGTTCAGCGCCGCCTCGACCCTTTGCAGGTCGGCCTGGTCCCGTGCGGTCGGCAGAAACGGTCGGGCCTGTGCCCAGGCAGCGGAGAACGGCGCCGCGGCGGTCAAGGACAGAGCCAGGGTGGACAGCAGCAGTGCGCGACGGGTCATTGCGCGGATGTAGTCGCCCGGAGGTGCCGGGACAACAGGGCCGCGGCGTAGCGCTACTCCGCCGGGACCACGCCCAGCATCCCCGCCCACAGCTCCGGCCGCACCTCCTCCGGACATTCCAAGAACAACCAGGCGCGGCCAGGCATCACCCCGGGCATCACCAAAGCCACCTCCGAACCAGCAGCCTCCTGCGACGCGGCAGGGGCTATGCTGGACGTTCAGTCGTTGCGTCCAAACCGTCCCACTGGGGCAGGCAGCCTTGCAACCGTTCCCGCCGCCAACACGTTGTTTCCCGATCCAAGGAGGAACACCCATGACCGACAAGACGCCAGACACCAAGGCGACCGGCACCGCCACCGCTCCGAACCCCAAGACCGGCAGCAGCGACGCCGCCCGCGGCCTAGGCGGCCACAGCAAGGACGCCGACCACAAGCCCGGCGCCCCGTCCGAATACGTCGAAGATGGAAATCCGGTCAAGAAAACCTAACCCGCCCTACGCCGCCTTCAGCGTCAACGCTAGCGTAAACCACAGCGTCGAACCCCAGGCAGGTATACAGCTTCTGATACCATAAAGGCGTGCCTCCGCCGGGAATGTAATGTCCATGCTCCCGGCGGAAGTCCTAAAGGGTAAGCAGCCCTAAAACGTCGTAGGGCGGAAAAGCGTCAACGCCTTCCGCTTATCTGCCAACCCTGGGCAGAAAAGCTAAAACGCTTTTCCGCCCAGCAAGACAACAATCACAAAAGCCCTCTCCAAGAAAACAAATCCTAATTCAAGAACATCTTCCCCGGATTCATAATCCCACGCGGGTCCAGCGCCGTCTTGATCTGGCGCATCACGGCCAGCGTTTCCGCCCCGTGCTCAGCATCCAGGAATTCACGCTTCCCAATGCCAACGCCATGCTCGCCGCTGCAAGACCCGCCCAGCGACAGCGCGCGGGCAACGATCTTCCTGTCCAGCTCCCAAGCCCGGTCCAGCCCGCCGGCTTCCGGCGGCACCAGGATCACCGTATGGAAGTTGCCGTCCCCGACATGGCCGACGATGGGAGCCATAAGGCCGGACGCCGCGATATCCTCCTTCGCACCCACGATCAGGTCGGTCAGCCGGCTGATCGGCACGATGGCGTCCGTCGCGATCCCTTTCCACCCGGGCTTGAGCGCCAGCGCCGCCCAGTAGCCGTCATGCCGGGCCTTCCAAAGCCGGTTGCGCTCGGCCGCGTCCGTCGCCCACTGGAATCCGTGCGCGCCATAGCCGGCGGCAATCTCCTCGGCGCCAGACGCCTGTTCGGCGACGCCGGCCGGCGTGCCGTGGAACTCCAGCAGCAGGGTAGGGCGGGGCAGATAACCCGCAAGCTTCGAGTAGGCGATCGAGGCGCCCATCTGCACATCGTCCAGCAGTTCAATCCGGGCAACCGGGATACCGGCTTGCAGGATGGCAACGACGCTCTCCACCGCCCCGGCCAGGTCGTCGAACTGGCACACCGCGGCGCTCATCGCCTCGGGAATACCATGCAGGCGGAGCGTGATCTCGGTGATAACGCCCAGCGTGCCCTCGCTGCCAATCATCAGGTGGGTCAGGTCATACCCGGTGGCGGACTTGCGCACCCGCCCACCCGTGCGGATCAGGCGGCCATCGGCAAGCGCGACCTGCAGCCCCATGACGTTCTCCCGGATGGTGCCATAGCGGACGGCGGCCGTGCCGCTGGCGCGGGTGGCGCACATGCCGCCGATGCTGCACTCGCTGCCGGGGTCCACCGGGAAGAACAGCCCCTGATCGCGCAGATGCTCATTAAGCTGTTGCCGGGTGACGCCGGGCTGCACCCGGCAGTCCATATCGGCGGCATTCACCTCCAGCACCTGGTTCATCCGGGACAGGTCCAGGCTGATGCCGCCGCGCACCGGGGTGACATGCCCTTCCAGGCTGGTGCCGGCGCCAAACGGCACGACGGGAACGCCGTGCTGGTGGCAAAGTCTCAGGATTTCCGCCGCTTCCTCGGCCCGCTCAATGAAGGCGACGGCATCGGGCAGGACGTGGGGTTGAGTGTCCTCCCCGTGCGAATGCTGCTCACGCAAAGCGGCGTTGGTGGTGATGCGGTCACCAAGGCTCGTGCGGGCCTGGGCAATGACGGCGTCAACGGGGCGTGCCATGGGCGTGGTGTCCTGGATGAAGAACACATCCTACCGCATCGCGCCCGTCCGCGTCATCCCGCGCCGTACGCACGGCAGCAAGCGTCAGGCAAGCACCGGCACTGCCGCCGCCTCAACCGGAACGCGCACGAACCCACCAGCTGAAGGATCGAACTCCCAATCCGGCAGCAACCGGACGCAATGCCCGGCGGTCGTCACCCCGAACACGCGCACCGGCCCGTCCCCCGCCGCGCCAATCTGGGACAAGCGGACACGCAGACCGAAACCGGATGCGAGCCGGACGGGATCGCGGCCGTGCAGCGCCACATCGGGACGGCGCACACAGGCGCTGGACCAAACCGATCCGGTTTCGGCAGTCACCAGCACCCCGGCCAGGATCGTGCCCGTCACCGGGTCCACCCCCCAGCCCGTGACGTGCAGCATGTCGCCCGACCCATCCTGCTCCAGCACAACGGCGTCCACGCTGCCGTCGCCAGGGTTGGCAAGCAGGGGCAGCGGGCCGATCCCATGCACCCGCAAGGCGCCGCCGATAATGCGCGTGTGTCCAAGCACCCGGACCTCCGCAGTCGGCAGGCCCACCGGCAATTCTTCGGTCCCAACGATGCCGGGCAGGCCCACGGCAGCCTGGCGCCAGCAGGCCAAGGTCCAGAACCGGTCCTCAGGGATATGACGCCCGGTCAGCAGGTGGCGCAGCACCCCATCCGGGATATGCGGCGCCGGGCCATGCAGGCCAGGCAGCGACGCATTCGGTGGCGCGAGGGAGGGTTGGCCCAGGATACGGACGGGTTTGCCCATCAGCGCCGCCTCGATCCCGACGGTGCTGTCGATGCACACGACCTCGGTCGCACTGGCCATGCACGCCAGGTGGGCGCCCGGGACCGGCGAGTCGAACACCATCACGTCGGACCGGTCCGCCAGGAGGCTCCACGGAGTGTCGAGCACGCCACGGTCATGGTCCGCAGGGTCCCAGGCCGGATACGGCCGCAGGACGAACACCGTGCCGGGCTCTGCCTGGGCTTCCAGCACCGCATCGATCACGGCGCTGCAGGACCATCCGCTGCCGGGCGTCCGCGCGCCGGCATCATCCGTGAACGGCACGGCCAGCAGCACGACCCGGCGCTGCCCGCTGGTGAACCGCAGCAGGGCGTCCAGGTCCCCAGGCTCCACGGTGGGCAGCATCAGCGCCGCCTCATACGCCGTCAGCCCGCCGGCCCCAGTTTCCAGCGACACGCCGGGCAAGCCTGCGCCTGCATCCGCCGCCGCAACCGACGCACGGCTGCGTGCCAGAGGCACCCCGTGCGGCTCAAGGCAGAAATGCGCGGCGAACGTCTGGCGCAGCCCGCGTTCCGCCCACAGCATCGGGATGCCCAGGCGCGCCGCCACCGACCGCAGGGTTTCGTTCGTGCCCCAATAGGCCAGCACGTCAAAGGGATACGCAGTGCGCGCCGACAGCAGCACGGCCTCATACAGACCGGCATGCCCGGCGCTGCCGGCCTGGATGGCCGACCACTCCCGCTGGCCCCTGCTATTCCAGCCCGCCGCCAGCGCCACGAAAGCCGCCTGCACGGCGGTGGTGGGCTGGATCAAATAGGGCCGTGCCGCCGGCGTGCTGGCCGCCACCTGCGCCGCGGCCGGCGCGCCGCAGATGATCCGCATGTCGCCCAGGGCCTGCCCGCCATCCTCCCGCAGCAGCATCCCGCACAACTGACCGGCGATCCCGGCAAAGGACTGTGGATTACCGCAGGTGAGCAGCGGCTCCAGCAGGACGGCGATGCGAGGCATCAGCCAGCGCCGAACAACGGCTCATAGACCCGCGCCGCGCCGAACTGCCGCACCAGGGCGTCCCGTGCCTGCGCGGCGCCGGTCAGGTCGAAGCCGTCCCACCGCTCCTCCAGCGCCGCCGCCCAGTCCCCGGCGTCGTCCACCAGCGACACCGGCGCCGCTGGCAGGCCATCCCGATGCCGCGCCACCTCAGGACTTGCCGTCGCGACGCACGCCGTGCAGGACAGCAACGCCTCCAGCAGCCCCGTCTGCGGCCGTGCGCGGTTGAGCGGCGACGACTTGAACGGCGCGATCACCACCCGGCACTTGGACAGCGCATCGAACATGCCGCTGAACGGCAGCACCTCCATCCGCTCCACCTCGATGCCGCGCAGGGCGGCCGGGGTGGCCTGGATCGGGCCGACGATCCGCAGCGGGATACGCCGGCTGCGGCACAGCTTCGCCAACCCGGCGGCAGCGATGGCGAGGTCGCTGCCATGGGCGGCCTCCCCAGGGAAATAACCGATGTATGGCCGGTCCTTCTGCTGCTGATAGCCGCGGCCGGCAATCATGGACCACAGGGATGGGGCCACCGCGTTGGGCAGCACCTGCACCGCGGCGCCAGGATGCAATGCCAGGATGCGGTCGCGCATGGCCGCGGTGGCCACCGTGAACTCGGTAAACAGCGGCAGCGCGTCCTTGTTCCTCTTGAACGTTTCAAACAAGGCCGCAAGGTTCCACGACGAGGCGGACATGGCGGACGCCTCGGCATAGGCGGCATCGAAGATCAGGTCGTCATAGTCCGCCACCAGCCGGGTCCCGGCAGCCTGGCCCGCGCGCAGGAAGCGCACCAGCTCCGGCGTGGCGGAGGGCCGATGGACCACGACCAGGTCGAACAGCGCCGGATCGGTGGTCCGCAGCGCCGCCTGGGTCGTGATGAAGGCGCGATGGCCCAGCGCCCGCGCCGCCTCCACCGCGTGGAAGCAGCGGTAGCGCGTGGACGGGTCGAGGTAGGGCCGGGCGCCCTGCTCGGTAAAGCTGACATACAGCACGTTCATCGCCCGCACGGCCTGCGCACGGACGGCGCTGCCGGGAGCCAGCGGAGCGTGATCTATCGTTGCACATTCATACATCTGATGTCGGCTCCTGCGCTGCCTTTTGCAGTCCGACTCTCGCGCCAAACACTTACGAAATCGTTACGAATTGGCTGCCAATCCGACGCTCCCCGCTTGACCCACCCCGTTCGACGCCTTCCGGTTCGACGCCCCCCGTTTGACGCTCCCAGGGACCCGGGCCTAGCCTGGACCCAACATTCAAGGGAGCGCTAAGTGGCAAACAGGCTCAAGCAGCTATGGGAAGACGGCAAGCCCGCCATCAACGGATGGCTCGCCATCCCCAGCGGCTTCTCCGCCGAGGTGATGGCCCAGGGCGGCTGGGACAGCGTCACCGTGGACCTGCAGCACGGCGTGCAGGACTACCAAACGATGGTCACATGCTTCCAGGCAATGCAGTCCCACCCCGTGCTGCCGATGGTGCGCGTGCCCTGGAACGAGCCCGGCATCGTCGGCAAGGTCCTGGACGCCGGCGCCTACGGCATCATCTGCCCGATGATCAACACCAAGGCCGAGGCCGAAGCCTTCGTCTCCTATTGCCGCTACCCCCCCGCCGGCAAGCGCAGCAACGGGCCGATCCGTGCCGGCATCTACGGCGTCGGCACCGCCTACCAGTCCACCGCCAACCAGGAAATCCTGTGCCTGCCGATGATCGAAACCCAGGAGGCAGTGGACAACCTGGACGCCATCCTGGACGTGCCCGGCATTGACGCCGTATACATCGGCCCCAGCGACCTCGGCTTCTCCATGGGCCTGATCCCGGTGCTGGACCGGGAAGAGCCGGTCATCATGGACATCTACAAAAAGATCCTGGACGCCACCAAGAAGCGCGGCCTGCGGGCCTGCGTCCACTGCCTCACCCCGGCCTACGCCAAGCGGATGATCGCGATGGGCTTCAACCTGGTGACGCTCGGCAACGACAGCGGCTTGATGCTCGGCGCCGCCCGAGCCGCCGTGAAGGCCACGCGCGAATAGGAGCCTACCCATGACGCCCACCATCGCCCTGCATCCCGACGACGAGGTGGTGATCGCCCGCACCACCCTGCTGCCCGGCGCCCCGCTCGCGCCGGGCGTCGTGGCCGCCGAACGCATCCCCGCCGGCCACAAGGCGGCGGTGCGGGCCATCGCGGCCGGGGAGGCGGTGCGGCGCTATGGGCAGGTGATCGGCTTCGCCACCCAGCCGATCGCGCCGGGCACCCACGTCCACGTCCACAACATCGGCATGGGCGACTTCGACAAGGACTACGCCTACGGCCGCGATGCCCGTCCAACGGCGATGGCAAACGAGGCCCTGACCTTCCAGGGCATCCGCCGCCCGGACGGCCGCTTCGCCACCCGCAACTACATCGGCATCCTGACCAGCGTGAACTGCAGCGCCCACGTCGCCGACCTGGTCGCCGACGCCTTCAAGCGCAACCCGTTCACCGCAACCGACCCGCTGGCCGACTACCCCAACGTGGACGGGGTGGTGGCGCTGACCCACAAGACCGGCTGCGGCATGACCGAGGGCGAGCCGCTTCGCCTGCTGCGCCGCACGCTCGCCGGCTACGCCCGGCACGTCAACTTCAGCCACATCGTGGTGATCGGCCTCGGCTGCGAAGTGAACCAGATCGGCGGCCTGCTGGAAGAACAGCGCCTGGCCGGCCGCATCCGCAGCATGGACATCCAGACCATGGGCGGCACCCGCAAGACGGTGGAGGCCGGCATCGCCTTCGTCCGCGAAGTGCTGGCCGAAGCCAACGCCGTCCACCGTGAACCCGCCCCGCTATCCGAGCTGACCGTGGCCCTGCAATGCGGCGGCTCCGACGGCTACTCCGGCGTTTCCGCCAACCCGGCGCTCGGCGCGGCCAGCGACCTGCTGGTCCGCCACGGCGGCGCCGTCATCCTGTCGGAAACCCCGGAAACCTACGGCGCCGAGCACCTGCTGACCCGCCGCGCCGTCAATCCCGAGGTCGGCGCCAAGCTCGTCGGCCTGATGCGCTGGTGGGAGGAATACACCGCCCGCGAGGGCGCCGAGATGAACGCCAACCCCAGCCCCGGCAACAAGGCCGGCGGCCTGACCACCATCCTGGAAAAATCCCTAGGCGCCATGGCCAAGGCCGGCACCACCAACCTGGTTGACGTCGTCCGCTACGCCGAGCCAGTAACCGCCCGCGGCTTCGTCTTCATGGACACCCCAGGCTACGACCCGGTGGCAGCGACCGGCCAGGTAGCCGGCGGCGCCAACCTGGTATGCTTCACCACCGGACGCGGCAGCGTCTTCGGCTGCAAACCCTCGCCAAGCCTGAAGCTAGCCACCAACACCCCCATGTTCCAGCGCATGGAAGACGATATGGACATCAACTGCGGCACCGTGCTGGACGGCGACGAAACGGTGCAGGAATGCGGCGCCCGCATCTTCGCCGCGATGGTCCGGGTGGCGTCCGGCGAGCGGACCAAGAGCGAAGGCTTCGACGCCGGCGGCGCGGAGTTCGCACCCTGGGTGATCGGCGCGACGATGTAGCGCCGGGCCATTCTATCGGGCTCAAACACGACATCGAGACCGGCGTCATTGGGCCGGGCTCCAAAGCAGCGGCTGCCCACACCGAAGCCCCGTCACACTCCTCTCAAATGTGCGACGGGCAAAAACCGCACCGATCGAGAAGTGCGGGCGCAGCCAACGCCCTCAAGGGAGCGCCATTCATACGCCTGAGCAATCAGCATCAGAAATCGCGGCGGAGCTCAAAGGGTTGACCGTCGAGGCGTTTCTCGCCAATCCCAACCAGATTGACCCAAATAATCATCGCGACCAGGAATTCCTGCAAAACAACCGGTCCAGACTAGAGCCGGAGCTGCTCCAGCAATCTGACTCCGCCGAAGCCAGGCAGCGCCTATGGTTGGGAATACTGCTGCTGGAAATGGGAGCGCCGAGCGGCAGCCGCTTGGTTTTGGGCTCACTCGCCGACCCCGACCCGCACATCGTCCGAAGTGCCTTGTTGTTCTGCAGCAGCGCCAGGTGGCGGAAAGGCGAAGGCCTACTCGTTCCGCTCGATGAGCCGGCAGCGGCAGCGGCCATCCAGCCATTCTTATCGGCAGCCGACACTGTAATCCGAATGTCGGCCGCCGGAGCCCTATGCCGCCTGTCCGACGCAGGATCGATTCAGCGGCTGATCCGGTTGCTCGCCCACGAAGACCCGCGGATAAGGAGTCAGGTGGCGCAAAGCCTCACGCTCTACCACGGCAACAGCCAGGCCTGGCCCATCATACGGTCGCTTTTCACGACCGCGATGCCGCACGAAAAGTATGGCCTGGTAAATTCCCTAACAGGTTTTGCGAATACTGGAGACCAAGACGTCCGAGATCAGGTGGCGGCCTTCGCACGACGAGAACTCGCCGCCCTGTATAATTGCGAAGACAACGACGCCGCTAACGAAGCGAACAACCTGCTTCGGCTCCTGGATGCACTGGCGCCCCAGTGGAAAGCCGACGTGCTGATTGAAGTCGTGGCGTCGAAGATGGCGGCATGGGTAAAGGCGGTCGCAGCCGAGCGGCTTGTGCTCGAAGCGGAGGCTTCGACTGCCGAACGACACGTAATTGCCTGGCTCGATCAACCGGAGCTCGCCGACTCCACATTTGAGATCATTCATAAGATGGGTGCCAAGGCAAATACCCCGGCGATTGTCAGCAGGCTGCATATGGAACTCGGCAGCGGAGCGACAGGCAAACGCCTGGAGAAGCTTCTAGACACTCTCACGGCAACTGGCATGGAGGACGCCGATGATCTCGGCTCATTCACCAGCCAGGTAGCAGGCTGGCCCCAGTTCGACCTTGTCACCAGGTTGAAGCACGTCTCGGCTGATGCCATGCTCGTGCTGCTCGACCGGGCGGAGCTGACGGCAAAGGCAAGCCACGACGCACGCACCCGTTTTGCCGAGGCATGGCGAAAAGGCGATAGCTTCGACACGATCCTGGAGCTGCTTGTCGAGGGCGGACGAGTGCATTGGTTCGATTGCGAGGACGCCCATTCTCCCCCGGATTATCTAGGCTTCCTAGCCGAACTGCTCGCGCTATCCGGCGGTGAGATCGTCGTCAAGAACGCTGTCGTATCCATCAAGCCGCCAGCGTCATTAGAGCTGCGCATCGACACAAACGCGCGAGCAGTAAAAATTGATCTGCAATACCAAGGCGATTGGATCGACGTCGAGGGTCTCGTGTCCGGACTCAACGGCCTGCTCGCCGAGATGCACTCTCCAAGGCGGTATTACCCCGTAGCAGCAGTTGGGCAAGCAGCCGGTTTAATCCTGGCAAAGGTGGAAGCCATGGTTCCATTGATCCAAGACTTTGCCTTCCCCATCGGCGACCCCGGCGAGGCCCGGCGGCTAGGGCAGGAATACGAGGCGCAAACCCCTGGTTGGGGCGCGCGCAACCTATCGGCGCCCGGTTCATAAATGCCGCATTAGTCATCTCCACGGTATGCTACGCACCGGCGCGGACCGGAACCTTTTGTTCCCCATGCACCCACCGCGCTATGATGGCGGGTCAGCGCAGGAAGGCAGCGATGGACGGCCGAACAACAGGCATCAGGCCGCATCTGTTCACGGTGGCCGACTATTACCGAATGGCGGACGCAGGACTGTTCCACGAGACCCCCCGCGTCGAGCTGATCCAGGGCCAGATCATCGACATGTCGCCCATCGGCTTCCCACACTTCGGCATGGTGAACCGGCTCACCCGGTTGCTCGTCCCCCTCGTCGGGGCACGTGGCCTCGTGTCGGTGCAGAACCCCGTCCGGCTTGACTCCGGGTCCGAGCCGCAACCGGACATCGCCATCCTCAAGCCCCGCACCGACGACTACGAGACGGGTACGCCCGGGCCAGACGACGTACTGCTCCTTATCGAAGTGGCCGACACCAGCCTGGACTTCGACCGGAACATCAAGGCGCCCCTCTACGCCCAAAGCGGCATCGCCGAATACTGGATCGTAAACCTGCCCGACCGCCTCATCGAGGTCCACCGCGAACCGTCCGGCACCCGTTACGCCCAGTTCCGCCGCGCCGGACCCGGCGACGCCCTAGACATCTCCATGCTGCCCGGCGCCGACCTGCCGGCCACGGACCTGCTATACCGGAGTGCCAGCTAAGGGCGCGCATTGCCTCAACAAGCCTAGACGCCCCCCAGGTGCGACCGGAAGTGAGCGCAAAGCTGCCCGGCCGAAAGTACACCGCCCGCAAGGCCGGCCCCGTCCAGCCAAGACCTGCGGCAGCCACGGCCGCGCAATCCTACCTGGACCAAGCATTCGGCAACCAAGCCTCACGCCGCACGACATCACGATCCACCTGTCCGTCACCGCTGCCGACATCAGGTGTCGAGAAGATAAGGGACGAAAATGTCCTCCACCGTGAACCGCCGTCTCGTAAGGCCTTGCTCGTGATGGTAGCGCAGGATGGCATCGAGCGCGGTGCGGTTCGCCGCAATGCCATAAGGCCACCAGTCCTCGCCCAGGACGTCGCGGTCCTCCTCAATGCGCTTAGTCAGCCAAGGCAGCATGACCGCCATGTTGTTGAACGTCATGCCCCGCACGAGCTGCTCCACGGTGGCGTCCTTGGCGGCGCAGAATCCCCGGTAAACCGCCTTGACGGCCTCCGGGTGCTCGTCGGCGAGCTGCTTGCGGACCACCACCGTATGCATGATCGGAAAGATCCCGGTCCGCCGGTAGTACTCACGCTCGGTCGCCTCATAGTCCTCGAACAGGCGCCCAACCTTTGGCGACCTCCGAAGCACGCATTCGGGGATGTCGGCCGAGATCAGCGCATCAATCTCGCCCGCCTCAAGCTTCCGGCCCAGGTCGTCATCCGGGGCAGCCCAACTCACCTCGACATCGGCGGGATACGGCTGCGGCACGAAGTCGATCGGCTTCAAGGGGAAGTCGATCCCCCCAACAACCCAGCGGCACTGGTTGGGCGCCACGCCATAGTCGTCCGACAATATGCCCTTCGGCATCACTCCGGCATCGTGCCCATACATCGCCAGCTCGCCGATCGTCTTGCCGGCAAGATCCTCCGGGCGCCCGATGCCGCTGGCCCTGTTGATGTAGATCGCCGAGTGCCGGAATGCGCGGTTCGGGAACACCGGAATAGCAACGAACTCCGGGTTCACCTCCAGCGCGCGCAGGAAATAGGTCATCCCCAGTTCCGACACGTCGAACGCCCGCTGCCGGATCATCTGTTCAAAGATCTCGGTAACGATGCGCGCACTATGAAAGCTGGCATCAACGCCGGCGATCTTGACCGTGCCGTCGGCCAGTGCGCGGGTGCGGTCATATCCCCAGAACGCGATATCGAGTTTCAGGTCGCTCATGGCGCAGACTCCTGCCTGTTAAGAGTCTGCCGGCCCCCATTCATGGTGGTCCATGCTACCCGTGGATGACCCGCCTGAGGGCATGTTGCTTCCCACAACCCTCTCAACCCCCGCAGCCGGGAAGAGACGCCCCCCACCGTCCCTAATGCACCACCTGATCCAACTCCCGCTTAGCATACCGCTCCGTCATCCGGTCCAGCGTCATCGGCTTAATCCCCGAAGCATGCCCGGCGCATCCAAACTGCTCGAACCGCGTCCGGCACAATTCCGCCGCAGCCTTGGCCGCCGCCGCAAAGAACTTGCGCGGATCAAACTCCTCTGGCTTCTGCGCCATCAGCCGGCGCATGGCTCCCGTCATCACCAGCCGTATATCGGTGTCTATATTCACCTTGCGGACCCCATGCCGGATGCCTTCCTGTATCTCCTCCACCGGGACGCCATAGGTCTCCTTGATCTCCCCGCCGAACTCCCGGATCACTTCCAGCCACTCCTGCGGCACCGAGCTAGACCCATGCATAACCAGGTGCGTCGTCGGAATTCGCGCATGTATCTCCTTGATCCGCCCGATCGCCAGGATATCTCCCGTAGGCTTGCGGCTGAACTTATAAGCCCCGTGACTGGTCCCGATGGCAATGGCCAGCGCATCCACCCCGGTTTCCCGCACGAAGTCCGCCGCCTGCTCCGGATCCGTCAGCAACTGATCATGCGACAGCATGCCCTCGGCGCCCGACCCGTCCTCCTCCCCGGCTTCCCCGGTTTCCAGCGACCCCAGGCAGCCCAGCTCACCCTCGACGGACACCCCGACCGCATGCGCCATCTCCACCACCCGCCGGGTCGTATCCACGTTATATCCGTAGTCGGCCGGGGTCTTCATGTCCTCCCGCAGCGACCCATCCATCATCACGCTGGTAAAGCCGGACCGTATGCTTCTCTGGCAAACCGCCGGGCAGCTCCCGTGATCCTGGTGCATGGCAACGGGGATATGCGGCCAGGCCTCCACCGCGGCCTCGACCATGTGGCGCAGGAACGCCTCCCCTGCATACTTCCGCGCCCCGGCCGACCCTTGCAGGATCACCGGGCTATCCGCCGCGTCCGCCGCCTCCATCACCGCGCGCACCTGCTCCATGTTGTTAACGTTAAAGGCGGGGATGCCATACCCATGCTCCGCCGCATGATCCAAAAGCTGCCGCATCGAAACAAGTGCCATAGCCAGAAGTTCTCCCTAGGGATTGCTGTGCGTCTCCCTCTCCTTCCGGGAGAGGGTCGGGGTGAGGGGGTCTTGGCTGCGAAGCGGGGCACCGCCGGTGCTGACGGGACACGCCCCGTCCAGGACGGAGCGGTGCTCGCCCGCCCCCTCAAACCCCCCGCTTCTTGCGGCTCATCAACTGCAAAATCATCGGCGTAAAAATCAACTGCATCGCCAACGGCATCTTCCCGCCGGGGCAAACGATGGTATTGGCCCGCGACATAAAGCTCCCATGCAGCATCGACAGCAGGTAAGGCATGTCGATGCCCCTGGGATTGCGGAACCGGATCACCAGCATGCTTTCATCGGCGTTCGGCACGTCGCGGGCGATGAACGGGTTGCTGGTATCCACCGTCGGCACCCGCTGAAAGTTCACGTGCGTTTCCGAGAACTGCGGGCAAATATAGTTCACGTAGTCCGGCATCCGCCGCAGGATCGTATCCACCACCGCCTCATGCGAATACCCCCGCGCCTTCTTGTCGCGGTGCAGCTTCTGTATCCACTCCAGGTTGATGATCGGCACCACGCCCACCAGCAGGTCCACATGCCGCGCGACATTGACCTCCGGCGTCACCACCGCCCCGTGCAGCCCCTCGTAGAACATCAGGTCGGTGCCACCAGGCAGCTCCTCCCAGGGCGTGAAAGTCCCGGGGTCCCTGCAGTACGGTGCCGCCTCCTCGGCATTGTGCAGATACTTCCGCACCAGCCCGGCGCCCCGCTCCCCATACGTGCGGAACAGCGTCTCCAACTCCTCGAACAGGTTGGCCTCCGGACCGAAGTGACTCAGCACCTCACCCCGGGCGCTCGCCTCCCGCAGCAGCTCGCGCATCGCCAGCCGGTCATGGCGATGGAAGGCGTCGCCCTCGACGATCGCGGCATTCACCCCCTCGCGCCGGAAGATCTGCTCGAACGTCGTCGTAACCGTCGTCGTCCCCGCGCCAGACGACCCGGTAATGGCGATGACAGGATGCTTCTGCGACATGGCTCAGGCCGTCCGGAACAGCGAGCGTGCGTTGAACAGCGGCGCCGCAAACGGCTGATCCTCGCCGCGGTCATATTCGGTGTGGTAGCGTTCCACCCGCTCGACCTCATGGCGTGATCCCAGGATGACCGGGACTCGCTGGTGTATGCTCCCCGGCTGGATGTCCAACAGGCGCCCGCGCCCCGTGCTGGCGCCGCCGCCCGCCTGCTCCACGATCATCGCCATCGGGTTCGCCTCGTACATCAGCCGGAGCCGCCCGGGCCTGGCCGAGTCCTTGGTGTCGCGCGGATACATGAACAGCCCGCCACGGATCAGGATGCGGTGCACCTCGGCGACCATGGACGCGATCCAGCGCATGTTGAAATCCGCGCCGCGCGGACCTTCGGCGCCCTCCAGGCACTCGTCCACATAGCGGCGGACCGGCGGCTCCCAGAACCGTTCGTTGGACACGTTCACCGCGAACTCCCGGCTGTCGGGCGGTATGGCCATGCCGGGATGGGTCAGCACGAAAGCGCCGATCTCCCGATCCAGCGTGAAGCCATGCACGCCGTCGCCCACCGTCAGCACGATCATGGCCGTCGGGCCATAGATCGCATACCCCGCAGCCACCTGCGAGGCGCCCGGCTGCAGGAAGTCGGCAGCAGACGGCTCGACCACGTCATCAGGGCAGCGCAGCACGCTAAAGATGGTCCCGACAGGCATGTTGATATCGATGTTGGAAGACCCGTCCAGCGGGTCGAACACCAGCAGCAGCCGACCGCGCGGATAGTGCCCGGGAATGGGATGCGGCTGCTCTAACTCCTCCGACACCATGCCGGCAAGCTGCCCGCCCCATTCGCAAGTACCGACCATGATGTTGTTGGCCGCGACATCCAGCGGCTGCTGCTGCTCCCCCTGGACGTTGACACCCACCGCCGGCGCATCGGGCGGCGAGATCCGGCCGCGCGAGGCAGCGACGGCAATCAGCTTGCAAGCGGTCTGGATGTCATTGAGCAGCGACGTCAGGTCGGGATTGAGGGCGCCGGCGCGGCGCTGGTCCTCAATGATGAACTTCGACAACGTAGTCCGGCGATACGGCATCGCATGATCCTCCCTAGGTGCAGCCTTGTTGGCTGTCTCTTATCGCGGCGGCTCAGGTAGCCCGGCCCGCCTACTGCTCCCTCTCCCTCCGGGAGAGGGTCGGGGTAAGGGAAGCCACAAGGGCTAGAGGCTCAAGTCGAACACCGATGCGCTCCCCCATTGGCGAAAACTGTGCTTACGGTCTCCCTCATCCCAACCCTCTCCCGGAGGAAAAGGGAGCAGGCGCGTCGCCCTCACACCGGTCCTGGCTCCCAGCCAAAATGTCCCTATTCCTGGAACACCCGGCTCGCCCGTATATCTTCCGCCGTGATTGTCTCCAGCGCCGTCCGGTCCAGCAGTTGCTCCCGCCCGGCAAACAGCCGGTTCGCCATCCGCAGCCGCGCCCGGTCCAGCCCATTGCGTATGCTGCGCGCATTGGAAAACCGCGGCTGCGCCATGCGCCGAGTGACATACTCCTCCATCGCCACCCGGCCCGGCACATCGAAGCGATACTGCATGGACGCCGCCATCAGCTCCGCGATCCGCAGCAACTCTCCCGCCGAGTAGTCCGGAAAATCAATATGATGCGCAATCCGCGAAGACATGCCGGGATTGCTGCGGAAGAACGTGTCCATCCGGTCCTTATAACCCGCCAGGATCACCACAAGGTCGTCCCGATGGTCCTCCATAACCTGCAGCAGGATCTCGATGGCTTCCTGCCCATAATCGCGCTCATTCTCCGGCCGATACAGGTAGTAAGCCTCGTCAATAAACAGCACCCCGCCCATCGCCTTCTTCAGGATTTCCTTCGTCTTAGGCGCGGTATGGCCGATATACTGGCCCACCAGGTCGTCGCGCGACACGGTGACGACGTGGTTACGGCGGATATACTTCAGCCGATGCAGCACATCCGCCATCCGCCGCGCCACGGTGGTCTTGCCGGTCCCGGGATTGCCGGTGAAGCTCATATGCAGCGGCGGCGGCTCCGCCTGTATCCCCAGCCCACGCCGGGCGCTCTCAACCAGCAGCAGCGCCGCGACCTCCCGGATACGGGTCTTCACCGGCAGCAATCCCACCAGGTCACGATCAAGCTGACCGATCACCTCGCCGATGTTGCTCTCCGCATACAGCGCGTTCAGGTCAACCCGGCGGTCATCCACCCCCGGCTGCTCCACCCCCGCCAACTCCAACGCCGCGCTCACGCCGCACGCTCCCGCCGGGTCGGCGCAAGCTGTTCCCGCATCGCCCCGATCACCCCGCGATACCCGCCATCCACATCCCGAGCCCCAAAGATCGCCGACCCCGCAACGAACGTGTCCGCCCCGGCGTCCGCCACAGCCCGTATGTTGCCGACCTTCACCCCGCCATCCACCTCCAACAGGATCGGCTGCCCACCCCGCCCCGCATGGGCGTCAATCCGCCGCCGCAGGGCGGCGATCTTATCCAGCGCCCCGGGGATGAAGGACTGCCCGCCAAACCCCGGATTGACCGACATCACGCACACCAGGTCCAACCGGTCCATCACCCAATCCAGGTGCTCCAGCGGCGTCCCCGGGTTCAGCGCCAGCCCAGCCCGGCAGCCATGCTCACGGATCAGCGACAGCGTGCGGTGCGGATGCTGCGAAGCCTCCGGATGAAAGCTGATGATATCCGCCCCCGCCTTGGCAAACATGACCGCCAGCTCATCCACCGGCGTCACCATCAGATGCACATCGATCGGCAGGCTCACATGCGGCCGGATCGCCTCGCAAACCAGCGGCCCAATAGTCAGGTTCGGCACATACCGGTTGTCCATCACATCGAAATGGATCATGTCCGCCCCATCAGCCTGCAGCCGCCCAACCTCCTCACCCAGCCGGGCAAAGTCAGCCGACAGGATGCTCGGCGCGATCAACTGCCCCATCATGGCGCGTAGCGTTCGCCAGAGGGCCGCCCCGTAGCATAGCTGCGCAGCGTATACCGCAGCGTCCGCCCCGGCCCTTCCTGCCGCACCAGCTCGAACCCCGGCTCGTACGACGGCCGCTGGACCATGAACGACATCCGCACCGTCTCGAACCCCTTGCGGCTATCGAACGCCAGCACCCGCACATACTCCTGCGGACACTCCTTGCGGCAAGCGTTCACCTCCAGCATCACCCCAGCCGCGTCGTGCAGGTCGAACATCGGCGTCCCCCACATGGACCAGTAATGGTTGCGTGGGTGCGGGTCGTCGGTGTGCTCGACCGCCAGGGACCAGCCCTGACCCAGCGCATACTGGACCTGCGCCGAAATCTCCTGATCCGTCAGGTCCGGCAGGAAGGAGAACTGGCCTTGGGTGACTTTCATCTGCTGGTCCTCCTTAAGAAGCCGTAGGCGTCGGCAGCACATCCACGGAATCCGTGGACGCATAGTTGAAGCTGACATCCTTCCAGGTATCCAACGCGGCCCGCAGCGGCTGGCACCAGCGGGCTGCGGCAGTCAGGATTTCCGGTCCCTCGTTCCAGATATCCCGCCCCTCGTTGCGTGCCTTCACCATGCACTCCAGCGCGACCCGGTTGGCGATCGCCCCGGCCTGGATGCCCATGGGATGCCCGATGGTGCCGCCGCCGAACTGCAGCACCACATCGTCCCCAAGGTAGTGCAGCAGCTGGTGCATCTGCCCCGCATGGATGCCCCCCGAAGCCACCGGCATCAGCTTCTTCAGGCTCGCCCAGGGCTGGTCGAAGAAAATCCCGTGCTGCGGGTTCGCCGGCACATAGGTCTCGCGGCAAGTATCATAAATCCCCCGCACCACGTTCGGGTCGCCCTCCAGCTTCCCGACCACGGTTCCGGCATGGATATGATCCACCCCCGCCATCCGCATCCACTTGGCGATCACCCGGAACGAAACGCCATGGTTCTTCTGCCGCGTATACGTCGAGTGCCCCGCCCGGTGCAGGTGCAGGATCATGTCGTTCTTGCGCGCCCACTTCGCCATCGACTGG
>CAXTCI010000007.1:0-53712 GCA_964242325.1 uncultured Acetobacteraceae bacterium
TGAACGCCGCCGACAGGTTGCTGCTGGTGGTGCTCTTGCCGATGCCGCCCTTGCCGTAGACGGCGAACACCTTGGCGGTGCCGATGTTCAGCGCCGGGTCGAGCTGCACTTGCAGGCTGCCCTCGCCGTCGCCGCGCTGGCTGATCTTGTTGCGGACGGGATAGGGAAGGGTTGCTACGGTCATGCGGCCAACTCCACTTCAACGCCTTCTAGGCGGTCTTCCAGGTCGTCCCCGGCGCGGCGCAGCGCGTCCAGGGTGGCGGCGTCGGGCTGCCAGTACTTGCGCTCGGTTGCCTCGATCAGGCGGCCTACCAGCTTGGCCGACGCCTTGGGATTGAGGGCGGCCAACCGCTCGCGCATGGCGTCGTCCAGCGCGTAGGTTTCGGCGAGCTGCTGATACACCCAGGGCGATACCTCGCCAGTCGTCGCCGACCAGCCCAACGTATTGGTCACGTGCGCCTCGATCTCCCGCACGCCCTCGTAGCCGTGCTTGAGCAGGCCCTCGTACCACTTCGGGTTCAGCGCCCGGGTGCGGGTTTCCAGCGACACCTGCTCGGACAGGGAGCGCACGGTGCCGTCGCCGCGGGTCTGGTCGCCGATCAGCACGCTGGCTGCCACGCCGCCGCGGGCCTGGCGCACGGCGCGGGTGATGCCGCCCAGCGTGTCGAAGTAGTGGTCCACCGTCGTGACGCCCAACTCGATGGAGTCCAGGTTCTGGTAGGTCACGTCCACGCTGCCCAGCACATGGGTCAGCAGCGCCGCCTGCCGCTCGGGCCGACCGGTCACGCCGTAGGCGAAGCCCTTGCGGGCGACGTAGGCGTCGGCCAGTTCGTCCTCGTCCTCCCAAACGCCGGCGCCGACGATGCTGTTGACGTTGGCGCCATAGGCTCCGTCGGCGTTGCCGAACACGCGCAGCGCCGCCTGCTCCATTTCGCCGCCGTTGGCGGCGATGAAGGCCAGGGCGTGCTTGCGGATGAAGTTTTTTTCTGGTGCCTCGTCCGCCTGGGCCGCCAGCAGCGCGGCCTCGGCCAGCAGCTTGGTCTGTAGGGGCAGCAGGTCGCGGAAGATGCCGGACAGGGTGACCACGACATCCACCCGCGGGCGGCCCAGCTCGGCCAGCGGAAGCAGTCGCGCGCCGGATAGGCGGCCGTAGCTGTCGAAGCGGGGCGCTGCGCCCATCAGCCAGAGCGCCTGGGCGATGGGTCCGCCCTCGGTCTTCAGGTTGTCGGTGCCCCACAGCACCATCGCCACGGTTTCCGGCAGGCCCTTGCCGTCCTGGGCGTGCCGGGCCAGCAGGCGGTCGGCCTGGCGGGCGCCGTCCTGCACGGCAAAGGCGCTGGGCAGGCGGAAGGGGTCGAAGCCGTGCAGGTTGCGCCCGGTCGGCAGCACCTCGGTCGTCCGCAGCAGGTCGCCGCCCGGCGCGGGACGGGTGTAGCCGCCGTCCAGCGCATGCACGATGGCCGGCAGCTCGTGGTCGGCGGCGAGCAGCGCGTCCAGCCGGGCACGCTCAACCGGTTCGGTCACGCGGGCGGCGTCCAGCATCTCGGTGCGCTCGGCGGCGCTGGGCGGGACGCCGATGACGTGCAGGCCGTGCGGGATCAGGGTGTATTCCAGCTCCAGCAGCGCGGCGCCCAGCCGGTCGATCTCCGGCACGGGGTCGGTCCAGGCCGGGTCGGCGGCGGCAAGGTCAACTGCCGCGGCCTGCGCCTGCACCAGAGCGGCCAGGTCGTCGCGCTGCACGGCGTCGGCGTCCGGCTCCATCGAGCGCCAGCGGTCCAGCGACGCCTTCAGGTCCAGCAGCCCGCGATACAGGCCGGCATGCGCCACCGGCGGCGTCAGATAGCTGATCAGCACCGCATTGGCCCGGCGCTTGGCAATCATGCCCTCGCTGGGGTTGTTGGACGCATACAGGTTGAAGTTCGGCAGGTGGCCGATCAGGCGGTCCGGCCAGCACTCGGCGGACATGCCGGCCTGTTTGCCGGGCATGAACTCCAGGGCGCCGTGGGTGCCGAAGTGCAGCACGGCATGGGCGCCGAACTCCTCGGCGATGTAGCGGTAGAATGCCGCAAAGGCATGGGTCGGGGCGAAGCCGCGCTCGAACAGCAGCCGCATCGGGTCGCCCTCGTAGCCGAAGGCCGGCTGCAGGCCGACGAAGACGTTGCCGTAGTGACGGCCCAGGACGTGGATGCCGGACCCGTCCGACTGCGCCCGGCCGGGCGCCGGCCCCCAGGCGGCCTCGATCTCCCGCAGCCAGGGCTGGCCGCGCACGTGGGCGTCCACCGTGACGCGGGCGGCGACGTTGGCGTCGGTGCCATGGCGCGCCGCGTTGCCGGTCACGACCTGCTGCCGCAGGGTCTCCGCCGTGTCCGGGACTTCCACAGTGTAGCCGGCATCGCGCAGCGCGGTCAGGGTGTTGTGCAGGGACTGGAACACGGCGAGGTAGGCCGCCGTCCCCGTCGCCCCGGCATTGGGCGGGAAGTTGAACAGCACCGCCGCCACCTTGCGGTTGGCCCGCGCGGTGCGGCGCAGCGACACCAGCCGGGCCACTCGGTGGGCCAGCATCGCGGCGCGTTCGGGGTGGGAGACCATGTTCCGCGCGCACGTCTTGCCGTCGCAGCCGGCGCAGGGGTTGGCGGTCTCGGCCCGTCCGCAGCGACCGCCGAAGGTCATCGGCGCCATGCCGCCGTCCAGTTCCGGCAGGGCGACCATCATCGTGGCCTCGACCGGGAGCAGGCCGCGCGGGTCGGACTGCCACTGGTCCAGGGTCTGGAACTCGACGGGGTGGGCGGTGACGTAGGGCACGTCCAGCCGGGCCAGGATGTCCTCGGCGGCGCGGCTGTCGTTGTAGGCGGGGCCGCCGACCAGGCTGAACCCGGTCAGGCTGACCACCGCGTCCACCACCGGGGCGCCGTCGCGCATGAAGAAGCGCTCGATGGCCGGGCGGGCGTCCAGGCCACTGGCGAAGGCGGGCACGACGCGCAGGCCACGGGCCTCAAGGGCGGCAATCACGCCATCATAATGCGCGGCGTTGCCGCTGATGAGGTAGGACCGCAGCAGCAGCAGGCCAACGGTCCCTGCAAGGCCGGCGCGCGGCAACTGGTCCAGTTGCTCCACCACGCGGCCCGGCGCCTTTGGGTGATACAGGCCGACGTCCGGGTATTCGACCGGGGCCGCGGCCTGCACCTTGCCCGCCAGCGCCCGGCGCTCGCCGCTGGCGTAGCGGCCGACCAGCATGCGGATCAGGTTGGCCAGGTTCTCGTCGGAGCCGGCGAGCCAGTATTGCAGCGCCAGGAAATAGGTCCGCACATCCTGCGCGGTGCCGGGGATGAAGCGCATCAGCTTCGGCAGGCGCCGCAGCATCTTCATCTGGTCCTTGCCGCTGGACGGCGCGCCGGGCTTGCTGCCGCCGCGCAGGCGCTTGAGCATCGCCAGGGCGCCCTTGGCTTCCTGCGACATGTCGAAGCGGCCCAGCTTGGTCAGCTTCGTCACTTCGCCCGCGGACATGCAGCACAGCATGGCGTCGCAGCCTTCGCGCCGGGCTTGCAGCGCCGGCAGGACGGGGCGGATGTGGTCCTCCAGGAACAGCATGGTGGCGATCACGATGTCGCCTGCGGCGATGTCGCGGTGGCAGGCCGCTAGGGCCTTGGCGTCGCCGACCCACTCGTCGGCGGCGTGGACGACGACGCTTAGGCCGGGGGTTTCCTGGGCCAGCACTGCCTCGGCGCGGGCGACGGCGCCGCTTAGATGGCTGTCCATCGTCACGATCACGACACGCAGGCTGGGGGACACGGGAGCCTCCATCTCAGCGGCCGAAATGCGCTTTTGCATCGTAGAGCGTCTCCACCGTGATGACCGCGACACCGTGTTCCTGGGCGAACCGCTCGGTGTTCCGCCGGGCCTTGCCGCGGACGAAGAAGGGGATCTTGCCCAGCTCCTTGTCGGCGTCGGCGGCCCAGCTGATCGCGGAGGAGGCCACCGGTTCCGGCGCCCGAGCCTGCTCGGCAGCGCCCAGATGGCCCGGTGTGGCGGTGCCCAGGTGACTTGGCGCGGCGTCGCCGCCGAACTCGAAGTCGCCGCGGAACATGCCGACCAGGTGCTCCTCCAGCCCCATCATCAGCGGGTGGACCCAGGTGTCGAACAGGACGTTGGCGCCCTCCCAGCCCATCTGCGGGGCGTAGCGGGCGGGGAAGTCCTGGACGTGCACCGGGGCGGAGATCACGGCGCAGGGTACGCCAAGGCGCTTGGCGATGTGGCGCTCCATCTGGGTGCCCAGCACCAGTTCGGGCTGCAGGGCGGTCACTGCGGCCTCGACTTCCAGGTAGTCGTCGGCGATCAGCGCCTCGATCCCGTAGAGCTTGGCGGCGGCGCGGACTTCGCGGGCGTATTCGCGGCTATAGGTGCCTAGGCCGACGACGGTGAAGCCGAACTCCTCGTGGGCGACGCGGGCGGCGGCGATTGCGTGGGTCGCGTCGCCGAATACGAATACCCGCTTGCCCGTGAGGTAGTTGCTGTCCACCGAGCGCGAATACCAGGGCATCCGGCTGGGCGCCCCGGCGAGCGCAGGCGCCGGGTCTACGCCTGCGAGCGCTGCCACTTCCTGGACGAACTCGCGGGTTGCGCCGATGCCGATCGGCACTGTCTTGGTCGCGGGCTGGTTGAAGGTGCGGGTCAGCCAGGCGGCGGCGGTGCCTGCGACCTCGGGATATAGCACCACGTTGAAGTCGGCGTCGCCCAGCCGTGCCAGGTCGGCTGGAGTCGCCCCGGCAGGCGCCGACACGTTTACGTCCACGCCAAGCTGCGCCAGTAGGCGCGCGACCTCGACTACGTCGTCGCGGTGCCTGAAGCCTAGCGCCGTCGCGCCTAGGATGTTGGCGCGGGGACGGGCACCGGGCTCGCGTTTCGTGCCTGGTGGCGGCGCGTGCGGCCCGGCGCAGGCGCGGACGAGCTGGTAGAAGGTCTCCGCCGCGCCCCAGTTCTCCTTTTTCTGGTAGGCCGGCAGTTCTACGGCGACTACCGGCACCGGAAGGTGCAGCGCGCGGGCTAGGCCACCGGGGTCGTCCTGGATCAGCTCCGCCGTGCAGCTTGCGCCTACCAGCATTAGCTCCGGCTTGAAGCGTTCGTAGGCGTCGCGGGCGGCGGACTTGAACAGCTCCGCCGTGTCGCCGCCGAGGTCGCGGGCCTGGAACGTCGTGTAGGTGACGGGCGGGCGGGTCTGGCGGCGCTCGATCATGGTGAATAGCAGGTCGGCGTAGGTGTCGCCCTGCGGGGCGTGCAGCACGTAGTGGACACCCTGCATCGCGGCGGCTACGCGCATGGCGCCGACGTGCGGCGGGCCTTCGTAGGTCCAGAGGGTTAGCTGCATGGCGCTGCTCCCTTCTGCACGAAGGATGGAGCGGCTGCCTGCTCCCTCTCCCTCTGGGAGAGGGTTGGGGTGAGGGGGCCTTGGCTGTGGAGCGAGGCACCGATGGCGCCGTTGGCACTCGGCCTACTGCGGGCTAGGACCGCGCTCGAAGACCCCCTCACCCCAACCCTCTCCCGGAGGGAGAGGGGGCAGACAGCCGCCCCACGCCTGGCAGCCTCGGCGTCCCGGCGATAATCCATCATCGGCTATACCCGCAGCTTCGTGCGGCGCAGCAGGGGGCGCGCGAATAGTTCGGCCAGGTCGGCGGCTTGGTCGTAGCCCTGGATCGGGGTGAACAGCAGCTCGATGGACCACTTGGTGCCGATGCCCTCGGCCTCCAGCGGATTCGCCAGGCCCAGGCCGCAGACCACCAGGTCGGGCCGGGCGGCGCGGGCGCGGTCTAGCTGCCGGTCTACGTCCTGGCCCTCGCTCAGCGCAGTGCCGGCGGGCAGCAGCGCCAGTTCTTCGGCCAAGTGGGTGCGGTGTAGATAGGGAGTGCCGACCTCGATCAGCTGCATCCCCAACTCACGCGCCAGCACGCGGGCGAGCGGGATTTCGAGCTGGCTGTCGGGGAAGAAGAATACGGACTTGCCGGATAGCTCCGTGCGGTGCCGGGCCATGCCGGATTCGGCGCGGGCGCGTGGGGCGGCGATGGCGGCCTCGAAGGCGGCGTCAGACACGCCGAATGCGTCCGCCGCGGCGCGCAGCCAGGCCGTCGTGCCCTCGGCGCCCAGTGGGAACGGCGCCGGCAGACGGGCGGCGCCACGGGCATCGAGGGCGCGTGCGGTGTCGGCCAGGAAGGGCTGGGCCAGCAGATAGACCGTGCCCGGGCCAACTGCCGGCAGGTCAACGCCGCTGCGGGGCGGCAGGAACCGCACGTCGCCGATGCCCATTGCGGCCAGCAGACGGCGGAACTGGTCCTCCACCACGTCGGCCAGGGCGCCGACGACCAGCAGGGATTTCGGCGACCCGGCGGCTTCCCGCGGCAGGATCGGCGCCAGGGCGGCGAGGCAGGCGTCCTCGCCTTGGGTGAAGGTCGTCTCGATGCCGCTGCCGCTGTAGTTCAGCACCCGGACCTGGGGCATGTGCTGCGCCGAAAGGCGCTCGGCGGCACGGGACAGGTCGAGCTTGATGACCTCGCTGGGGCAGGAGCCGACCAGGAACAGCAGCCGGATGTCCGGGCGGCGGTCCAGGAGTTGGGACACCACACGGTCCAGTTCCTCGTTCGCGTCCGCCAGCCCGGCCAGGTCGCGCTCGTCAATGATCGCGGTGGCGAAGCGCGGCTCGGCGAAGATCATCACGCCGGCTGCCGACTGGATCAGGTGGGCGCAGGTGCGGGAGCCTACCACCAGGAAGAAGGCATCCTGTATCTTGCGGTGCAGCCAGATGATGCCGGTCAGGCCGCAGAACACCTCGCGCTGGCCGCGTTCCCGCAGCACTCCGTCGCGGAGGGCGGGCACATCGCCGCACCCGGCGGACACGGCCAGCGCGGCGCTCAAGATTGCAGGCCCAGGCCGGCGGGCGCGGACCAGACCGCCGCGCCCTGGCGCCGGGCGGCGCGCAGCTTGATGACGAACTGCGCGGCATTGACGACGTAGGTGGCATAGGCCAGCAGCGCCAGCCACATCAGCCGGGTCGCGTCAACCTGGCCGGACAGCAGCGCCACGAGGTAGGTCGTGTGCAGCGCCAGCACCAGCATGCTGACCACGTCCTCCCAGTAGAACGCCGGGGCGAACAGGTAGCGGCCGAACACCTCGCGCTCCCAGATCGCGCCGGTGATCATGATGAGATACAGGAACAGCGTCTTGGCGACGACGGAGGCGATGGCCGCCCCCTCGCCCGCACCGGTTTGCAGGTAGCGCGTCACTAGGAACAAGCTGACCAGAAACACCAGGAACTGTGTCGGCGCCAGCACACCCTGCACGACTGTCCAGGGTGAGGCGTCGCGACGGATGCGCTCTTCCGGCGTATAAAGCGTACGGTTTTGTACCTTTGGACGAGGGAAACCGCGCCCTGCCGCGCCGCCCCAAGGGCAGCAGTCGAACTGGTCCAACGCCCGGCTGATAAGTTCCGTAAACATTGCTTGACAACGCCTCCCCTGAGCGGTGCGGTGCCGGTTATGCTCCGGGTCACCGTTCCGGGAACACCGGATGCACCGTCTGTTATGCGCCACGTTCCGCCTGCCTGGCTGTCCGACCTCCGTTGTGGGGAGATCGTCAACTGTCAGGAAAGCTAAGACGCCGCCGGATGAAGTGTCAAGCGCGCGTTACGTAAATTCAGGTTGACACAAGGGGCGACAAAGCCCCAGGGTCGAAGGGAGCAGGATATGAGGCCAATGGGACCAGCATTCGCCATGCAGGACATCCGGTCGGAGAGCGATGCACTCGGCATCGCCCGGCAACAGGGCCTGCGCGCACGCGACCAGCGCCGCCGGGCGATCCTGACGCGGACGGTGCAGCTGGATGTGATTCCGCAGCTGGTAGCGGCCCGTGCGGCCGCGATCGCCCCGGCGGCCGCGCTTGCCGCCGCCCCGGCTGCCGCGCTTGTTGCCGCCTCGGCGCCCGCGCTTGTCATCGCGCCGGCCCATGTGGCGGAGCTGGCCGAACTGGTGCTGGGGCACGGCGAGTCCGCCGCCGTGGCCTACGTCGAGGCCATGCGCGGGAATGGTGCAGGGACTGAAGCCCTTTATCTGGACCTGCTCGCCCCCGTGGCCCGCCGGCTGGGCGTGATGTGGGAGGAGGACACCTGCGACTTCACGGAGGTGACGGTCGGGCTGTGGCGCCTGCAAACGGCGATGCGGGAGTTGAGCCCGTCATTCCAGGACCAGCGCACGAGCCGCACCGACGGCCCGCGCGTCCTGCTGGTGCCGCTGCCGGGCGAGTCCCACACCTTCGGGTTGTCGATGGTTTATGAGTTTTTCCGCCGCGCTGGCTGGAACGCCTGGAGCGGCCCGGTCGGCGACTCCGCCGAGCTGGCCTGGATGGTCGGTCGGGAGCGGGTGGACGTCGTCGGGTTCTCCCTGTCCTGCGACGAGCGGTTGGAGACCGTGTATTCCGAAATCCGCGCGATCCGCCGCGCGTCGCTCAACCCCGGCCTTGCAGTCATGGTCGGCGGCCCCCCCTTCGTCGGCAACCCCCAGCTTGCCGTGCAGCTTGGCGCGGACGGCACGGCAACCGATGGACGGCAGGCGGTCGCGCAGGCGCAGGCGCTGGTCGAAGACATCCGGGCGCGCGAGTGACAGCGCACCTCCAATGGCATAGGACGCAGCCGCCCCACCCTGGCCGGACCGGCCACCAGGATACCGTGCGCCCCCGGCGCGCGGCAACGGCTTAGGGAGCGGCGATGTCCATGCACTGGGGGACCTCGGCACTCGTGAAGACATTCGTATCGCCGCAGACCTCGCTCGGCGACCTCGACGCGGCATCCGCCGCAACGCTGATCGGCGCGGCGTCCGACATCACACTGGTGTTGGACGGCGCCGGGGTGATCCGAGACATGGCTGTGCAAAGCGGCCAACTGGCGGATGACCTGCCGGACAGTGCCGGGTGGCTCGGGCGGCCCATCGAGACGACGCTCGCGATTGACAGCCGGCCCAAGATCGCCGCCC
The DNA here is from genome assembly GCA_964242325.1 of uncultured Acetobacteraceae bacterium. GTDB lineage: Bacteria > Pseudomonadota > Alphaproteobacteria > Acetobacterales > Acetobacteraceae > DASWOJ01. The sequence continues at coordinate 9,009 of CAXTCI010000007.1, forward strand.
TGCTGAGCGACGCCGCAGCGAATGCGGAGCCGCGCTGGCGGCAGGTGAACCACCTGGCCCCGGACGGGCGCAGCGTCCCCGTGCTGTATTGCGGCGTCCGGGTCGGCGGGGATGGCCGGGTGGTGGTGTTCGGCCGCGACCTGCGCGCCATGTCCGCCCTGCAGCAGCGCCTGATGAACGCCCAGCAGGGGATGGAGCGCGACTACGCCCGCCTGCGCGACGTGGAAATGCGCTACCGCCTGCTGTTCCAGTTGTCTGGGGAGGCGGTGCTGATCCTCGACCCGGTCAAGGGCCGGGTGACCGAGGCGAATCCGGCCGCCAAGGCCCTGTGCGGCAGCGGCACCGCCGACGTGACCGGGCGGGCGCTGGCCGATCTGTTCAACCCGGCCTCCCTGCCCGCGGTCCAGGCCGGGATGGGTGCCGTACGTGCCGGCGGGCGGGCTGAGGACGTGGTGGCGCATCTGGCCGGGGAGCACGGCGGCGCCGTCACGCTCCGCATGTCGCTGTTCCGGCAGGAGGATGCGTCGCTGGTGCTGATGCGCCTGGCGCCGGTCCAGGTCCCCGCCCATCCCGGGCGCCTGCCGCATCCCAAGCTGACGCTGCTGCGCGCGGTCGAGAGCGCGCCGGATGCCTATGTAGTCACCGATGACGATGGGGACATCATCACCGCCAACGCCGCCTTCCTGGAGCTGGTGCAGTTGATGCACGAGGACGAGGCGGTGGGCCAGCCGCTGGACCGCTGGGTCGGCGAAAGCGGCGTGGACCTGAGCGTGCTGAGCGCGAACCTGCGCAGCCGGGGCGCCGTGCGCTTTTTCAGCACCACCATCAACGGCGAGCACGGCGCGTCGGCGCAGGTGGAGGTGTCCGCCGTCGCGGTGCCCGGCGAGGGCCGGCTGGCGCTGGGCTATGCCATACGCAACGTGAGCAGCCGCCTGAACATGGGGCTGCATGTCGCCCCGTCCCAGCACGGCGCCGCCACCCGCGCCGGCAAGGCCCTGCCGCGCTCGGTCGAGCAGTTGACGGAGCTGATCGGCCGGGTGTCGCTGAAGGAGTTGGTGCGGGAAAGCACGGAGGTGATCGAGCGCCTGGCGATCGAGGCCGCGCTGGAGCTGACCGGGGATAACCGGGCCTCGGCGGCGGAGATGCTCGGGCTGAGCCGGCAGAGCCTGTATGTGAAGCTGCGCCGCTACGGCATCGGCGACCTGACCGGGGCGGAAGTGGAATGAGCGGCGCCGCCCTGCCGGCGCCTGCTGCTGGACGGACCGACTGGCGGGCCGTTGCGGAGCTGCTGCATCCCATCACCTGGTTCGCGCCGATGTGGGCGTTTGGCTGCGGCGTGGTGTCGTCGGGGGCGCCGCTGTCCAGCCGCTGGCCGCTGGCGCTGGCCGGCGCCGCCCTGGCGGGTCCGCTGGTGTGCGCGACCAGCCAGGCGGCCAATGACTGGTTCGACCGGCACGTGGACGCGATCAACGAGCCGGATCGGCCGATTCCCTCCGGACGCATCCCGGGGCGCCGCGGGCTGCACATTGCTGTGGCCTGGACTGCCGTGTCCCTGGTGTGGGCGGCGGCGCTGGGGCGCTGGGCGTTCGGCGCGGCGCTGGTCGGCATGGCGCTGGCCTGGGCCTACAGCGCGCCGCCGCTGCGTTTGAAGGGGAACGGCTGGCTGGGCAATGCCGCCTGCGGGGCCTGCTACGAGGGGCTGCCCTGGTTCACCGGCGCCGCCGTGATGACGGGCGTGCTGCCGGATTGGCGCATCATCGGCCTGGCCGCGACCTACAGCCTGGGCGCGCACGGGATCATGACGCTCAACGACTTCAAGTCGGTCGAGGGCGATAAGCAGACCGGGATCGACAGCCTGCCGGTGCTGCTGGGCGTGGATCGGGCGGCAATGCTGGCGTGCTGGGTGATGGCGCTGCCGCAGGTGCTGGTGACCGGGCTGCTGCTGCGCTGGGGGCATCCCTACCATGCCTGCGTGATCGTGCTGCTGCTGGCGGCGCAGGCGGTCCTGATGCAGCGCTTCCTGGGTGCGCCGCGGCGGTTGGCGCCGTGGTATAACGGCACCGGCACCACGCTTTATGTCGTTGGCATGCTGGTCAGCGCCTTCGCTTTGCGGGCGGGGCTGTGATGGCGCGCGCCGCATCTGCGCCGCCCGCTTCCGCAGCGCCCGCTTCTGCAGCGATTGGCTGGCTGGGGATCGCCCGGCTGGGTCTGGTGCAGGCGGCGCTCGGCTCGATCGTCGTGCTGATGACCTCGACCCTCAACCGCGTCATGGTCGTCGAGCTGGCGCTGCCGGCGATCATCCCCGGGGTGCTGGTGGCGCTGCATTACGCCGTGCAGGTGCTGCGGCCGCGGCTGGGCTATGGGTCGGACGTGGGCGGGCGGCGGACACCGTGGATCGTCGGCGGCATGGCGGCACTGGCCCTGGGCGGCGCAGGCGCGGCGGCGGCGACGGCGCTGATGGCGGCGAGCCTTGCGGCCGGGCTGGCGCTGGCGCTGCTGGCCTATACGCTGGTCGGGCTGGGCGTCGGCGCGGCCGGCACCGCACTGCTGACGCTGCTGGCCAAGCGCGTCGCCCCCAACCGGCGCGGCCCGGCGGCCACCGTCGTCTGGATCATGATGATCGCCGGCATCGTCGTGACCTCGGTCGTGGCCGGCAAGCTGCTGGACCCCTTCTCCACCGGCCGGCTGATCGCCGTCGTCAGCGGCGTGTCGCTGCTCGGACTGGCCGTGTCCACCCTGGCGGTATGGGGCATGGAGGGCGACACCGCACCGGTCCCGGCCACGCGCGCCGCCGCGCGGCAGCCCTTCCTGCTTGCCTTGCGCGACGTGTGGGCGGAGCCGCAGGCCCGGCGATTTGCCGTGTTCGTGTTCGTGTCCATGCTGGCCTACAGCGCGCAGGAGCTGGTGCTGGAGCCGTTCGCCGGCGCGGTGTTCGCGTTGACGCCGGGCCGCAGCACCGGGCTGACGGGCATGCACCATGCCGGCGTGCTGGCCGGCATGGGGCTGGTGGCGCTCGGCGGCGTGCTGGGAGCCGGCGCGATGCGGACTTGGACCATCGCCGGCTGCCTCGGTTCCGCCGTCGCGGCGCTGGCGTTGGCGACCTGCGCGTTGGGCGGGCCGGAGTGGGCGATGCGCGGCATCGTCGTGCTGCTGGGCGTAGGCAACGGCGCCTTCTCGGTGTCGGCCATCGGCGCGATGATGGGACTGGCGGGCCAGGGCCGAGGCTCGCGTGAGGGAACGCGGATGGGCCTTTGGGGTGCGGCGCAGGCATTGGCCTTCGGCGCCGGCGGGTTGCTGGGCACTGGCGCCAGCGACCTGGCCCGCGCCGCCCTGGGCGCCCCGGCCCCGGCCTATGCCGCGGTGTTCGTCGCCGAGGCGGCGGTGTTCCTGCTGGCGGCAAGGCTGGCCGCCGGGGTGTTCGGCGGGGCGGCGCGGGCGCCGTCCGGCGCGGTGCAAGCGGCATGACGACCACGGTGAGGGAGGATGCGATGACTGAAACATGGGATGCGGTCGTGGTCGGCGGCGGGCCGGCGGGGGCGACTGCGGCGGCGGACCTGGCACGCAACGGCCGCAGCGTGCTGCTGCTGGACCGCGGCGGGCGGATCAAGCCCTGCGGCGGCGCGATCCCGCCCGTGTGCGTGCGCGAGTTCGGCATCCCGGACAGCCAGATCGTCGCCCGCGCCACTGGCGCCCGCATCGTGTCGCCGACCGCCAAGGAGGCCGACATGCCGATCACCGGCGGCTACGTCGGGATGGTGGACCGGGAGCACTTCGACGAGCACCTGCGCGAGCGCGCCGCCGAGGCAGGCGCGGAACGCCGCACCGGCACCTTCGAGCGCGTGGGCCGCGACCCGGACGGTGTTGCTGTCGTTCACTTCAAGACTCCGGACGGACCCGGCCAGGTGCGCGCCCGGGCGATCATCGGTGCGGACGGCGCCAAGTCCAACGTCGCCAAGCAGTGCGTGAAGGGCTGGGAGCGCGTACGCTACGTGTTCGCCTACCATGAGATCGTCCGCTCGCCGCGCGATCCCGCCGCCTTCGACGGGAATCGCTGCGACGTTTACTACCAGGGCACCCTGTCGCCGGACTTCTACGCGTGGATCTTTCCGCATGGGGACACCATGAGCATCGGCACCGGCTCGGCCCGCAAGGGCTTTGGCCTGCGCCCGGCAATCGGTGCGTTGCGCCAGGCTGCCGGGCTGGACGGGCTGGAGACCATCCGGCGGGAGGGCGCGCCGATCCCGCTGCGCCCGATGCGCCGCTGGGACAACGGCCGCGACGTGGTGCTGGCCGGGGATGCCGCCGGGGTGGTCGCGCCTGCGTCGGGCGAGGGCATCTATTACGCCATGCTCGGCGGGCGGCTGGCGGCGGAGGCCGTCGAGGCGCTGCACGCCACCGGGGACGTGCGTTCGCTGCGCCTGGCGCGCAAGCGGTTCATGAAGGCGCATGGCACGGTGTTCCTGGTGCTCGGGATGATGCAGTGGTTCTGGTACTCGTCGGATAAGCGGCGGGAGAAGTTCGTGCACATGTGCCGGGACCCCGACGTGCAGCGCCTGACCTGGGACAGCTACATGAACAAGAAGCTGGTGCGGCGCGATCCCCTGGCGCATGTGCGGATTTTCCTGAAGGACACCGCGCAGTTGCTTGGCCTTGCGCGCGCGTGACACGGGAATGGCCAGCCTTCGCGCGGAATCCGGTCGTCGTTGCGGCGCTGGCGGCGATCGTGGTCGCCGGGCTGGGGGCGTCGGCAACGGACATCGGGCCTTGGTACTACGCGCTGCGCAAGCCGAGCTGGCAGCCGCCGGACTGGCTGTTCGGCCCGGTGTGGACGCTGATCTATGCCCTGACCGCACTGGCTGGGATCATGGCTTGGCGGGCCGCACCGGCCGGGCGGGCACGCGGGCGCATCCTGGTGCTGTTCGCCGCCAATGCGCTGCTGAATGTGCTGTGGAGCGAGCTGTTCTTTCATTTCCGGCGGCCCGACTTGGCGCTGATGGAAACGGTGGTGTTCTGGGTGTCCATCATCTTGCTGATGGCCGCGGTGTGGCCATTCTCGCGCTCGGCGGCATGGGTGCTGGCGCCCTACTTGGCCTGGGTGACGTTTGCGAGCGTGCTGAATTTGGCCGTGGTGCGGCTGAATGCCCCGTTCGGGGCTTGAACCGACTGCAATGGCGCGGGCAACGCGCCGTGAAACATGGGATTGGGGGGAAGCGGGCATGGACATGATGACTGGACCGGTTGTTGCTGCGGCCTGCACGCGCCACGCGGCGCCTGCCAAGCCGAGCGTCCGGCCGCACACCCACCCCCTGCCGCTGCGGGTGGGCACCCGGGCGTCGCCGCTGGCGCTGGTGCAGACACGCGCCTTCCTGGGCCTGCTCACCAAGTTCTGCCCGGTGCTGCGCGGCATGGACGTGTTCCAGGAGCACGCCATACGCACCACGGGCGACGCCACCCAGGCTACCGGCGAGCGCCTGGCCGACATCGGCGGCAAGGGGCTGTTCTCCAAGGAAATCCATGAGGCGCTGCTCGACCGGCGGATAGACTTTGCGGTGCATAGCCTGAAGGACCTGGAAACGGAGCTGCCGCCGGGCATCGCGCTGGCGTGCGTGCTGCCGCGTGAGGACCCGCGGGATGCGCTGATCCTGGGTACGGACGCCATGCTCCCAGGGGGTGATGACCCCTATGCCACCCTGCCCCGCGGCGCGGTGGTCGGCAGCAGCAGCACCCGGCGGGCGGCGCAGTTGCTGCATGCCCGCCCGGACCTGCAGATACAGAACATCCGCGGCAACGTGCATGGGCGCCTGGACAAGGTGAAGCGCGGGGACTACGCAGCCAGCCTGCTTGCACTCGCCGGGATGCGCCGGCTGGGATTGGAGGATGAGGCGTCGGTGGTGATTGATCCCGAGGTGATGGTGCCGTCGTCCTGCCAGGGGATCGTCGGTATTACCGTGCGGGCCGGGGACACGGAAATCCGTGACCTGCTGGGCGCCATCGAGGATAAGCCGGCCCGCATCATGGCTACGGCTGAGCGGTCGCTGCTGGGGGCGCTGGATGGGTCCTGCCGGACGCCGATCGGTGGGCACGCGCAGTTGCTGGCGGACGGGCGGATGCGGCTGACCGGGCTGGTGGCGCGGGCAGATGGCAGCTTTGTGCTGAAGCGGCATCTGGACTGCTTGCAGGCAGATGCGGGTCGCGCCGGGCTGGCGTTGGGCGATGAGTTGCGGGCCGATAGCCCCCGGGATGTTTTTGCTTAGCTCCCTTTTCCCTCGCCCTCTGGGAGAGGGTTGGGGTGAGGGGGTCTTTGGGCACAAACCCCGGGCATTGGATAGTTGCATTCGTCCGGCACGGACTGTGCACCGCTCCGCAGCCAAAACCCCCTCACCCCGACCCTCTCCCGGAGGGAAAGGGAGAAGAACAGCGTGACTTGGTCCCTTGCCGTTGCCCTGCTTGGGGCCATCGTGCTTGCCGGGGCCGGCGGGCTGGCAACCAGCATCGGCCCCTGGTATCGCAACCTTCGCAAGCCCAGGTGGCAGCCGCCTGATTGGCTGTTCGGCCCGGCCTGGACCGTCATCCTCGGCCTGGCCGCCTGGTCCGCCTCGCTTTCCTGGGACGCGGCGCCCGATCCGGGGACTCGCGCCCGCGTCGTGCTGCTGTTTGGCGCCAACGCGCTGTTCCATTTCCTGTGGAGTCCGCTGTTCTTTCGGTGGCGGCGCCCGGACTGGGCGCTGATCGAGGTGGTGTTCCTGTGGCTGTCCATTCTGGCCCTGGTGCTGGGTACGGCGCCGTTGTCCAGCTTGGCGAGTTGGATCGTGGTGCCTTACCTGCTGTGGGTGACGTTCGCGGCCTGGCTGAACCTGACCATCGTGCGGCTGAATGGGCCGTTCAGCGCCCGAGCCCAGGCTGCGCCGGGCAAAGGCTGACAACTGATGACACAATCCAGGATGGCAGCCGCCCCGGCCGCCCAGTAACCCACGGGGCATGAGCGGATATGCAATTGGCTCGCCCCACCCCCTAGTCCCGCGGCAGTCCATCCTGGGCATTTGGTCCTTGGACAACCGGCAAACCCAGCTCTTGGTCTGGCCGGTGCTGATGGGAACCTTTGGGTATGCCCTGCTGCAGTATCACTACACTTTCCTGGCGCAGGACTTCTTCGCGATATGGTCGTATGGCCGGTTGCTGAGGGACCATGCAGCATCGGAACTCTACGACCCGATCCGGCTGCATGCCTTGCAGATCGGGCTGGGCATGGACCCTGACTGGGACGCGCCGTTTCCTTACCCGCCCATTTTCCTGCTGCTGGTCAGGCCGCTCGGGCTGTTGCCGCTGCGCCTGGCGTATCACGTCTGGATCGGGCTGGGCCTCGCGGCCTTTCTTTGGGCTGCGACGGGGCCGCGGTTGCAGCCGTTGACCGCGGTGCTGCTCGCCGTGCTCCCGGCCTCCTCGGTCTGCATTGCCGCGGGGCAGAGCGGCTTCCTGACCGGGGCGTTGCTATTGGGCGGATTGCGGCTGGCCAAGGCGCGGCCTTGGCTGGCCGGGCTGTTGCTGGGAGTGCTGACCTTCAAGCCGCAATTGGGATTGATGGTGCCGGTGGCGCTCGCGGCCGCTGGCGCCTGGCGCGCGTTCGGCGCCGCCGCGGCAGTGACGGCGGCGCTGTCGGCGCTCACGCTTCTTGCATTCGGCCCTGGCACCTGGGTGGACTGGTTGACGACGCTGCAGGGCTACCAGAGCCACTTCGACCTGAACCTGGGGAACTTGCACTTGCAGCCGACAGTTACGGCAAACCTTGCCATGGCCGGGGTGCCAGCCGGGGCAACCCGCGCCGTCCAGGCGCTGGTGGCGGTGGTTATGGCAGCGCTGGTCTGGATGTCCTGCCGGCGCGGGCTGTCGCGCACGGCGGTTGCCGTAGTCGCGGCGGCGACCATGGCAGCCAATCCGCACGCCTTCTTCTACGACTTGCCGATGCTGACGGCAGCGGCACTATTCCTGGGGCAGTCCCGGGTGCAGGCTGGCGGCCGGCTCCATTGGGCGGAAACGGCGCTGCTACTCCTGGTAATATGCCTGCCGGCGGTGATCCTGTGGGTAGATTTTCCGGTCAGCCTGCCGGTCGTGCTGCCGTTTGCACTGTGGGCAGGCTGGCAGGGGCTGCGAGCCGCAGGCGCCTGGCCGGAGCGTCAGGCCGTTGCGAACTGCAGCTCCGCCAGCCGGGCATACAGCCCGCCCTGACGCACCAGCGCGTCGTGCGTACCGGTGGCTACTACCTGCCCGGCCTGCATGACCACGATGCGGTCGGCCCGGCGCACCGTCGCCAGGCGGTGGGCGATCACCAGCGTCGTCCGTCCCTGTGCCAGCACGGTCAACGCCTGCTGAACCGCGGCCTCGCTTTCGGCGTCCAGGGCGCTCGTGGCCTCGTCCAGCAGCAGCAGCGGCGCGTCGCGCAGGATGGCGCGGGCGATGGCGACGCGCTGGCGCTGGCCGCCGGACAGCCGCAACCCGCGCTCGCCCAGGAAGGTGCCGAAGCCCTGCGGCAGGTCGTCCAGGAACCCGGCGGATGCGGCGCGGGCGGCGGCGCGCACCTCGGCGTCGGACGCATCCGGGCGGCCGTAGCGTATGTTGTCCCACACGTCAGCGCCGAAGATCACCGGGTCCTGCGACACCAGCCCGATCCGCCCGCGCACGTCAGCCGGGTCGGCGTCGCGTAGGTTCACTCCGTCCAGCCGGACACAGCCGGCGTCCGGGTCGTAGAAGCGTTGCAGGAGCTGGAACACCGTCGTCTTGCCGGCGCCGGACGGGCCGACCAGGGCCACCGTCTCGCCAGGCTCGACGCGCAGGTCGAACTTTTCCAGTGCGGAGGCGTCGGGGCGGGACGGGTAGTGGAAACGCACCGACTCGAACGACACCTGGCCGGACGGCGCCCGCCGGGTGGGCTCCGGCAGCGGCACGGGGCGCGAGGGCGGCGCGATGTCCGGCTGCTGCTGCAGGAGTTCGCTGATGCGGTCGGCGGACCCGGCGGCACGCTGCACCTCCGCCCACAACTCGCTCATGCTGGCGGCGCTGGTTGCGACCAGGATGGCGTAGAACACGAAGGCCGAGAGCTGGCCGCCGCTCATCCGACCGTGCACGACCTCCAGCCCGCCGACCCACAGGCTGAGGGTGATGGCGCCGAAGCCCAGCAGGATCACCAGCAGGATCAGCCCCGCCCGTACCCGCGCCCGGCGTAGGGCGGCGCCGATGCTGTCCTCCACCCGGGCGCCGAAGCGCACGCGGTCCTCGGCCTCATGCGTGAAGGCCTGCACGGTGCGGAGCGCGTTGACGGTTTCCTCCGCATAGGCGCCGAGGTCGGCGAAGCGGTCCTGCGCCGTGCGCGCCAGCCGCTTCTCCCGCCGGCCGAACACCACCAGGGGGATGACGACCAACGGAACGACGGCTGCCACTAGGAGCGCCAGCTTAGGGCTGGTGACGAACAGCATCACCATGGCGCCGCCTGCGATCAGCGCACTGCGGAGCCATTGCGACACGGCGCTGCCGATCAGGTTTTGCAATGCGGCTGTGTCGGTGGTGAGGCGGGTCAGCACGTCGCCGGTCCGCATGGTTTCGAAGAACGTCGGTGATAGCCGCAGCACGTGGTTGAACACCGCGGCGCGCAGGTCCGCGCCCAGCCGCTCGCCAAGCCAGCTCAGCAGGTAGAACCGTGCCGCGGTCGAGATGGCCAGCGCCACCACCACGCCGAACATCGCCAGCGCCGCCGCATTCAGGTGCGAGCCGTCGCCGGACGCGAAGCCGCGGTCAATCAGCCCGCGCACCCCCTGCCCCAGCAGCAGCACCAGCCCGGCGGAGAGCGCCAGCATCAGCGCGGCCCCGATGGTGCGCCCCGCGTAGGGCCGCAGGAACGGCATGACCAGCCGCAAGGCGGACAGGTTGGCGCGGCGCGGGACGGGCGGGAGATCGGTCAGCGTTTCAGCTCCTGAAGGGTGATGGGCCGGAAGTCCCAGACGTCCACGCCCACGTCGAACTGCCGGGTTTGCGGGCGCAGGCGGCCGTGGCTGTGGCCATGCAGGTTCAGCGCGCCCTTCGACATGCCGTTCCAGGTACGGAAGGCGTAGTGGCACAGCACCAGCAGGATGCCGTCGAGTTGCAACTCCATATAGGGCGACACGGACGCCCAGCCAGGCAGGGCGCGCACTGTGTCCGGATCGTTGTTGCCGGTGATGAGGTGCTTGCGCCCATGCAGCCGGGACAGGAGGGCGCCGGGGTCCGGGTGGCGGACGGCGAAGTCGCCGAGGTGCCAGACCTCGTCATCGCCGCCGATCGTGTCGTTCCAGCGGGTGGCCATCGCCTCGTCCATCTCGGCCACGGTGGCGAAGGGACGGCGATACAGCGCGCGGGCGCCGGCATGGCCGAAGTGCGTGTCGGCGGTGAAGAAGGTCGTCACGTGAACACCGTCGCCGTCCCCCCATATCCGCTCCATGCCTGAGCAGCAGCCCGGCGCCCGGCGCGCCGTCATCCCACATGTGGACGACCTTGGCGCCACCCAGGGCGCGAACTCGGCCTTCTTGGACCTGGCGCGGCGGGGCCTTGTGACCTGTGGCAGCGTCATCGTTCCTGGCCCGGCGTTCGCCGAGATCGCCGGGGAGGCCGGGCCGGAGATGGACCTGGGTGTCCACCTGACCCTGACCAGCGAATGGGCGCATCATCGCTGGGCGCCGCTGTCCACCCGCAGTCCGGCGTCCGGCTTGGTGGACGGTGATGGCTTTTTCTGGCGCAGCGTCGCCGAGGTCGAGCGGCATTTGGTGCCGGAGGCGGCGGAGGCCGAACTGCGCGCGCAGGTCGAGCACGCGCTGGCCGCCGGGCTGCGTCCGACGCACCTGGACGCGCATATGGCTGCGGCCATGCTGCCGGCGCTGCTGCCGGCGCACGTGCGGTTGGCGGAGGAGTATGGGTTGTGGCCGGTGCTGCCGCGCTCGATCCGCTGGGCGCCGGAGCCGGGCGCCTATGCCGCGGCCGTGGCGGCGCTGGATGCGGCGGGGCGCCCGGTGGCGGACCATTGCCGGGGCACTCTGCCGGTGGAGGCGGAGGCGCTGGCGCCGGGGTGGGCTGGAGTGGTTGCGGACCTGCCGGGGGGCGTCACCCACCTGGCGCTGCATGCGACGGTGCCGGGGGAGTTCGCTCAGGTGGCGCCGGATCATGCGGGATGGCGGTTCCGGGAATACGAGTGGCTGGCGGGTGGTGGGCTGGCGGCACTGTGCAGGCTGCATGGGGTGGGGGTGATGGGGTGCCGGGAGATGCAGGACCGGTGGCGAACGACGGCGCCTGGGCTGCGTTGACGCGGCTTGGAGGACGATATGGATGCATCTCGGCTTTGGTTCCCGGCCCTTGGCGTCGCCTTTGTGGTGGCCGGGGCAGATAAGATTATTGGCAACCGCGGCTACAGCCGCATGTTCCGCCACCTCGGCTGGAGCGGGACGAGCAAACGGGTTGTCGCCGTGGCGGAGATGGCCGGGGGGGCGCTGCTCGCCGCACGCTCGACGCGCATGCTGGGCAGCGCGATGCTGGCAGCGACGTCGGCAACGGTGCTGGCCAGCGAGGTCCGGCATGGCGACGGCAAGCTCGCGGTGCCGCGGGCGGCGCTGCTGCTGGCGGCGCTGACGGGGTTCGCTGGGCGGCGCTGATGCGTCTGCGGGCACGCGGCGACAAATCCTAAACACCCGGGACCTGTCCGGTCCCGGAAGGGGCGGTTAATGGTCCGCAATGAGCAGTGCGGGCACAGCAAGCATCCCCTTGACGGCTGTGGCGACGCGGCTTCCCGCCTTGCCTTGGCTGCTGAGTCTTATGGTCGGACTGGCAGGCGCGCTGGCGCTGCTCCCCGTGCAGGTGCTGTTGGGGACTTCGCCGTTCTGGGACAACCCGCGCGGCATTGTCGGCGGAGCCTGGGCGGACATGCTGCAGGCATCTTCGGGCTACATTGCTTTTGTCCAGGATGGCTGGCGCTGGCCTTTGTTTCAAGTGCCGGGGTTGGGACCTAACGGGACTAGTGTCCTGTCCACTGACAGTGTGCCTGTCGTAGCCTTGCTGGGCCGGCTGCTGTTCCAAGTGACGGGCCGCGTCATCCCGCTTTACGGATTTTGGTCCGGGCTATGCGTCGTGGGAATGGGGCTGACCTTCACCGGACTTGTGCGATCCTTGGGTGCTCGCAGCTTGGCAGCGGCTGTGGCGGCGTCGGTCATCGGAGTTTCAATGCCGGCGCTGATCGGCCGTTGGGGGCACCTGTCGCTGATGGCCCAGGCCCTCTTGCCGCTAGCGCTGGCCATCTACGTCCGGCTGCGCGTTGCGCCGCAGTTGGATGCCGGCACCGTCTTCGCCTGGTCGTTTGGAATGTGCGTCGCCAGTCTGCTGGTGCATCCGTACTTGTTGCTGATGGTGGGCGCCATCATGACTGCGGCCATTCTGCAGGCCGGGACGGATCGTCGCATGTCCCGCCAGGCCGCGGCGGCAGTGCTGGCCGGGCTTGCAGCCGCTACAGGTGGCGCAATGCTGGCAATGGGTTATGCGACGTCCAGTGGAACTGAGTCTGACATCGGGTTCGGCGTTTACTCGACCAACCTGCTGTCGCTGATCCTGCCCTATGACGTCGTGCTTCCCAGTGGGGCCGCCTATGCCGTGGACGGCACCGGCGGGCAGTATGAAGGCGCGGCCTTCGTGGGATACGGGTCGTTGCTGCTGATGATTGTCGGCTGGCGAAGCTTGGCGGAGTACCTGGCACAAGGGGCGCGGCGTCATCCCTGGCTTCTCATGGTCACTACCGGGTTCTTGCTGCTCGCCATATCGAACGAGGTTTACCTCGGCAGCGTCCACCTGCTCAGCATACCCTTGCCCAAAAGCGTGCTTTGGGCGGCTGGCATCTTCCGGTCGAGTGGACGGTTTGCCTGGGTGGCAATGTATCTCGTCACAGCCCTTGCCATTGTCGCCGCCGCGCAGCGGAAGCAGAGCGGGCTGATCCTGTTGCTGGCGGCGGCAATCCAGTGCGTCACCGTAATGCCGCTGCGCGAGATGGTTCGCGAGTCCGCGGCTGGGATGCCAGAGCCGGTGCTCGACCGGGCGGCCTGGCTGTCCGTGCTGCCCGGCGCTGATCAGCTTGTGGTTGACCCGCCCTTTGGTTGCCTGCCCAAAGGAGTGTCTAGCTTACCGTTGATAAAGGCCGTGGTGGAGTTGCAACTGATGGCTTCCCAGGCTGGCGTGCCGACCAACACATTGTATGCCGCGCGGACGGCGCCGGACTGCATGGTGCCGCGGCTGACTCGCCGGTCTCTGGTGGCATACCTGCGCCCCGTCATACAGGCTTTTGAGGCAACATGCCGGGTTGGACCACTCATGACGGTGTGCAGTGCAACCCCGCAGGCCCTGCCGGCATCGCTGGCCACGATAGCACCAGATGACAAGCCTTGATTCCCCCTAGCCCTGCTCACCGCCGGCAAGCCGCTACTCCGGCCATGTCCGGCGGAATGACGGTGCGTGCCGCACGTGGTATGTCGAAAGGCAACTCCACCTTGGCGGACACACATCCCGGCGACACCTGCGCCGACGGCTTCACACCCGCGCCCACCTTCCCACGTGTTCGGCATGAGGCGGCGTCGGGACGGAACGAAGGCATTATGCGATCCCATGGCGCAGGATGTGCCGCAATCCTGCGTCCTATGCGGCCGGAACATCCCGCCGCAGGCCCGCTCGTCCCGGCACCACCTGGTCCCGCGCCTGAAGGGCGGCGCGCATCTGGGTACGGTGCGGCTGCACCAGATTTGCCACTCTGCCATCCATGCCCGCTACACCGAGGCAGAGATCGCCCGCCGCTTGGCCGACCCGGCGGCGTTGCGCGATGACCCGGAGCTGGCCCGCTTCGTCGCCTGGGTGCGGACCAAGCCGGACGACTTCCACGCGCCGACGCGGGCGAGCCGCGGACGGACGGCGAAGTGGAAGTAGGCGCAGCCAGTGCACCAGCATCTTCGAGGACGCCCGCACCCTTGAGGATCGCGTAACGCGCCGCATCCTCAACCACCTCGCCCGCGTCCATGAACACGCCATGGCGCACCACCGTGCAGGCAGCGCCCATCTCGCTCCGCGTCATCGGCCCTATGCCCAGGATCGGTCACTCCAGCACAAACCCTGGTCCCTGTCCCAACGCCTACAGATAAGGCAGCATCAGCCGAATGGCGTGGTCGCGCAGCCGGACGGGCAGTGAACGCCGGTCCAGATCCGCCTGGGTCAGCGCGGCGCCGCGGCTGGCGAGCATCAGCGCCGTAAGCTGCCCGGCCAGGCCGCCGTCCAGCACCTCCAGACACAACTCGAAGTTCAGCCGGAACGAGCGGATGTCCCAGTTGCAGCTTCCGACCAGGCACCATTTCCCGTCCACGACCATGAGCTTGGAGTGGCGGAACGGCGGCGGGCAGAGCCAGATGCCTACCCCCTCGTCCAAGAGCGGGCCGACATTGGCGCGGGTGGCCCAGTCCACGAAGCGGTGATCGCTTTGTTCGGGGATCACCACGTTCACCGAAACCCCGCGCATGGACGCCAGGGCCAGAGCGGTCGTCAACCGCTCGTCCGGCAGGAAGTAGGGGGTCATTACCGCGATGCTGTCCCGTGCGCAGGCGACGGCCTGCAGGACCGCGAACTCGATCTTCTCCAAGTCGCTGTCCGGCCCGGATTCCACGACCCGGGCCGGGGCGCCGTCGTCGCCGGACAGGTCCGGGAACCAGGCGTCGCCTTGCAGATCCTCGTCCGTGGCGAAGGCCCAGTCCTGCGCGAAGTCCGCAGCAATCTGGGCGACCACCGGCCCTTCGACCCGGAAGTGAGTGTCCTGCACCGGCTGCCGCGGATGGGTCGCCATGACGTTCTCGTCGGCGATGTTCATGCCGCCGGTGAAGGCGATCATCCCATCCACGACCAGCGTCTTCTTGTGCGAGCGCAGGTTGATGAACGGCATGCGCCAGGGCAGCAGCGAGTGCATGAAGCGCGCGGCCGGCACGCCCTGGCGCCGCAGCCGGTGGTAGGCGCGCGACAGCAGCCAGCCGCCGCCGATCCCGTCAACCAGGACCCGCACCGCAACACCGCGCTGGTGGGCGCCGGCCAGCGCGTCGGTGAACCGGCTGCCCCAGGTATCGGTGCGGAAGATGTAGGAGGACAGGCAGACGCTGTGCCGCGCGGCGGCGATCGCCGCCAGCATCGGCGGGTATGCTTCGTCGCCGTCTTGATAGACTTGCACCAGGCCGGGCAGGAGCCGGCTGCCGGTGATGCGGCCGATGCCTTGCTCCAGCGGGCGCAGGTGGCCGTCGCTGCTGGCTTCGGGCCGGTCGGGCGGGCCGCCTCGCCTGTCGCCGGCCGGGCGGAGCCGTCGTGCCCGGCGCTGCACACGGTTGATGCCGAACATCAGGTAAATGACCGTGCCGGTGATGGGCGCCAGCCAGGCCAGGCCGATCCAGCCCGCGGCCGACGCCACGTCGCGCTTGCGCAGCAGCGCGTGCGCGGTGACGAGCGCAGCGAGCACGATGTGGGCAGCTAACAGCGCCCCCGGCCGGATGCGGAGCAGGTCGGCCCAAAATTCGTTCATGATGACGGCGCTACCCTGCCCTGCCCGACGACGCTTTCCAAGCCGCGACGCGGCACTGCCGGGTCGTGATCAATGGCTGCGTGCTGCTGCGGGCCGGTGGGGTTGGCCGGCCGTTACAGGCCGCCATGCGTCGGAGCGGCTGGGCCGGCGAGGTCGTGGAGCCGGCCCTGGCATGACAGGACCGGCGCACACGCCCCTTGCCTCACGTCTTGGCTGCGGCGACCGTTTGGTTGAACAAGATGCGGCGTTCATCGTCCGTGGGTGGGGATGTGCGCCGCAGCTCCTTGCCCAGGTCAACCCCGCGCCGGACGGCTGGGCGGTCCTTGATGGCGTCCCGCCAGCGCGACACGTTGGGGAACAGGTCGAGCGACTGGCCCAACGGCTTGGCGATCAGCACCCAGGGCCACGACGCCATGTCCGCGATCGAATAGTTGTCTAGGATATATTCCCTACCCTCTAAGCGCTGCTCAAGCACGCCCAGGCAGCGGGCATATTCGCCGGCGTAGCGCTGCTTGGAATAGGGGTGCTCGCCCTGCGCGTAGTTGACGAAATGGCTGAGTTGTCCCGCCATCGGGCCGAGGTTGGCCATTTGCCAAAACAGCCATTCCATCAACGCCACCCGGTCCCGGGCGCCGGTCGGGGCAAACCGGCCGGAGCGGTCCGCCAGGTGCAGCAGGATGGCAGCGGATTCGAAGATGGCGAGCGGGCCGCCGGCAGCATCTTGATCCACGATCGCCGGCATGCGGCCGTTGGGGCTGATCGCGAGGAAGTCCGGCGTGTGCTGCTCGCCGCGGGTGATGTTGACCGGCAGCATGCGGTAGTCCAGGCCGGTCTCCTCCAACATGATCGAGACCTTCCAGCCGTTCGGCGTGGGCCAGTAATGGAAATCAATCATGCCATCTGCTCCAGGCCCGGCCCGAAGGCGCCTTGCTGGCGTAGCGCCGCGACGTCAGCCTGGGTCAGCCCGGCCTCGAGCAGGGCGGCTTCGGTGTGCTCCCCATAGCCGGGCGCGGCGGTGCGGATTGCCTGCGGGGTGACGGAGAAGCGGGCGGCTGGGCGTCCCTGCCGGATCCGGCCGGCGGCGGGATGCTCGGCCTCCACCACGATGCCGTTTGCGCCGATCTGGGGATCGGACAAGGTTTCCGTGCGGGTGAGCACCGGCGCGCACGGGACGCCGGCGCGGGTCAGTGCATCCAGCCACTGCGCCGCCGTGCCCGTGCGGAGCACCGCCTGGGTCATGGCTAGGCGTTCGTTGATGTGCTGCTGCCGGAGCGCAGGGGTGCGGAAACGGGGGTCCTGCAGCCAGCCGGGCTGCGCCAGCGCGCGGCTCAGGGCTTCCCACTCATGGTTTGATTGCACGGCGACGCTGATGGGCTTGTCGGCGGTCTCGTAGATCAGGTCGGTGAAGCTGGCCGCCTCCTGCTGCGGCAGGTCGCCGCCGACGAAGGTCTGGCTGCCCATGTCGGACGACCACAGAAATGCGATCACCGCCTCCAGCATGGATAGGCGGACGTGCTGGCCCTGCCCGGTCCTGGCCCGCGCCAGCAGCGCCGCGGTGATCGCCTGGGCGGCGACGATGCCCGTCAGCTTGTCCGGCAGGATGGTCCGGACCAGGCGTGGCCGTTCCTCGTCGGACCCGGCCTGCACCGTGGCCAGGCCGGACATGGCTTGTACTAGCGGGTCATAGACCGGCTTGGAGGCAAACGGTCCGTCCTCGCCGAAGCCGCTGATCGAGACGTAGATGATGTCGGGCGCGACCTGGCGGATCGCGGCTTCGCCGATGCCGATGCGGTCGGCGACGCCGGGGCGGAAGTTTTGTACAAATACATCGGCCTTGGCCGAGAGACGGAGCAAGGCGGAGCGCCCGGCTTCCGTCTTGAGGTCCAGCACGACCGACCGCTTGTTGCGGTTGTTGTTGAGGAACGAGGCCGACATGCCGCCCCGGCGGTTGGCGCCGGCCCGCGTGTGGTCGCCACCGCTGGGGTTCTCGACCTTGATGACGTCGGCCCCCTGATCGCCGAGCATCATGGTGGCGAGCGGACCAGATATCATCGAGGTGAGATCAATCACCGTTATGCCGTCGAGCGGGCCGGGCATGGGGTTTGCCTCCGTAGCCGGATGGATGGATGGACGTCGGGCGCCTATGGACGGGCTGCCGGTGGGGATGATGGAGGGGTCGTCAACCAAGGCCCTCTTCCCGCCCGGGAACCGACACGTCGTAGGCATTGAGCATGACGGATACCAAGCAATAGCCGCCGATCAGGTAAACGAACTCCGCCGTACCCTGGTCGCCGAAGGCTTCGATGGCCGCTTGGTAGGTCGCCTCGGGTAGCGAGCCTCCCCGGGTCAGCGCCGCGGCAAGATCATAGGCGATGGCCTCTTCGGCCGTCAGGTCGCCCGGGCGCTCGCCTGCCACGATGGTGGCGATCTTGGACTTGGAGAGACCGGCCGCCTCGCCGACACGCTCGTGGGCATAAAGTTCGTACCGCGATCCGAACCGTGCGCCGGTGACGAGGATCGCCACTTCGTGGGCAGGCTTCGGCAGGGTCGAGTTGTCGATGAGCGCCTTGGTGTAGGCCCAGGCAGGCTGGCCGAATTGCGGGAAATGCAGCATCGGGTTGAGCGGGCCGATCAGCGCGCCGTCCGCCCGCTTCGACACGAAGCCCTTGAGGTGGGCCTCGACCCCTTTCAGCATGTCGTCATAGAACGGCTTGAGGTCGGGCGAAAGTTCATTGGGCGGCAAGGGCGCAAGACGCATGGAGGCCTCCGTCATAGGGTTCCGTCCAACGCGCGATGCGGTGCGATAGTACTCTTCAGTGTTTTGCGAGCGTTCCAGCGGCGCTGTCGGCAGGACTCTGCCGCTGGAAGGAGGGGAGCGTCTGGTGCCCTGGTGCCGGCTGTGAGCAGATAGTTGCGGTGTCAGGTTGAGGCGAGGCCGGCAGAACCGTCGTCAGCCGTCCCGCAGCACGCAGCGGAACCCAAGATGGCTCGTTCCGCTGTCCACTGCCTGTGGTTGCCGGGCTGCCGGGCGGTAGCGGCGGCAGTAGTTCGGGGCGCACAGGTGGGAGCCGCCCTTGATGACGCGACTGGCGATGGCGGCGTGGGCGGGCGCGCAGCACGAGTGGCCGCCTCCGCCTGACCAGGGGTCGTCCGTCCACTCCCAAACATTGCCGATTATGTCCACCAGGCCGAATCCATTCGGGGGATACATCCCGACCGGCGAGGTGCCGGCGAACCCGTCCTCGACCAGGTTCTCGAACGGGAAGCGGCCCTGCCAGGTGTTTGCCCGGTGCACGCCGTCGGGCGCCAGCTCGTCGCCCCAGGCATACTCGCCGCGGTCCTCGCCGCCGCGGGCGGCGAACTCCCATTCGGCCTCGGTCGGCAGCGACTTGCCGGCCCAGGCGGCGTAGGCGGCGGCGTCCGCGTGCGCGACGTGGACGACGGGATGGTCGGGGTCGCACTCCTGCGCCGAACCGTCGGGATGGCGCCAGTGCGCGCCGGGCACGAAGGCCCACCAGTCCCCCCAGAACCGCATCGCGTCCGGGCTGCTGGGCGGCCGGAACACGATGGACCCCGGCACGAGCGCTGCCGGATCGGCGCCCGGGTAGGCGCTGGGGTCGGGCGGCGCCTCTGCCACCGAGCGGTAGCCGGTGGCCCCAACGAAGGCCGCGAACTCCCGGTTGGTCACGGGGGCGCGGTCAATCCAGAAGCCTGGGACCGCGGCGGCACGGGCCGGCGATTCCTCCGGGTAATGCCGGTCGGAGCCCATCCGGAACCGCCCGCCGGACAGGCGGACCATCGACTCAACGGGGCGCGAGCGGCTCGACGGCACGTGCCCAGCCCTGGGTGCGCAGGTCGCTGCGGATGCGCCAGCGCAGGATCTCCTCGATCAGGGCGCGCTTGGTCGCGTCATGCGCCGGGTCGTCCCATAGGTTGCGCAACTCTTGCGGGTCGGCCTGCATGTCGAATAGCTGGCCCTCCGGCGTGTCCACGAAATGCACCAGCTTCCACTCGTGACTGCGGATCATGGTCATGAACTCGGTGCCGTGCAGGATCAGGTCGCGGGCGTGCTCGGCGAACACGTGCTCGCGTGCGTCGGCGGCGTCGCCGTGCAGGTGGGGCATCAGGGTGCGCGCCTCCATCCAACGCGGCGCCTCAATGCCGGCAAGCTCCAGGATGGTGGGGCCGAAGTCGAACAGCGACACCAGGTCGGCCACCCGCCGGCCCGAGGCGACCCGGCCGGGACCCCACACGATGGCCGGCACGCGGACGCTCTGCTCATACATGGTCCATTTCTGGCTGTGCCCGTGGTCGTTCAGGCAGTCGCCGTGGTCGGAGGTAAAAATGATCACTGTGTCGTCCAGCACGCCGCGGCGCTCCAGCGCCTCCATGATGTGGCCGACCTGGGCGTCAATCATCGTCACGTTGGCGTAGTAGTGCAGGCGCTGGCGCTGCAACTGCTCCGGCGTCGGGTGTTCCAGGTGGACGACCGCGTCGTGGTCGTGGGTGAGGTGCTGCAATCGCAGCTTCTTCAGCGGCGTCGGCTGGCTGTCGAAGTCGGCCTGATCGCCGATCGGCATCGGCAGGTCGCGCCCGGCATACTGGTCAATAGCGTCCTGCGTCGGGTCGTAGGGCGGGTGCGGGCCGGGGATGCCGACCTCCAGGAAGAACGGCCCGGCGCCGCGCCAGGTGTCTATCCAATGGCACGCCAGCCCCGGCACGAAGTTGTCGGAATGCAGGTCGGCCGGGATGTCCCACACGAAGGCGCCCAGGCTGGTGTGATAATCGTCCCGGCGCCGGTATGTGATGCGGCTCGGCTTCTCGAATCCCCGGGTCCAGATCGCCTTGTCCCAGTTGTCTAGGAAGTACGGCAGCTTCGGGTTGGCACGGTCCTTGTTCTCGACGACGTGGCGCTCATGGAAGCCGAAGGACTGCTCGAACGGCGAGGTGTGCATCTTGCCGACGTTCACGGTGCGGTAGCCTGCCTCGGCCAACTGCCGCACCCAGGTGTGGGTCCACGGCTCGTCGTTGCGGAACACGCCGGTGGTGTGCGGATACAGGCCGGTGAACAGGCTGGCCCGCGACGGCGCGCAGGACGGCGCGGTGACGAACATGCGGTCGAAGCACACGCCCTCCCGCACCAGCCGGTCCAGGTTCGGCGTCAGCATGTAATCGAACCCGGCGGCGGCGATCGTGTCGAACCGCTGCTGGTCGGTGATGACCAGCACGATGTTGGGGCGCTTGGGTGCATTAAGCGGGGCGGTCTCAGGCGGCACTGAACAGCTTCCCTTCGTAGTACTGGCTGGGCAGCAGCGGGTTGGGCAGCTTGCCGAAGGAATGGAACAGCTCGTTGAAGTTGCTGAACCAGCCGTCCACGGTGCCGTCCTCCGTCAGATGCACCAGTTCCTGGCTGGTCAGCAGCTTCACCGTCTTGGCGATCGTCATCACCGCGTCGCGTGGAACGCCGAGGAAGGTGGCGGACAGCTCGACCGAGCGGTCGAAGTTGGCCACCCGGTAATCCATCGCCCGCTTCAGCACGCGAACGAACCGCGTCACCAACTGCGGGTTGTCCGTCACGGTGTCGTTGCGGGCGACGAAGGTGTTGATGAACGAGGTCTTGGGGTAGAAGTCCTCGTCGTTGGCCAGCTCGACGACACCGGGCACCCGGCGGCGGATCACGTCCAGCAGCGGATACCACAACCCGGCGCCGGCAATCTGGCCGGAGGAGAAGGCCGCGACCACCGTGCTGGGGTCCATCGGCACCACGTCTATGTCGGTGACGGTCATGCCGGCGCGGCCGAGCGCCAGGCGCAGGATCATCTCGCCGGAGGTGCCCTGGGGCACGCCGACCTTCTTGCCGCGTAGGTCCTCGATGCGGGTGATGCCGGGCTGCGATATCACGCGGTCGCTGAAGGTCAGCAGGTTCACCGCGACCACCTTGGTGCGTCCGCTGGCCGGCAGCCAGAGCGCGCCGGGGCCGATGGCGCCGAAGTCGAGGGACCCCGCGCCCATCGCCTGGATCTGGATGGGTCCGTTGGTGAACACCTTGACGTCGGGCACCAGGCCCTCGGCCTGCCACATCTTTTGGTCGGCGGCGATGGCAGGCAGGCTGGCGTTCTGGTAGTCGGCGATGTAGCCCAGGCGCACCAGGTCGCCCGCCGCCCGGGCCGGGGTCGCGGCGGCGGCGAGCGCTGTGCCCATCAGGGTCCGGCGGCGCATCATGGGGTTCCTCCTGATCGTTGTTTGGATTGTTCGTCGGGGTGATAGACCGCACGCCAGACCCGGTTGCGCAAGGCGGCGAACTCGGGCGACAGGCGGATCTCCTCGGTGCGCGGATATGGCAGGGTGATTGGGATCACCTCCAGCAGGCGGCCGGGCCGGGCGGCCATGACCACTACGCGGTTGGCGAGGTAAACGGCCTCGTCCACGTCGTGCGTGATGAACATGACGGTGCGCCGGTCCTGGCTCCAGACCTGCAGCAATTGGTCCTGCAGTTGCACGCGGGTCAGCGCGTCCAGGGCGCCGAAGGGTTCGTCCATCAGCAGGATGGCCGGGTCCACGGCGTAGGCGCGGGCGATGGCGCAGCGCTGCTTCATGCCGCCGGACAGGGTTTTCGGCAGTGCCCCGGCGAAGTCGGTCAGCCCGACCAGGGCGATGAAGCGGTCCGCCACCTCGCGCCGCCGGGTGGCCTTCATGCCGGCGACGCGCAGGCCGAACTCGACGTTCTCCCGCACGGTGAGCCAGGGGAACAGGGCATACTGCTGGAAGATCACGCCGCGTTCCGGCCCCGGGCCGGTCACGGCCGCGCCGTTTACCAGCATCCGCCCGGACGACGGCAGCAGCAGCCCGGCGGCGATGTTCATGGCGGTGGACTTGCCGCAGCCGGACGGGCCGACGACGGTGACGAACTCGCCATCCCCGATGTCCAGGCGCAGCCGGTCGAGCGCGAGGAACGTGCCGCCGGTGGCCAGTGGGAAATCCCGAGAAACGTCCTGGAAGGAGACCTTCGCGGTCACGCACGCTCCTGCCAGGAGGTCAGCCGCCGGTCGGCTGCCCCGATGGCACGGTCCATCGCCAGCCCGACGACGCCGATGGCAATCAGGCTGACGAAGATGGTCGGCAGCTCGTAGTAAAGCTGTGCCTGCTGCATGCGGAAGCCCAGCCCGGATTGCGCCGCGATCAGCTCCGCCGCCACCACGGTCGCCCAGGACGAGCCGAGGCCGATGCGGAAGCCCACCAGCATGAAGGGCAGCGACGCCGGCACGACCACGCGCAGGAAGATGGTGCCGTCGCCGGCGCCCAGCACCCGGGCGGCGCTGATGAGCGTCTTGTCCACGCTGATTACGCCGCCATAGACGGCGACGACGCTCGACAGGAACGAGGCTAGGAAGATCACGAACACCTTCGGAGTCTCGCCGATCCCCATGGTGACGATGGCGAGCGGGATGATCGCGAGCGGCGGGATCATGCGGAAGAACTGGACGTAGGGTTCGATCAGCCCGCGGGCCGTGGGATACCAGCCCATCAGGAAGCCGACCGGCACCGCGACAGCCGCCCCGAGCACGAAGCCGGCCAGCACGCGGGCGAGGCTCGCGCCCATGTCGGAGAACAGTTGGCCGCTTTGCATCATCTCGGCCGCGCGCTGGGCGACCTCCTGCGGGCCGGGCAGGCCGGCGACGCCGCGGGCCGTGACGCCCCACCAGGCCGCCAGGCCGAGAGCGACCGCGGCAACGTTCAGCACCGTCGAGCGGGACGTCACTTCGCGGCCTGGTGCAGCATTGCGGCTATGGCGGGCCAGCGTAGGGCGGCGACGTAGAGCGCCGTGAGCAGGACGACGAGCAGGACGATGCGGAGCGTGGCCTTGCGGGGGTTCGCTGGGGTGCTCATGCCGCTGCCTGATAGCGCCGGAGCGCGGCTTCTTCGGGTGGGGGGCCGAGGCCGGGCTCATCGGACAGGGTGGCGCGGCCATTCTGGAGTTGCGCGAGCGGCCAGCAGGTCAGGGTGCGGAGCGGGTTCGGGTTGGCATCCACCTCCAGCAGGCCCGGGCGCGGCATCGGACTTCGACAGGTTCAGCAGCTGCGTCTCGGCGCCGCGCAGCATGGCGGCGAGGTCGCGCAAGCTGGAGTGCACGGGCAAGGGGCGCTCGGCGCCGGGCCGGGCGGTGACGAAGGTGCCGCGGCCCTGGTGGGAGCGCAGCAGGCCGCCATCCTCCGGTAGGGTGATCGCCTGGCGGACGGTGACGCGGGCGACAGCGAACTCGCGGGTCAGCAGCTCGTGCGACGGCAGGCGGCCGCCCTCTTTCCAGTCGCCGCGGGAGATGCGGTGGCGCAGCAGCTCGGCAAGCTGGGCATACAGCGGCAGGGAGTAGGCGGCGGACAGGGGGTGCATCGGGCTTTGCTGGGTTAGTCTTCCTATTGTTAGGAGGATGTTATGACGTTGGCAAGCGGGCCAGGACGGTGCCGGTATTGGGGTCGAACCGGTGCATCCGCGCCGGGTCGGCGGCGAGCGTTAGGGTCTGACGGGGACAGGTGGCACGGCGTGCCTGACTCGCCTGAAGCCGTCGCACTGATGCGTGCCACCGGCGCAGGGGAGCCGCTTGGAAGCCATGCAAGTTAATGACCGGAGCCAACCCGCGGCAGACGCCGGAGGCTCTGGCCGGTGGAGGTCCGCCCGGGCTTGAGCGCTCATCGGCGCACGTCGAACGGACGGATACGCCGATAACTGGCTGCTGGCCCAATCCGCCTGTTGAGATTTCGTCCGCACACCGCCAACTTGGACCTGCCTGGCACGCGTGGCTGTCCGTGGCGTGCGAAGGAAAGTGACGAGGCGGTCGCCTTTGCCGATTGCATTCAACCTGACCCCGGACCCGAAAACCTCGCTTGAGATCGAGCGCGCTTACGCTGGCCTGGCTTCGCTCCATATCCGGGACCAGGATCTGGTCACGCAGTATGGGCCATGCGTCACGATCCTGGTCGTCGCCGACCGCGTCCGCGCGGAGACGCTGGTGGAGGTGCTTAAGTGGAAGCTGCCCGAGATGGAGGCGCTGCCCGTCACTTTCGCCGAGCCGTGCATCATCGCCGGCACGCCGCCAACGCTCAGCCTGCGGGTCCGGCCGACCGATGCGCTGCTCGCCCTGCATCACACTGTCTTCAATGAATTGCCGGAGGAGGAGGTGGACCTGCATTACCGCCCGGCTTACTGGCAACCGCACCTGAAGCTGTCGAACTTCCGCGGCGACCGGAATGCGGCCACGTCGCTGCTGGCGCAGGTGGCAGCACGGTGGCGGCGGTTGAACGGGGTGCTGACCCACCTGGAGCTGATGCAGTATCCGCCGGTCCAGGCGATCTGGCAGGCTCCGTTGCAGGCGGGGACGGCAGGGCAGGCAACGCCTGATTCCCGTTGAACCCGGCGGGTCATTGGCGCTGAATGCTGCATCGCAAACAGGAGCGCGCGGTGGACCTGACGCCTTACCAGATCACTAGCCCCCCATTCTATCATCAGACTGCCGACGAGGAGGCGGTGTTCACCGCAGCCGCCGCCAGCCGGCTTCCATTGATGCTCAAAGGTCCGACGGGCTGCGGCAAGACGCGGTTCGTCGAACATATGGCCTGGCGGCTGCAGCGCCCGCTGATTACCGTTGCCTGCCACGAGGACATGACGGCCGCGGACCTGTCCGGACGCTATCTGCTGACCGCCGAGGGGACGGTTTGGCAGGACGGGCCGCTGACGACGGCGGTGCGGCATGGGGCGATCTGCTACCTGGATGAGGTCGTCGAGGCCCGGCAGGACACCACGGTCGTCATTCATCCGCTGGCCGACAACCGCCGGGTCCTGCCGCTGGACCGCAAGGGGGAGCTGGTGGCGGCGCACCCGGACTTCCTGCTCGTGGTGTCGTACAATCCTGGCTACCAGAGCGCGGTGAAGGACTTGAAGGAATCCACCAAGCAGCGGTTCGTCGCGATAGATTTCACCTACCCCGCCCGGGACGCCGAGGCGGCCATCGTCGCGCGCGAGGCATCGGTGGACGCGCGGACCGCCGATAGCCTGGTGGGCGTTGCCGCCGGCACGCGCAACCTGCGCGGGCGCGGGCTGAGCGAGGGGGCCTCCACCCGCATGATCGTCCATGCCGGGCGGCTGATCGCGGCGGGGATTCCGGCCGATGCGGCGCTGCGGGCCAGCGTGGTGCTGCCGCTGACCGACGATGCCGACATGCGGGAAGCCCTTGAGGCGGTGATCGCGGCCTGCGCGGCGTGAGGGCTGGTTCCATGAGTGCTGTCTCGTGAGTGCCTCGGTCCTGCAGGCCGGAGCCACTGCAATGGATCAGGTGCGCCGGCTGGTGCGCGACCGGGAGGTGCTGCGGCCCGGCTTTACGCAGGCCTGGCAGCGCTTGGCGCACGCGGATGCGGCGGTGGTCGAGGAGTGGGCCGGCGCGACGCTCGAACTGCTGCGGGTGAATGCGGGTCCGTCCTGCATCGGCGCATTCTGGCGGGCCGGTGCGGCGGCCGGGCCGGGCGGGCTGCAGCCGGTGCTGGCGGGCGGGCGGACTGCGGCGGGCATCTGCCGTCGTGCCGGGGCGCGGGCGGCGCTTGGGTGCCTGGAAGCGTTGCCGGCGACAATCCGGCTGACCCGGGGCGATCCCACCGGGCAAGCCGCGTGGTGGCACGGCTTGGACCGGCTGGCGCGGGAAGCGCCGGGGCTGGTTCAGGGCGTGGCGCGCCAGGTGGAGGTGCTGCTGGCCGGTGGCGACGGGATGGGTTTCGTGGATTTCGTCGCCGCCGGGTTGAAGGCGACGGTCAACGACAAGGCGCGGCGGACGGCGTTCTTCCGGCTCGATGACCCGCTGGCCAAGGCGCTGCTGCTGCGCCGGTCGGGGGCGCCGGGCTTCGCCGACTGCGAGCGGATGCTGGACGCCTTCGTCGCGGGCCTGTGGGGCGGCGAGCCCCGGTTGAAGGCGGGGCCGCCGGGAGCCGATGGGCCGCCGCGGCGCACGGTCATTGCGTCGGGGGTGGCGCTGTTGCCGCCGGTGTTCGCCGGGGTTCCCGCGGCGGGCGTGCGGGGGCTGTATCGTGCGGCGGCGGCGCACGCCTACGCGCACCTGACGGCGCCGGCGGTCCGGCATCCGGTATTGCAGCTTAAGCCGTTGCAGGTTGCGCTGGTGGGGCTGGTCGAGGACGCGCGGGTGGAGGCGCTGGCGATCCGCCGGTTCCCGGGACTGCGCCGCCTGTGGGCCGGCTTTCACGACGCGCGACCGGGAGGGACCGTCACGACGGTCAACCTGATGGCGCGGCTGGCGCGGGGCCTGCTCGATCCCGGCTATGCCGATCCCGATGGCTTCGTGGCGAGGGGCCGCGACCTGTTCGCCGCTGCCGACCTGGACGACCCGGCCATCAGCCGGGCCATTGGTGGGCTGCTCGGCAACGACCTCGGGCAGATGCGGCTGCAGTTCAACGCCAAGACCTACGCCGTGGAGCCCGCTTACCGCGACGATAACATGCACCTGTGGGACCTGCCGGAGACTCCCGACGATGCCTTGAGCATGACGGTGGACAGCGCCCGCGCCAGCGGCGATGGCGGCGGCGAGGAGCAGCCCGGGGACGGCGAACCGGCACCGCGGGCACGCGACGCCGGGCAGGACGACCGCGGCGCCGTGCTGGCGACCTACCCCGAATGGGACTCGGCGGCCGGCGTGGAGCGCCCAGACTGGACCACCCTGCGCGATACCCTGCCGGTGCTGCGCCAGGTCGGCGGCGACTGGGATGGCGAGGCCGCGTTGCGCGCGCAGGTGGCCCGGCTGGTCCGCAGCAGCGTGATCGGGCAAAGCGTGCGGCAAAGCCGGCAGGAGGACGGGGAGCAGCTCGATTTGGACGCCGCGATCGGCGCTACCATCGCCCGTCGCGCGGGGCTGCAGCCGGACCCCCGCGTTTATCGCGACCGCCGCCCGCGCGGGCGGGACCTGGCGACGCTGGTCATCCTGGATGTATCGCAATCCACTGCGGCCATTGCCGCGGGGGGCCGGTCGGTGCTGGCGGCGGAACGGCTGGCTGTGGGTGCGCTGGCGGCGGCGCTGCAGGCCAGGGGCGATGTGTTTGCGCTGCGGGCCTTCGCTTCGTCCGGGCGCGAGGATGTGCGGCTGACGCGGCTGAAGGATTTTGATGAGCCGATGGGCGCCGCCGTCACCGCCCGGTTGGGTGGCTTGTCGCCGGGGTTGTCCACCCGGCTGGGCGCCGCGTTGCGCCATGCCGGCGCCGAACTCGCTCCGCTGCGGACGACGCGCAAGCTTGTGCTGGTGCTGACCGATGGGGAGCCATCCGACATTGACGTGGCGCGGCCGCAGGAGCTGGTGGAGGACGCGCGCCGGGCCGTGCTGGGGCTGCGGCGGCATGGAATAGACGTGTTCGGGATCGTGATGGACCCGGACGGGGCGGGGTCGGGCAGCACCATCTTCGGGCGGCATAACACGATGACGGTGCGCCGGTTGGAGGAACTGCCGGCGCGGCTGGCGGGGGTGTACTTCCGCCTGGCTCAGCGGTAGCAGGGGTAGCGCCGCCTGCTTCCTCTCCCTTCGGGAGAGGGTTGGGGTGAGGGGGCGGGCAAACACAGAACTGTCCAACGAGGGCCAATTCCTAACGGCGCGGTCGGGCCGCCGCTCCGCAGCCAAGACCCCCTCACCCCGGCCCTCTCCCGGAGGGAGAGGGGGAAGGGAAAGACGGGTTTATCGGTGCGTGGCGGTTGCGGGGATGCCTTCGATTGGGCACTCCTCGGTGCCGATGCTGGTGCGGGTGATGGCTTCGACCATCTCGCGCGTCGCGTCGGGATCGGAGGTCCACTTCTTGTAGAAGTCGAACGGGCACTCCGCCGCGCCCTTGTCGCCGTCGCCGGAGTTGAGCATTCCGGTGTAGCCGCGGTGCAGCAGCTTGAACAGGTGGTTCTCCGACTGCATGTTGGCCCGCGCGTCGCGGATCAGCGACTTCGACAGCGCGGCATACTGGATGCCATATTCCTCCGTCCCGCACTCGCCCAAGGTACGCCCGTCGAAGCCGACGATGGAGGAGTGGCCGAAGTAGGAGTAAACCCCGTCGAACCCGGCGGCGTTGGCGACCGCGACATAGACGTTGTTCGCCCAAGCCATCGCCTTGGCCATGAGGATCTGCTGCTCCTTGGCCGGATACATGTAGCCCTGGCAGCGGACGATCAGCTCGGCACCGCGCATCGCGCAGTCGCGCCAGATTTCCGGGTAGTTGCCGTCGTCGCAGATGATCAGGCTGATCTTGAGGCCCTTGGGACCTTCGGACACGAAGGTGCAGTTGCCGGGATACCAGCCCTCGATCGGCACCCAGGGCATGATCTTGCGATACTTCTGCACGACCTCGCCCTGGTCGTTCATCAGGATCAGGGTGTTGTAGGGCGCCTTCTTGGGATGCTCCTCGTGCCGCTCGCCGGTCAGGGAGAACACGCCCCAGACCTTGGCCTTGCGGCAGGCTTCGGCGAAGATTTCGGTCTCCTCGCCGGGGCAGGAGGAGGCGGTCTCATACATCTCCTTGCTGTCATACATGATGCCGTGGGTCGAGTATTCCGGGAACACCACCAGGTCCATGCCAGGTAGGCCCGACTTCATGCCGACGATCATCTCGCCGATCTTGCGGGCGTTGTCCAAGACCTCGGCGCGGGTGTGCAGGCGCGGCATCTTGTAGTTCACCACGGCCACGCCGACCGTGTCTCTGCTGCTTGAAATATCACCGTGCAACATAATCCAGCCCTCCATTTGGCGCCCGCTGCCGGGTCGCCGTTGCGGCTCACACGGCCATGTGCCTGTGCACGAGGTCGTCGGTAAGCTCGTTGATTGCGCCGCCTGCGACCACCCTGCCCTTCTCCATCATGGCGAAGCGGTGGCCGGCGCGGCGGACGAAGGCGACGTTCTGCTCGACCAGCAGCACGGTCATGCCGGCCTCCTGGTTGAGGCGCATGATGATCCGCTCGATGTCCTCGACCACGTTGGGCTGGATGCCCTCGCTCGGCTCGTCCAGCAGCAGCACCTTAGGGTCGGCGGCCAGGGCGCGGGCGATGGCAAGCTGCTGCTGCTGGCCGCCGGACAGCACGCCGCCGGGCCGGTCTAGGTTGTCCATCAGGTAGGGGAACAGCTCGGCTGCCAGGTCCGGGATCGTGCGCTTGCCGTCGCGGCGGGCGAAGGCGCCCATCAGGATGTTCTCGCGGATGGTGAAGTCCGGGATGATCTGCCGGCCCTGCGGCACATAGGCGATGCCGGCCCGTGCCCGGCGGTGCGTCGGCTCCTGGCCGATCTCCCGCGCGCCCAGGCGGATCGAGCCGGTCATGCGGTCCAGCATGCCCATCAGCGTCTTCAGCAAGGTGGTCTTGCCGACGCCGTTGCGGCCCAGGATGGCGGTCAGCTTGCCCGCGGGCAGGGCCAGCGACACGCCGTGCAGGATCTGGCTGCGGGCGTAGAAGGCGTCCACCTCTTCGAAGCTGACGTTCATGCCCCATCCTGCAAGCATGGCGCGTCCTGCAAGCTCAGGCCCCGGGTGCCGAGGTAGGCGTCGCGCACGCGCGGGTCACGCTCGATGGCGCCGATGTCGCCCTCCGCCAGCACCTGGCCCAAGTGCAGGACGGTGATGCGTTCCGCGATCTCCCGCACGAAGGCCATGTCGTGCTCGACGACGATGATGGTGTGGCTGCCGCGCAGGCCCTTGATGATCTCCGCCGTGCGCCGGGTTTCGGCGGCGGTCATGCCGGCGGTCGGCTCGTCCAGCAGCAGGACCCTGGGGTTCTGCACCACCAGCAGGCCAAGCTCCAGCCATTGCGTTTCGCCGTGGCTCAGGAAGCCGGCGATGCGGTCCGCCTGGTCGGCGAGGCCGGTCATCTCCAGCACCTCGTCCACCCGCAGCCGGGCGGGGCGGCGCAGGCCGAAACCAAGGTTGGCGAACACGCCGGGGTTGTGGCAGCTCGCGACCTCTAGGTTGCGGCGCACCGTCAGCTCGCGGAACACGCTGGGGATCTGGAACTTCCGCCCCAGCCCGGCGCGGGCGATCCGCGGTTCCTGCCAGTTGGTGATGTCGGTCTCATACAGGTGCACCGTCCCCTCGGTGCTGCGCGTCTTGCCCGAGATCAGGTCCATCAGCGTGGTCTTGCCAGCGCCATTGGCGCCCAGCAGCACGCGCAGCTCGCCCTCCTCGACCACCAGCGTCACGCCGTTGACTGCCTTGAAGCCGGCGAAGCTGACGCCCAGACCGTCAATGGTCAGCGCGGCGGTCATGCGGACTTGCTCACCGCAGGAGACTTGCTTACCGCAGGGATCGCATCGGCGCGCGGCGGCCGGGTACGGCCCAGCCGGGCCAGGACGCGGTCGGTGCAGTCGCTGGCGAAGCCGGCCAGGCCGCGCGGCAGGTAGAGCACCGCCAGCACGAATACGAGGCCGATCACCGCACGCCAGGCCTGCACCAGGCCCTCGGTTTCGCTGACCTTGGCCTCGATGACGTTGATCAGGATGGCGCCGATGCAGGCGCCGAGCAGGGAGGCCCGGCCGCCGACCGCCGCCCACACCACCATCGTGATGGAGAACGACAGGTCCATGAACGTCGGCGAGGCGAACTGCGCCACCACCACGTAAAGCATACCCGCCAGCCCGGAGATGGCCGCCGATACTGCGAAGAAGAAGACTTGGTAGGCCGGCACGTCGAAACCCAGGTAGCGCACCCGGTTCTGGTCGTCGCGGATCGCCTGCAGGATCAACCCGGCCCGTGTCGCCACCAGCAGCCGCGCCAGTATCAGCACCACTGCCAGCGCCCCGGCTACGGCGTAGTAGGTTCCGTCGCTGTAGGGGTCGAACTCGATGCCGGCGAGCATCAGGTTGCCAAGGTCGGTCAGGCCGTTGAAGCCGTTGGTGATGGGCTGGGCGTCCACCACGACCAAGCGGACCAGCAGCATGAGGGCTAGCATGATGATCGAGACGAATACGCCGGAGACGCGCTTCTTGAACATCACCCAGCCGATGCCGGATGCCACCAGCACCGGCAGGACCAGCGACATGGCGACGCCAAACCATTGCTCCTGGAACGGCAGCCATAGGAACGATGCGCGGTTGATGCAGCATAGCTCGGTGGGCGCGCCGGGTTCGGCGTTCCACAGCATGAAGTCCGGCACCGGCGTTCCCGACCCCTGCTGCAGGCTGGTGGGCGCCGCGAGCTTCAGCGACATGGCGGTCATGTAGGCGCCGAGGCCGAAGAACAGCCCCTGCCCCAGGTTCAGGATGCCGGCGTAGCCCCAACTCAGCGACACCGCGGCACCGAGCATCCCGAATACCAGGAACTTC
This sequence comes from uncultured Acetobacteraceae bacterium, assembly GCA_964242325.1. Classification (GTDB taxonomy): domain Bacteria; phylum Pseudomonadota; class Alphaproteobacteria; order Acetobacterales; family Acetobacteraceae; genus DASWOJ01. The sequence goes on from CAXTCI010000007.1 coordinate 40,928, forward strand.
GAGATGCGGTTCAGCCAGAACTCGTCCAGCACGGCGGGCGCGGCCATGATGAGGGTGATGAACACGGCATAGGCGGCCAGGTCGATACGTGCCCGCGCCCTCATGCACGCCGGCCCTTCATGGTGAACAGGCCCTGAGGCCGGGCGATCAGGACCAGGATGACGAAGCCGAACACGACCGCCCGGGCCAGCACGTCGTTAGTGAAATAGGCGGTGGCGCCGTTGATCTGGCCCAGCAGCGTGGCCGACAGCATGGAGCCGAACAGGCTGCCGACGCCCCCGACCACCACGACCAGGAAGCCATCCACCACCATCGGTGTGCCCATGTCGGGGAACACCGTCTTGAAGCCGGACATCATCACCCCGGCGATCCCCGCCAGGCCGGAGCCGTAGGCGAAAGTCAGCGCGTTTACTCGCTGGGTGTCTATGCCGCAGGCCGCCGCCATGCCGGGGTTGCGCATGATGGCGCGGACCTGGATGCCGGCGCTGGTGCGATACATCAGCAGCCAGGTGACAAGGGCCAGCACCGCCGTGACGCCGATGATGAACAGGCGGTAGGCGTTGATCCCCGCGCCGAACACCGTGACTGCGCCGGTCAGCCACTCCGGCACCGTCACGTTCTGCAGGCCCGGTCCCAGGCCGGGGATGTGGCGCCCGAAGAACGACAGCCCAAGCTCCAGCCGCACCGCCTGCTGGATCAAGATGGCGACGCCCCAGGTGGCCAGCAGGGTGTCCAGCAGCCGACCGTATAGGCGGCGTACGACCACGCGCTCGATGGCGTAGCCTACCAGCCCCGTGAAGACGAAGGCGAGCGGGATGGCGGCCATGATGTTCAGGTGCAGATACAGCCCAGTGAACACCGTCACGTAGGCGCCCAGCATGACCATCTCGCCATGCGCCATGTTGATGACGCCCATCGCGCCATAGGTGATCGCCAGGCCCAGCGCCACCAGCAGCAGCACCGAGGCCAGGCTGAGGCCGATGAACACGACTTCGATCATGCGGCAGGCGCCGGGCTAGCTGCGCTTCAGCTTGGCGGCGTCCAGGCCCTTGCCGGTGCAGAACAGGTTGGTGGGCGTCTCGCCATAGGCGACGTAGGGCAGCGGCATGATCGGCCCCGGGTAGGCGTCTATGATCTTGCCCTGGCCATCCGACTGCCATTGGGCGATGCGTGGGGTGAGCCAGGTGTGCAGATTTTCCGGCTCGATCTTCACCTCGCCGCCGGGGGCCGAGTAGGTTTGCCCGGCGAGCGCGTTGCGGATCGGGATGGCCGACAGCTCCTTCGCCTTCTCCACCGCCTGCGCCCATAGGTGGACTTGGAAGTAGCTGGACTCCAGCGCGTGGTGGGTGACGGCCTTTGGATCTTTGACATACTTGCGGTAGCGTTCGACGAACTGCTTGTTGGCGTCGGTGTCTATCGCCATGAAGTAGGGGAACGACGTGTAGCTGCCGGCGGCGTATTCCGGCCCCATCGCCGCGATCTCGATCTCCGAGGTGACGGTGGCGCAGATCGGCAGCTTGTCGTGGGTCAGGCCCTGGTTCTTGAACTCGCGGTAGAAGGCTACGACGGAATCGCCCACCACGTTGGACAGCACGACGTCGGCGCCCGATCCCTTGATCTTGTTGACCATGGAGCCCCATTCGGAGTCGCCGAGTTCCAGGTATTCGTCGGCGACCCAGGAGCCGCCGTTCTGCTCGATCAGGATCTTGCAGACCTTGGCCATCTCACGCGGGTAGATGTAGTTGGAGCCGACGATGAAGAACTTCTTCTTGCCCAGGGTCTTGATGATCCAGGGGATGAAGTTAGAGAGCTGCTGGTTGGGGACCGCGCCGGTGTAGGCGACGTTCTTCGAGCACTCGAAACCTTCGTAGTACGTGGGATAGAGCAGCAGGCTCGCCCGGCGTTCGAACACCGGCAGCACGGCCTTGCGGCTGGCGGAGGTGTAGCAGGCGAAGACGGACGGCACCTTGTCCTGGATGACGAGCTTGGACGCCTTCTCGTTGAACGTCTTCGGGTCCGATGCGCCGTCCTCGACGATCGGCTGGATTTGACGGCCCAGCACGCCGCCCTTGGCGTTGACCTCGGCGATTGCCATCAGCGTCGCATCGGCCAGCGACTTTTCGATGATGGATAGGCCGCCGGTTTGGGAGAACAGCACCCCGACACGCACGGCGTCGGCCGCGGCGGCGGGACGGTGGAAGAAGGCCGGGGCTGCAAGACTGACCGCGCCAGCTTGCAGGATGACACGACGGGATATGGACATGGATATGCCTTCCAGCGTGAGGACGAGCGATGCGTGCTGCTAGGAGCCCAGGGTGCTCCCCGGGGTGGGAGCAGGCTGGGCGGGATCAACCGGGCGGGCAGCGACATTGGTGCCCTGGCGGGATGGCGATGCGACTGTCCGCACCTGCCATGCGGCGATGCTAGGCATTGCCACGCTGCAATATCAACCCTTGTTCGACAAAATAGTGGAGTGCAGCCCTGATTGGCTTATCGCTGGCCAGGCACATGCCTGCATGGCAGGCATGAAATTGGCGCTTGACATGTATTGGAAAGCGTACATTCTAACGCTGATGTAAGGCTGATAACCTTGGGTTGCGTGCGGGGCCACCAACGACGTTGGTCCTACTGCCTACTAGCCCCAGGCGCTGCCGCTGCACACCTGACCTTAAAGCAAACCAGCGGCATCCGGTCTTACTGACCGACTGTCAGACGGTTCCGCATGTCTCCCAATCAAGGGCAAGCCGTGACGGCTTGCGCTTTCATGGAGGGCGATCCAGCACATGAGCGCCACGATGGAAGAGAAGCTGAAGCGCCGGAAACTGGAGGCGCTGAAACGCGGGGTTCACCGGGTGCCGGTGGGCCAAACGTTGCCGGTCTCCACCCATGTCGTCGGCATCGGCCCGGCCGGCATAGCGGCGGTTGCCGAACTTCTACGCAGCCTGCCAGCCGACGGCGCCAAGTTCCATGCGCTGGCCATTGACATCGGCAAAGAGAGCCTGGCGGCGCTGCAAGTCCTGGCCGACGCGCTGCCCGATGGGCGCGCGGAGGTGACGGTGGTGGCCCTTGATCCGCCGGGGCAGGCCGTGACCGCCGCTCTGGGGCAATACCCGGAGTTTCTCAAGCTGGAATATCCGTTCCATGTCTGGGGTGCCGGCTACGAACCGTGGCTGGCACCTGGCGAACCCTTCCCGAGCCGGGTGCGGCGTGCCACGGCGAAGGCCGTGTATGGCGCCGCCTATTATGCCGGGGCGCGGACGCTGGAGCATACGTTGCGGGCCTTCGTCGCCGGGGTGGAAGCCGTGCAGGGTCGGCTGCAGGCGGTCGTGCCGGTCGTGTTCGGCCTGGGTGATAGTACCGGCACCGGCATTGTCGTGGACCTCGCCCGGCACCTATCGACCAAGATGTTCGGGCGGCGCGTGCTGGTGGCCGGCATCGGCATCGCGCCCTGCGATGGCGACCCGGCAGGCGCCGGGGGCGGCGAGGTGTTCGCTGCGATGAACGAGTTGGACTGCTTGAACGACGAGGCCAAGAACGCGGGTGTCGTAGCCTCCTGCGGCGAGTTGTTCCGCAACCCGTTCACCGCCGGGTTCATCCTGGTGCCGACGCAGCATGTGTGGGCGGCGACGCGTGACCTGGCGGCGACGCATCAGCGCGCCAACCAGGAAGTGGCGGCGCTGCTGACGTCCAAGGGTGGCACCGGGCTGTGGGAAACGCTGCGGCTGCTGAACTGGATCGCCGCGCCGTCCACGCAGCACTCGGCGGCGCGGACGCCCTGGGGCAGCCGTTGGGTGCATATGCTGGGCTATGCCGATCTGGCCGGTCCGGTCCGTGCAGATCCCTCGGGGATGGGCCTGCTGCCTGGCTACAAGCCGGAGTTCGTGGAAGCGCGGGTGGCCGAGGTCGCAGGGGACGAGGCGGCAACGGCGGCGGCGGGCATCAACGCCGCGTTTGACCCTGATCTTCCGGTACAACTTGTGGACGGCGGCCGGGCCGGGTCGGTGCAGTTCGTGCTGCACTCGCTCGGCAAGGATGCGTTCGGATTCTTCTACGAGGCGCGGGACGCCTACGATACCGGGGCGCGGGACCAGCGGTTGCTGGACCATTCCATGCTGCTGGAACAGGGGGTGCTGCTCAGCGAACCCTCGACGCGCCTGGACGGCATGGCCGGCGGGAGCATCGGCGCCAGCAACTGCTGGATTGCCGTTCCGCTGGATGAATTGCGCGGAGGGGACGCGCCCCCTTCGCTTGCTGCACGGGCGGCATGACGCCATGCGCCCTGCTGTCTTCCTGCAACCGGAATTGAAGGGGGGTTGTGATGCCGCTGGACTGGTCCGCGGTCGTTCAAAAATATGGAGGGGGTTTTAAGGTCCCGACGATTACTGGAGGAAAATACCTACAGGTCTCATCGGCTGATGAGTCTGCGATACATATTGAAAATCCCGTGTGGACCTCCACGCTAGAGCGTGCCCATTTTGAGAAAGCCGTTGAGCTGATCGAAGAGGGGCTGATATCAACAGACCCTGGCTTGTTTGTCGAAGACTACATGCTCTACGTCTCCAATCATCGTGCGACATCGGTTGCGCATATCATGCGTGACCTTGGTTATATCGAAAGCACCGGGACATTCTCCGTCCGCTGTTAGAAGACTGCGTTGCCAAGCCGAAGACTGGGCTGCGAAAGACTGAGCTGCAAAGACTGGGCTGCGAAGCCACTGCGACAAAACCGTCTCAGCACAAGGATGAAAACATGAGCGCTTCACTTTATCACAGTTCCACCGGCACGCAGGCGCCGCACTGCATGCACGTCGTCGGCGTCGGCCGTACCGGCGCTGCCTACGTCGAGGCGCTGCTGCGCACCGGGGAGATCGAGGATCACCTGGCCGACCCGCGGGCGACCTTCGCCGCGCTGGTGGTGGACATCGGCGACCAGGACATGGGGCTGGCGCAGGACTACGCGGCCGCCTTCGTCAAGCGGCTGGAATCCCGCGGCATCCCGGCGGACCGGTTCCAGTTCCAGGCGATTCCGCTGCCGGTTCCGTCGAAGACAGAGTTCTTCGAGGGAATGAACCGCACCCGCGAGTTCCTGAAGATCGAGTATCCCCGCTATTACTGGAACCCGAACTTCGAATCCTACGTGCCGAAGAAATACGACCTGCCGGAGCCGGGATCGCATTTCCCGCGCGCCATCGCCAAGGCGATCTATGCCAATGCGTATTATGCCGGTGAGCGCCCGATGGACGTGGCGCTCCGCAATTTCGTGAACCACGTCGAAAAGGCCGGGCTGCCGTCCCTGGTGACGGTTTGCTTCAGCCTGGCCGGCGGCACCGGCACCGGCATGGTCATGGACATGGCCCGGCATTTGTCGAACGTGAAGTTCGGCCGCCGCATCCCGGTGATCGGCGTCGGCCAATTGCCGCACAGCGGCGACCCGGAAATCTACCGCAACAGCGCGACGCTTTACACCACGCTGAACGACCTCGACTGCATGCTGGACGATGAAAAGAACGCCGGCGTCACCGCGGTATGGGGCGATTTGTATCGGAGCCCGTTCACCGGCGGGTTCTTCGTCGTCAACCCCGAGCATAGCTGGCAGCGCCTGACCGCCTACACCACCACGGGGGAAAGCCGTATTCGCCAGAACGCGAAGGAGATGGTTACCAACCGCTTCGTCGCCGACAGCTTCATGCGGTTCGCGGTGGTGGACAACGGCCGCGACCTGTTCCGCGCCCTGCGCCCGTCCGGCCTGACCGGCGCCCCGCACGAGACCGTCAGCAGCAAGGCGCGGGCCTGGACGCTGTTCGACGTGGTGAAGCTGACCCACCCGGGCGTGCAGGTCCTGCCGGGCGAGGCGCCGTCCAAGTGGGACGACGTGATCAGCCAATGGATTGATTTCACGCCGCAGTTCAGCGGCCTGAAGGACGGCTTCAAGACCGATTACTCCGAGGTCACGATCTACGGGTCGCGCAACATGGGCCACGGCAACATGTCCGATGCGTTCAAGGACATGATGACCAAGAACTACTTGCTGGACTCGGAATCCACGTTGCAGATCTCAAGCCACGAGTTCTTCGACACCCTGACCGCCTATGCCAACGTCATCATGCCCGGCATGGCCAAGACCGACCTGATCGCGTTCTGGGACAGCCAGGCGAACTACGACAAGCTGACCTGGGAAGAGCGCCTGATCGAGCACGCCTGGCTGGTTGACCTCGGCCCCATGCTGTCCGAGCCGGCAATCCGGTTCGAGGGCATGGCCGGCGAGTGCTTCTGGGGCTGCGCGTGCTGGGTCGTCGTTTCCTACGACCAACTCCGCGGCACCGTGCTGCCGCCGCCGAACCGCAAGGTGATCGTCGAGGAGGGCATCGCCAAGATGGCCACGACCGTCGTGGCAACGCCGGGCGGCGCCGCGCCGAAGCGGGTCCGCACGGCGATGGCAGCGCCCGAGATGGCGTCCTAAGCAGCCTGGGGCGGCTTGGGGCACAGTTTGGCCGCAAGCCGCCCGGGTGTTTTTCCGTGCCTAGACTTCAAAGGTTTGACGAGGAACGGACGGGCGCGGGTTTCGGCTTTCGCCCGTCCTTCCGCACCAACACGAGGCCCAGCAATGTCCAGCGCCGATACGCTCACCGCCGACACACGCATCCCTGCAACCGTCGTGACGGGCTTCCTCGGCTCCGGCAAGACAACGCTTATTAATCGCATCCTGCGGGAGCAGCATGGCCGCAAGCTGGCGGTGATCGTCAACGAGTTCGGCGAGATCAGCATTGACGGCCAGCTCGTGATCCATGACGCCGATGCGCAGTTGGTGGAGTTCAACAACGGCTGCCTGTGCTGCACCGTCCGCGGCGACCTAGTGGAAACGCTCGGCCGCCTGCAAGAGCGTGCCGGCGAACTGGACGGCATCCTGATCGAGACCACCGGCCTCGCCGACCCGGCGCCCGTCGCGTCCACGTTCTTCGCCGCCGACGAGGTGAAGGCCGGCATCCGTCTGGACGCCTTCGTGACCGTGGTGGACGCGGTCAACCTTGAGACGAACCTCCTGCAAAGCAATGAGGCGATGGAGCAGGTTGCGTTCTCCGACATCATCCTGATCAACAAGATGGACCTGGTGTCATCCGAGCAGATGGCTGCCATCGAGCGGCGGGTCCGGCAGATCAACGCGATGGCGAAGATCTACCATACCGCGAACTCGGAGATTGACCTTGGCAGCATCCTAGGTGTCGGCGCCTTTGACCTCGTGCAGAAGTTGGAGGTGGACCCGGAGTTCCTCGGCGACCACGAGCACGAGCATGACCCGGCCATCGGCTCGTTTGTGCTGACGGAGCGCAACCCGGTGGACGTGAACCGGCTGATGACCTGGATGGGCGGCATGGCGGAGCGCCGGGGTGACGACCTGTATCGCACCAAGGGTATCTTCTACGCGAACGGCTTCCAGGAGCGCCTGGTGTTCCAGAGCGTGCGGATGCTGACGACCCTGCGCCGGGATCGCCTTTGGGAGCCCGGCGAAGACAAAATGACGCAGTTCGTCGTCATAGGAAAAGACCTGGATAGGGAGGAGTTCGCCGCCGGCCTGGCCGGTTGCGTGTTCCGTTGACAGTCAAACCAGATCACAGGAGCGATGAATTGACCATTGAAGCTGGAGCTGCGGTTCCCCCGGCGACGCTGAAGCAGATGACCCCGGCGGGGATCGAGGACGTGGAATTGGGGCCGCTGCTGGAGGGGAAGAAGGTGATCCTGTTCGGGCTGCCCGGTGCATATACGCCGGTTTGCTCGACCCAGCATCTGCCGGGCTACGTGGCGGAGGCGGACGAGCTGAAGGCGGCCGGCGTTGCCGCCATCGCCTGCATCTCGGTGAACGACCCATTCGTGATGTCCGCCTGGGGCAAGGAGGTTGGCGTCGGCGACAAGGTGATGATGCTGTGTGACCCGGAGGCGGCCTTCGTCAAGAGCCTCGGCCTGTCGCTCGATTTGTCGGGCTTGGGTTTGGGCGACCGTTCGAAGCGGTGGTCCATGGTGGTGGAGGATGGCGTGGTGTCCACCGTCAACGTCGAGGAGAGCATCTTCGACGCGCATGCGAGCGGGGCGGCGAACCTCCTCGCGGCTGTTTCGGTGCCGGCCTGACGCGGGGCGGCGCCGGTGGCCACGCCCATGCAGGCCAACGGCGCCGATCCCGGACTGCTTTACCGGGTGCATGTGTTCTGCTGCACGAACCGGCGGCCCGATAGCCACTGGCGCGGCTGCTGCGCCAGCAAGGGCTCGCGGGAGCTTTGCGACTACATGTGCCGCCTGGGCATGGTGCTTGGCGTTCAGCGAATACGCATCAACCACGCCGGCTGCATGAACGTGTGCGAGCACGGGCCGACCATGGTCATCTACCCCGACGGCGTTTGGTATAAGTACGAGACGCAGGCGGATGTGGAGGAGATCCTCCGCAAGCATGTCATCGGCGGCAAGCGGGTGGAGCGGCTGCTGCTCGACATTGACCCCGGCACATTGCACGGATGAACGACGACGATCCGCCGGGCTGGCCTGGCGGCGATGGACGGGTGACGAAACACAGCTACTCACGGATTGCGAAGGATCCAGCATGACCAGCTTGCTCAATAGCTTGTTCCGCACCGGCTCTTCCGGGATGCGCAGGGATACCGTCGTCATCTATGCCCTGCTGGCTGCGGTGAATGTTGCCGCCTGGGTATGGGCGTTCGCGCTGTTCCATGAGCAGCCGATCCTGCTCGGCACCGCACTGATCGCCTATGGCTTCGGGCTGCGGCACGCCGTTGATCCCGACCACATCGCGGCCATCGACAACGTGACGCGCAAGCTGATGCAGGACGGGCAGCGACCGGTGACGGTCGGCTTCTGGTTTGCCGTCGGGCACTCGGTCGTGGTGGCGTTGGGCGCCGGCGCCATCGCCCTGGCATCCGCGGCGATGAAGGACGGCTTCGAGGAGGTCCGGGAGGTCGGCGGGGTGATCTCGACCAGCGTGTCCGCGCTGTTCCTGTTCGTTATCGCCGGCATCAACCTGGTCGTGCTGTGCTCGGTGTATCGCTCGTTCCGCGTTGTCCGGCGCGGCGGCGCCTACATCGAGGAGGACTTCAACCAGGTGCTGAACCAGCGGGGTCTGCTGGCCCGGCTGTTCCGGCCGATGTTCCGGCTGGTGTCGCGGAGCTGGCACATGCTGCCGCTGGGCTTCCTGTTCGGCCTGGGCTTCGACACCGCGACGGAGATCAGCCTGCTCGGCATCGCCGCGACCGAGGCGGCGCGCGGCGTGTCGCTCTCGGCCATCATGGTGTTCCCTGCCCTGTTCGCGGCTGGGATGGCGCTGATTGATACGACGGATGGGGTGCTGATGCTGCACGCCTATGACTGGGCGTTCGTGAAGCCGATCCGCAAGCTGTATTACAACCTGACGATCACGTTGGTGTCCGTGGTGGTCGCCGTGGTGATCGGCGGGATCGAGGCGCTCGGCCTGATTGGCGACAAGCTGCAGATGTCGGGCTGGTTCTGGGACGGGGTCGAGACGCTGAATGGCAACTTCAACACGCTGGGGTTCGTCATCATCGGGGTGTTCGCCGCAAGCTGGGCGGTCTCGGTCATGGTGTATTATGCCCGCGGTTACGACCGGATCGAGGCGAATTCGGCCAGTACGACATAGGGCTGGCACGACATAGGCTGGCATGTGGCGGTCAGCTTGGCGGCCGGGCACGTAGCAGGTCGTGGGCGTTGATGATGGCGGCGGCCATGTCCTCCAGGCTCATGCGCTTGGACATCGCCTGGCGGCGGAGGGTTTGGTAGGCTTCCTCCTCCGTCAGCGAGTGGCTGGCCATCAGGATCAGACGCGCGCGCTGGATCTTCTGCATTCCGGCAAGCTTGCGTTCCAGCTTCTGCGTCCGTTGCCTGGACACCTGCTGCTGCAGCCAAAGGCTGCGTGCGATCGCAAGCTGGGTCAGCAAGCCGAACGGGCGAACCGGCCGTTCGATGACGGCATGGGCGCCGATCTCCAGCACTAGCTGGAGGATGGACGGGTTCTCGTATTCCACGACGCCGATCACCGTGGGCAGGCGGTCCTGGTCGCGGAACAGGCGGCGCAACGGCACGCGGCTGTCGTGCTCCACGGCGAGCACGACGATGTCCGATCCCGCCGCAACCTCGTCCGGCAAGGGCCAGACCGTCGTGGTGACGCAGCCGATCCGGCGCAGGTGCTCCACCAGGCCCACGCCCTCGGCGTCGGGCGGGTGCATGACTTCGATGCGTAGGCCGCGGAGGTCGCGCAGGATTTCGATGGCCATTCCTGCTGCGGCCCTTGTCCGTCGTCAGACCGGCGCTGGGACTGGAGGGGTGTCGGCCCGGGCGCGCTCGGACCAACTGTCGAGGCGCTGTTCCACGCAGTACGGGTCCGGCTTTACCCGACGGCCGGGATCCCAGACCACCTGGAACTGCCCGGCGGCGTCCAGCCTGGCGACGCGCGGCCACAGGAAGGTGTGGTTGGTGCTGCCATCAATCCGCACCCGCCCCTGCGGCGCATCGTATTCCACCTCGCCCAGCGCGGCGCGGACTTGGTCCGGATCGTCGGTGCCGGTCCGCTCGATGGCACTGGCGAGCAGCAAGGCTTGGAAGTAGGCGGCTTCGGCCCCGGCCGTTACGGCGGCGCCGGGGCCGAAGCGCGCCCGGAAGGCCGACACGAACCTGACTGCGGCCGGCGTGGCGAGATTGCTGAAGAACGGGGCAGCCGTGATGTGGCCCGCGGCGGCATCCGGCCGCATCTCGGCCACCTCGGCCTCGCTGGTCGTCAGGCTGGCGATGGGCATTCGGGCCGGGTCGAAGCCGGCTTGGCGGTAGGCCTCGTAGAACACGGCGGTCGAGCGGCCGACGACGGTGGAGAAGATCATGTCCGGCTTGGTCCGGCTGATCCGCCCGATGGCCTTGCTGAAATCCTGCGGACCCGCGTCGAGCGGAACGTAGATTTCGTCGATCACCTCGCCGCCGGCCTGGTGCGCCAGGTCTGACATGATGCGGTTGGATTCGTAGGGGTAAACGTAGTTGGAGCCGACGAACAGGATGCGCTTGCCGTAGTTGCCGAACAGGTAGCGGGCCAATGGCAAGGAATTCTGGTTCGGCGCGGAGCCGGTGTAGATGCAGTTCGGCGAATACTCGAACCCTTCGTAGAGGGTGGGATACATCAGCAGGCCGCGGTAGGATTCGACCACCGGCAGCACCGCCTTGCGGGTGCTGGACATGTAGCAGCCCAGGACCAGCCTTACCCGGTCCTGGTCCAGCAGCCGCTCCGCCAGGGCACGGAAGTGCTTCGGGTTGGAGGCTGGGTCGTAGGCGACCAGCTCGACCGGACGGCCGCGTATGCCGCCTACGGCGTTGATGGCTTCGACTGCGAGCGTCGTGGCGTTGAGCTGGGTCGTCTCAACCGCCGCTGTCACACCCGACTGCGAGAACAGGACGCCGAACCGCCAAGGTGAGCTTAGGCCAGCGGGCATTGTGTGGTGAGCACCTCTTGTTGTCGCGACATTGTTGGTGACCGGAGCATAGCATCGCATAACGGACGGGGCGCGCCCAGCAAAGGTGTTGTCAACGTGATAGGGATTGCTGGCGGGGAGGTGGGGCATTCCCTTGCCCTGTATGGGCGCCTAGAGGCCGGGTCAGCGTCGGACGCAGTTGGTAGGAGTGGGGACGGCGAAATGGGGATGCAGTCGTACGGCAGCACCGCTTAGGCTCCCGCCGCCGCGTCCCGGTATTAGTCCAGCAGCTCCGCCCTGCTCATGAAAGTCACGCCTTCGCGCGCGGCGGCGGCGTCCATTATCTGCTTCAGGCAACGGATGCGGTGCGGCTGGCCGGAGATGTAGGGATGGATGGCGACGGCCATGATTTTGGCCCGCTCCTTCTTTGTGTAGGCGGTCCACGACGGCGCTGAAGGGGCGCGGTCCCGGCTCCGTTACGCATCAGGCTGCCGCGGCGCGGGACGCGGGCTGCAGCATTGGCAGGGCGATGACCTCGTCCGTGTTCATGACGAAGCCGAAGGCGGTGCGGATGCACAGGAGCCCGGCCTCGTGCAGAGCCGGGCCGTCCATCGTGTCGACGCAGTCCTCGACCACGATCACCGAGTAGTCGCGCACGTTGGCCGCCGTCACGGTAGCGAGGACGCAGGAGTTGGTGTTCACGCCGGTCACCAGCAGCGTGTTGATCCCGTGCGTGCGGAGCAGGACCTCCAGGTCGGTGCCAAGGAAGCAATCGTAGCGCTTCTTGGTGGCGACCACCCAGTCGGTGGGGTCGAGCAGTTGCGGCATCGTCGTGCAGCCTGGGCCGCCTAGCAGGTTGTGGCGCAGGACGTTCTTGCGGGTTGCCGCCGGGTCTTCGGCGCGGGTGCGCCAGAACGGGTTGGCGCGTATTTCCTCGGCGTCGCGGTAGCCGGTCACGAGGTGTATGACCGGGATGGCGGCGGTGCGGCACCAGGCGAACAGACGGGCATTGGCGGCGATCACGCGGGCGGCGCCGTCGGGGGACATCGGCATGGTGGCGACAGCCATGTCCAGGTGGCCTCGGTGCAAGTCTATCGCGACGACCGCCGCCTTTGGATGGTCCACACCCAGGTTCATTGGTGCTCCCAAACGGCAGGGTCTGTCGGCTGGGGCTGGGAACCGTGTGCCGCGCTGGCCGGTAGGATTGGATGCTATGCTGGGCGTGTCAACCGGGGTGTCGTCGTTGGGTTGGGACGGGACTGGGTGGCTTGAGTTCGAGCGGCGTTCTTGGGCTGCCTGGACGGGGAGAGATCGCGCA
>CAXTCI010000008.1:0-43983 GCA_964242325.1 uncultured Acetobacteraceae bacterium
GCTTGGGGCGGTCGAGGCTTTGCGCCTGGGCGATGCAGCGGCGGACGGCTCGGGCAATCTGGTCGAAGGCGGCGGCGGTTTTGATGAGGACGTCGGGGGCCGGGGACAGTGCGGGCACCGAGGCCGGGGCGGGCTGGGCGTCTGTGCCCTGCGGCGCGTCTGGCGTTTGCGGTGCGGGGCAAGTGCCAGCTTGCTGCGCGTGGGCCGCGGCCTGTTGTGCGGATGCCGTAGCCTGCTGCATGGCTTGGGCGATCGCCTGCCCGTGCAGAAGGCGGGCAATGCCGGTGCCCATGGTGATGAGGTCGTCCAGGGCTTGACCATGGCCGCACCCGTCTGCGGTCTGTGGGCCGGGGTCGTCTTGCGGGGTGGCCTGGGTTGCTGATGCAGACATGAACGGAACAAGAACATTGTTGCCGTCCTGGCGTCAAGGATTGTGTGGGCGGGGCTCGCTGGGTTGGACATGAGCCGGGATTGGCAGGCCCAGCGCATGCTGGGGCGCGGAGGCTTGGGGGGTGCGGGACGGGCTGGGCTTGCAAGGACATTCATGGCCGGACAGCCTTCGCGCTTCTCAGGCCAACGCTTCTCAGGCCAACGCCTGCTGACAATTCCGATCCAAGCCGGTCGTTGCATACTCAACCGTAGGTGGGCAGGGTCTTTCTGCAACACAACCGGAAATCTGATATGCGCCATTACGTCCTGCCGCTCGCTGCCACCCTGCTGCTCGCCACTGCTGGCCTGGCTCGCGCATCCGACGCAGATTTCACGCTGAAGAATAAGACTGGCTACCAGATCGACGAAGTTTACGTGTCAACGCACGCCAGCAAGAACTGGGGCCGCGACCGCATGGGCAGCGACGCATTGGCGGACGGCGAGACGGTGGACATCGCCTTCCCGCATGGAGGCAGCGCCTGCAAGTTCGACATCAAGGTCAAGTATCATGATGACGACACCGCCGAGTGGGGCAACGTGGACCTTTGCCAATATGCCGCCATCAACCTTTATTGGGATGCCAAGAAGCAGGTGACGCGCGCCGTCGGCGAGTAGCATCGGCGGAGCGCCTGCTGATTGCAGGCTACGCTGGACGGCGTGCCTGTACGGCCAGCGGCAACGCGCGAACGCGCTGCCGCGTGGCCGCCAATCTGCAAAGCATCGTCAAGCAAGGGCGCACGACGCGGCAGAAGCGGGCAAGAGGCAACAAGCGTTGCCGGGCCGATGCTGCCACGGGCCGGCGGATCGAGGTGACCGGCGACGGGCTGCGTGCGCGCGGGAAACCGAGGTGGGCGCCGCCGTCCACACGCTCAACCGCATTGGTGCGTTGGACGCCCGCGCCATGTCTGCGTTGCTTGACCCCGAGGTGAGTTGGAGGCGGTGGTGAGTTGGAGACTTTGAACTCGCTCCGGTTCTCGCTCTCAATCTCCTCGATGATGTTGGCCCGGTCGGGCGCCTCGTTGCCAGGTTCGCCTGCCGCGATGCGGCGGAGGATGCTGGCCTGGCGCTCCGACCATTCCAGCACATCGGCGTCATATGATCTGTCCATGCTGGAACCCTCCTGGGGCATGCGATTGCGGGGCGGTTGGGCCGCGTGCTGCATCCTACCCTGGTGCGCCCACGGACGTGGAGCGGCGGGTCCACCGTAGTCCCAGCCGAGTCCTGGACCGCGTCGTCGCACTCCCGGGCTTGGCACTGGCCTAAGATTGCTGCTTCCGCCGGCTGCGTAGCCGCCCTACCATCTCCCGCATGAGACCCCCACGCATCTGGCGCGGAGTCCGAATGCGCGACACGGCGGCTGGCGCCGACCCGGACGCGCCGGCGCGTCCGCTTAGCCTGCCTGCCGCCTGGGACGACCGGGCTGCCGCGGCGCTGGCGGCACTGGCGCCTGGCGAGGGCCGCGCCACCCTGCCCCGCGCCGCCGAGGGCTGGATACGGCCGCTTGCCGCCCGCGCGCACCAGGCCGGCGGGGCGGAGTTGGCGGACAAGCTGCACGCGTTGCTGCTGCACCGCCGGGCGGCGCCGACCGAGCCGGTGTGGGGCCTGATGGGCACTGCGGCCGATGTGCCGGGCTTCGTGTTCAACCTGCCGGCGTTCCATGACGGGGCGCATGGGTTCGACTCCGCCGGGTTCGCGGAGGCGGTGGCGACGGCGGCGATGGCGCTGCACCTGGGGTATCCGGGCGGACAGCGGTTTGCCCTGGGCGTCACCGACCTGGATGGGCTGCTGGCTTTGATGGGATTGGAGTATGACAGCCTCGCCGCACGCGACGTGGCCCGCGCCCTCGCCGCCCTGCTGCGGGCCACCGCGGACCTGGGCTTCGCCGGCGACCAGCCGGACCTGCTCAGCCGTCACCCGTCCTGGCCGTTGCCGCCGGCCTGCACCGCGGTGCCGGGCTTGGCTGCCGCGGCGGACGATGCGCGCCAGGCTGCGCTGCGCGGCGCTGGTGGGATGCCGACGACCGCCATCCTGCCGCCCGGCCCCGCTGATGCCCTGCTGGGCGCGGAAACCGGCGGCATCGCCCCGGCCTTCTCTCCGGTCGGCCCGGATGGCGCGCTGACCCGTGCTGCGGCCGCCAGGCTGGCGGCGTTGGGATTGTCGGCCGACGCCGCCCTCGCGCGCGTGCTGGCCGGGGAGGCGGTGCTGCCCACCCCAGGCTTGCAGGCGCACCAGGCGATGCACGATGCGGTCGCGCCCTATTTGCACGCCATGCCGCTCCGGCCCCTGCCCGGCGCCGTCCCTGCCCCGCCGCCGCGCCGGCGGGAGCTGCCGTCCCGGCGCCGCGGCTACACGCAAAAGGCTGCCGTGGGGGGACACCGGGTCTGGCTCCGCACCGGGGAGTATGCCGACGGCACGCTGGGCGAGGTGCACGTCAGCCTCCCGCGCGAGGGCGCGGGGCTGCGCGGCATGATGGACAGCATGATGACCGCCGTGAGCCTCGGCTTGCAGCATGGGGTGCCGTTGGCGGATTATGTGTCCGCGTTTACCCTGACCCGCTTCGGCCCGGCCGGGCGGGTGGAGGGCGACGCCGACGTGGGACACGCCACCAGCATTCTGGACTACGTGTTCCGCAACCTTGCGATCAACTACCTCGGCCACTGCCCGGTGCCGGAGGGCATCCCCGAGCCAGCGGCGCCCGACCCGGCGCCGCTGCTGCCGATGGACCTGCCGGCCCAGCCCCGCAGCCGCCGGCCCGGGCTGCGCCTTGTTGCCAACGGATAGGACTTACTGAACATGAGCGGACGCATCGAGGCACGGCTGGCTGAACTCGGCATCGCCTTGCCGACTGCCATGCCGCCGATGGCCAACTACGTGCCGTGGGTGCAGACGGGCAACCTGGTCGTGGTGTCTGGCCAGGTGCCGGCGGTGGACGGCAAGATCGCCGTGACCGGCAAGGTCGGGGTGGACCTGGACGTGGCGGCGGGCCAGCAGGCCGCGCGCATCTGCCTGACCAACGTGCTGACCCACCTGCACGCGGCCTGCGGCGGCGACCTGGACCGGGTGCGGCGGGTGGTGCGGCTGGGCGGTTTCATCGCCTCGCCGGCGGGGTTCACCCAGCATGCGCTGGTGATGAACGGCGCCTCGGATTTGGCGGTGGAGGTGTTCGGCGACGCCGGGCGCCATGCCCGCAGCACCATCGGCGTGCCCTCCCTGCCCGGCGATGCCGCGGTTGAGGTTGAAGGCATGTTCGAAGTGGCTTGAAGGGTTTGATAGACCGGATGCGCCGCTATATCACGGCTATGCCGGACAGCCTTCCCAGCCTGACCTTGACCCTGCATCCCCACATCGCCCAGATACCTGCGGTGGAGTGGGACGAGTGCGCGGGGGGCGGCAATCCCTTCGTCAGCCATGCCTTCCTCAGTGCGATGGAGGACAGCGGCTCGGCCAGCGCCAAGACCGGGTGGCTGCCGCAGCACGCGGCGCTGCGCGACGGCGACCGGCTGGTGGCGGTGGTGCCGATGTATGCGAAGTCGCACAGCTATGGCGAATACGTGTTCGACCATAGCTGGGCGAATGCATTCGAGCGTAGCGGCGGCAACTATTATCCCAAGCTGCAGGCTGCGGTTCCGTTCAGCCCGGTCCCTGGTCCCCGGCTGCTGACCCGGCCTGGCGTTGCGCCGGAAGCGTTGGGGCAGGCGCTGATCCAGGCTTGCGAGGAGTTGGGCCTGTCCGGAGTCCATGCCACGTTCTGCAGCGATGCCGACGCCGCGGCACTGGAGCGGGCGGGATGGCTGCGGCGCCTTGGTACCCAGTTTCATTGGGAGAACGACGGCTACTCGACGTTCGACGATTTCCTGGGGGCGCTGAGCAGCCGCAAGCGCAAGGCGATCAAGCGGGAGCGGCGGGATGCCAACGCGTGCGGCCTGCAGTTCCTGGCCTTGCAGGGTGGGGAGATCGAGCCGCGGCATTGGGACGCATTCTACCGGTTCTATACCAGCACCGTGGACCGCAAGTGGGGCAGCGCCTACCTGACGCGCAAGTTTTTCCCCATGCTGTCGGAGCGGCTAGGCGACGCGGTGGTGCTGATGCTGGCGGAGAAGGACGGCGTGCCGGTTGCCGGGGCGCTGAATTTGATGGGGTCGGAGGCGCTGTATGGGCGCAACTGGGGCTGCCGCGGCGACTGGCCATTTCTGCATTTCGAGCTTTGTTATTATCGCGCGATCGAGTTTGCCATCGCCCACGGGCTGCAACGCGTGGAGGCGGGGGCGCAGGGCCAGCATAAGATACAGCGTGGTTACCTGCCGCGGCCTACGCATTCGGCGCACTGGATCGCCAACCCTGGGCTGCGCCGGGCCATCAGCAGCTATTTGGCGCAGGAACGGCCGGCGGTGGAGGCGGACATGGCGGCGTTGGCCGAAGGGTCGCCCTACCGGCGGGCCGGGGAGGAATAAAGCTGGGATTGGCCGGAGCCAGGTCCGGGCCTTCCCTCAAACCGGGCTAGGACGCTGTCGCGAACCACGGCTGGTGGCCAGCCGGCGGGCCTCACCGGGCCAGTTGACCAGGAATTGGCGGGAACATTGTGCGCTGCCATGGCGGTCAGGCGACCGTGGCGCCAGGCTGCGGCGCCGGACCGCAGCATCTCCTGTATCAGCATCGGCACGAACATCTCTGGCGTTAGGCCGAATGCACCCACGGCATGGTCGCGGAACCAGGGCGCGCCCATGAGGGCCGCGGTTGCGGCGGCTTCGTCAAGTCCGTCCGACACCATGAGGTTGTGGCTGAAGATGCGCTTACATGCGTGCCAGGCGATGCGCCTGGGGTCGGCCCTCCAGCTTGCCAGGCGCCGCCGGGCTCGGTCCAGGGCGGCGGGCAGGTCCGTGATCGGCGGGCCATGGCCCGACAGGCCGACGCGGGCCGGCAGCGCGGCCAGGCGGCCGATGGTCTCCGAAGCGCGGTCGAGCGAGTCGGGACCTTCCCGGTACGGGTTGAGCCAGCCCAGGTCGGCTTCGTGCAGGGCATCGCCGAGGATGAGGACGCCGTGCTCGGCCGAATACAGGCTCAGGTGCCCGGCGGTATGGCCCGGCGTGCCGACGACCAGCCAAGCCGTGCTTCCCGTGCTGATGGTGTCGCCACCGCGCAATGGCCGCGTGACCTGGTAGGATTCGATTGGCTGCTGCAGCCACTCCGCCTGGCAGGCATTGGGGTCGCGGGCGTTGACCAGGGCCGCTTCGTCGGCCTGGGCGGCGATGGGGGTGCCGTAACCTGACTCGATGGCATGGTTGCCGCCGGAATGGTCGGAATGCGAGTGGGTGTTGACCACGAGCGCCAGGTCCCGCGCGTGCATGCCCTGTTGGCCGAGCCACGCCAGCAGCGCCGGGGCATCGGCGCCAAAGCCGGTGTCCACCAAGACCGGGCGACGGCCGCTCAGCAGGATGGAGTTTGCGCTGGGGTAGGCTCGTTGCATGAAAATGGCAGCCGGCGTCATCCGGCCCTTAATCCGTTATTGTCGCGCGTTGCAGCTTCGGGTTGAGGTGGGAGCGATGAGGGTCGGAAAACTGTTTGGTAGTGTACGTTCATAGGGTGCGGCTTAGCATACTGTAATTTGTTCTCAACCTTTGCGTGTTGCATTGAGGTATGCACGACACGCAGATTTCAAATTGATACGTTGCAAGGCAAATTGGATGGCTTGGTCTGGTTGCGCCGAAGCGTTTCTTGCAGGTTCGCCGGCCGGCTTGGGAGATTGTGCGGAGCAGACGGCTCACGATGCCGGGGATGCCGTAGCGGGCGTGGCTTTGTTGCAGGACGCGCTGCGGGGTGCGGGGTGCCGTGGGTGGCATGTCGTACTCGGCCTTCGGCTGCTGCGCCTGGGCCGGCAGGTGGATGCGGTGCTGATCCGGGATGGCGCTGTCCTGGCCCTGCGCCTGCGGCCGGATGCGCGTGCGGCCCTGCCTGGGGACCGGCGGGCGGCGGAGGACGCAGCACTCGACCTGGCCGATTTTCATGTGGGGTGTCGTGGCCTGCCGGTGATCCCGGTGCTGGTGGTGGGCAGCGGGCATGTTTCCCATGCCCGGCCGCTGCCGATCGCGGGCGCGGCGCGGGTGGTGGAGGCGACGCGGCTGCTGCTGCCGGGCGTGCTGCGGGACCTTGCCGCCCTATGCCCGCCCAGGGGCAACGATCCCGCGGCTTGGCACGCCGCGCCGTATCGTCCGGTGCCTTCGCTGATCGGTGCTGCGTGCGCCTTGTATGCCCGGCACGATGTTTCGGCGCTGCTGCAGGCGCAGGCCGGGCATGGAGGGCTGGCGGCTGCCGCTGGCGCGGTTGCGGCGGCGGTGCAGGCGGCCCGGCGGGATGGCGCGCATGTCGTGGTGTTCGTGACGGGGGCGCCGGGGGCGGGCAAGACGCTGCTGGGGTTGAACCTGGCCTTTGCCGGCGAGGACGGCGCGGCATTCCTGACGGGCAACCCGTCGCTGGTGCATGTGCTGCGGGAGGCGCTGGTGCGGGACGCCGCTGCGCGTGGCGGGGACCGGCGGGCGGCTCGGCGGCGGGTGTCGGCGGTGATCCAGGTACTGCCGGCGTTCCGCGACCATCACGCCTCGGGTCCCGACGCTCCGGCCGAGCGCCTGGTGGTGATCGACGAAGCCCAGCGCTGCTGGAATGCGGCCCATGCCGTCAGCAAGACACGCAACCGCGCGGTGCCGCTGCGGGATTCGGAGGCGGGGCACTTGCTGGATGCTATGGGGCGCCATGCCGGCTGGGCTGCCATCGTTTGCTTGGTGGGCGGCGGACAGGAGATCCACGACGGCGAGGGCGGGCTGGCGGCCTGGGGCACGGCGCTGGCGCGGCGGCCGGGTTGGCGGGTTGCGGCGGCGGGCTGGCGGGCGGCGGCGGGGATGGCGGACGACCCGCGGCAACGCTTGGACGTTCCCGGCGTGGGCTGGGACCCGCGCCTGCATTTGGCCGCGCCGGTGCGCGCCATCGGCACGCCGCAGGCGGCGGCCTGGGTGGATGCCGTGCTGGCCGGGGATGCTGACACCGCGCAGGCTTTGGCGGCGGGCGGGGCGGCGTTCCAGGTCACTCGGTCGCTGGACGCGATGCGTTGGGCGCTGCGGGGCGGCGTCGGGCAGGGTACGCGCCGGGCCGGGCTGGTCGGCAGCTCCGGCGCGCGGCGCCTGCGGGCGGAGGGGTTGGGGGCGGTGCTGGCCCACCAGGACGAGGATGCCGTCGCCCGCTGGTTCCTGGATAGCCCGCCGGATATGCGCGGCTCCGGGGCGCTGGAAGTGCTGGCGACCGAGTTCTGCGTGCAGGGGTTGGAGCTGGACCGGATTGGGCTGTGCTGGGATGGCGACTTGGTGCGGGTGGGTGGTGCCTGGGTGGCGCGGAGATGTCGCGGCTCGGCCTGGACGCTGGCGCGCTCGGCGGAGGCGCGCAGCAACCGTATCAACGCCTACCGTGTGCTGTTGACCCGCGCCCGGCATGGCACGGTGATCTGGGTGCCGCGCGGCGACGCACGGGACCCGACGCGTAGCCCGGCGCTTTATGACGGTGTTGCGGAATACCTGCTACACTGCGGTGCGCTGGTGCTGGCCGAGGCCGCGCCTGCCGATGACATCGCGGCCTGTTTGCAACCGGAGCTGCTATGATCCGTCTCACGCTGTGCCTGATGCTGCTGTTCGGCCCGGCCCTGGCGGCGGAGCAGCCAGCCCCTGCGGGCGTTGTGCTCAAGGTTGCGACCTGGAATTTGGAGTGGCTGACCACACGGCCCAAGGGCGACGCCGGGCTGCCGGACGATGCCGGGCCGAAGGCGGCGGAGGACATCGCGGCCCTGCGGGGCTATGCCGAGGTGCTGAATGCGGACGTGGTGGCGTTCCAGGAGGTGGATGGGCCGGAGATCGCCGCCCAGGTGTTCACGCCGGACCGCTACCGGATCATCACCACCGATGACCAGGTGACGCAGCGGGTGGGATTCGCGGTGCGCCGGGGCCTGACGGTCGAGCGCAACCCGGATCTGGTTGGCCTGGATGTGTATCCGACTGCCCGTCATCGGCTGCGCAGCGGCGCCGACATCACGCTCGTGCTGCCGGGCGGGCGGCTGCGGATGCTGGCGGTGCACCTTAAGACCGGGTGCCATGAGGCCCGGCTGGATAGTCCCAGCCGCAATTGCGAAACCCTGCTGCGCCAGGTTGTCCCGCTGCAGGGCTGGATCGCGCAGCGTCGGGAGGAGGGCGTGCCCTTCGTGCTGCTGGGCGACCTGAACCGCCGCATGGACCGGCGTGAGGACCTGATGACGGCGCTGTCCAGCGGCGGCCCGCTGCTGCGCGCGACGGAAGGGCACGGCAGTCCGTGCTGGGGCGGCGGCAGTTTTATTGACCATATCATCGCTGGCGGCGCCGCGCGGGGCTGGATGCAGCCGGACAGCCTGCGGGTGCTGGTTTATCGGGAAACCGACGCGGCGGCCAAGGAGCGGCTGTCGGATCATTGTCCCGTGTCCGTGCGCTTCCGCCTGCCTGGCGGTGGGCCTACACTGGTCGGGACCGATAAGGATATTCCATGAGTTTGACCCTGCTCGTTACCGGCGCCACCTCGGGCTTCGGCGATGCGATCAGCCGCCGTGCCGTGCGTGATGGCCACCGGGTGATCGCCATCGGCCGCAGGGCGGACCGACTGCACGCGTTGCAGCGGGAGATGGGCGAGGCCGTGCTGCCGTTGCCGCTGGATGTCACCGATGCCGCGGCGGTGGCCGCCCTGCCGGGCAGCCTGCCGGCGGGATGGGCGGAGGTGGACGTGCTGGTGAACAACGCCGGCCTGGCCTTGGGGGTCAGCCCGGCACAGCAGGCGAGCCTGGCGGACTGGGACACGATGGTCGCCACCAATGTTTCCGGCATGATCCGGCTGACTCATGCGCTGCTGCCGGGGATGGTGACTCGGGACCGGGGGCATGTGGTGAACCTTGGCAGCACCGCTGGGACCTATCCTTATCCCGGCGGCAACGTGTATGGCGCCAGTAAGGCCTTCGTCGCGCATTTCACCGCTAACCTAAAGTCGGACCTGGTGGGCACCGGGGTGCGGGTGACCTGCGTCGAGCCGGGGCTGGTCGGCGGCAGCGAGTTCAGCCAGGTGCGGCTGGGCGACGCGGATAAGGCTGCGGCGGTTTATGCTGGAACGACGCCGTTGACGCCGGAGGACGTGGCCGAAACGGTGGCCTGGGTGATCGGGCTGCCGGCGCACGTCAACATCAATCGGGTCGAGATGATGCCGACCTGTCAGGCGCCGGGCCACTGACGATCAAGCGCCGGGGGTAACGGGAGGTTTGGCGGGCGGGACGCTTGGCGTGGCGTGGCCGCTGCCTGAGGGCACGGGATGACGTTTGAAATAGGGCGGCACGGGTGTTTGATGCGTTTGTGCGTCCGGGGCGGCGATGCCAGGTGTGGGGCGGCCAGGGGCACGGGACCGGCATGCTCATTGGCTTGATGCTGCTACGTTGCCCCATCGGCGGGTCGAGCGCCTGGGCGTTCCCTGGACTGCCGCACCGCGGGCGGCTCGCACCGGCGGATGACCGGCGGCCAACCTAAAACGCCAGTATAGTCTTACCAAACCGGACGGCATCCGTGCCGACAGCCTGGCGTGGCCACCAGCGCAGCTAAAACATGTCCGGCCCAAACAGCTCCATTTGGGTCCGACAAACACTTGCGAAAACGTAAGGTTGGAGCAGGTTTGGCATCTTCGTTTGAACCGAACGTGCTCTAAATCAATCCCCCTGGAGCGCCCGCACCGCCAGCGCCGTCGCGGAGGCGCGGTTGTCCACTTGCAGCTTCAGGAACATCTGCTCCAGGTGCTTGTTCACCGTGCGCGGGCTGAGGCCCAGGATTTCGGCGATGTCGCGGTTCGACTTGCCCCGGCTGAGCCATAGCAGAACCTCCGCTTCGCGGGACGTCAGGCCGAGCGCGTCTCGCAGCGCTTCCTCGTCGCTGCGGCCCGGCGCCAGGCGCAGCAGCAGTTCGTCCGGGCCGACCTGGCCGACGTAGGACACACGTAGGAGGGCGCCGCCCTCCGCCGGGCCGAAGGCGAAGGTCGCGTCCGCCCGGCGGCCGGGCGTGTCGGCGCTGGCCAGCAGCCAAGTCAGCGCGGCGGCGGGCAGCGCCGGGTGGGGCACGCCCTGGCCGGCCTCCATCAGCCGGGCCGCTTGAGGGGTGCACCACAGCACACGGCCGTCGCGCGAGGCCGCGAGCAGGAACCGCCCGGCGGTGTCCAGGGCGATGTGGGCGCTGCGGGTCAGCCGGGCCGTGGCCAGGTGGACGCCGACGCGGGCCACCACCTCGTCCGGCGAGACCGGCTTGGGTACGTAGTCCACGCCGCCGGCCTCCAGGCCGCGCAGGACGTGCTCGGTTTCGGTCAGGCCGGTCATGAAGACGACCGGCACGGCGGCCAGGCTGGCGCTGCCCTTCATGCGGCGGCAGGTTTCGAAGCCGTCCAGGCCCGGCATCACGGCGTCCATCAGCACGATGTCCGGGGTGATCCGCTCCATCAGCGCCAGCGCCGCACCGCCGGTCTGCGCGACCAGGACGGTGTAGCCCGCGGCCTCCAGCGCCTCGTTCAGCATGCCGAGGGTGGCCGGGCTGTCGTCCACCACCAGCACGACTTCCCGGGCGCCGGCCACCAGGGCGTTCATCCCTGGGGTCCGTCGGGGCCGAGCGCATCCATGAACGCCCGCATCTCGAACTGTGAGACCAGGTGGCGCAGGTGGGCCACCATCGGGCCGTTGCTGGCCTGCTCGCCCTCGATGGCGTCCAGCCGGGCGTGGATGCCGCGCACGTAGCCGATGGCGCCTAGCTCTCGGAGCGCCTGGGTTTGCGCGGGGTCCAGCGTGTTGCCGGGCACACCGTTGGCGGCTGGCGCGGCGTCGCCGTCCATCCACTCGATACGCAGCAGGTGGCCGATCCGGCGCAGCAGGTCGGCGACGCCGACCGGCTTGGCCAGCACGTCGTCGTGGAACCGGGTCTCCCCGGGCGGGCGCTCCAGCTCGCCGGCGTTGGCGGAGATGACGATGATGGCCGGGTCGCGGCGCCCGCCCGCCCGCAGCCGCTCCGCCACCTGCCAGCCGTTCAGGCCGGGCATGGATATGTCCACCAGCAGCAGGTCCGGACGGCACTCCGCGGCGATCCGCAGGCAGTCGTCGCCGTTGGTGGCGTTGAA
Source organism: uncultured Acetobacteraceae bacterium (assembly GCA_964242325.1). Classification (GTDB taxonomy): domain Bacteria; phylum Pseudomonadota; class Alphaproteobacteria; order Acetobacterales; family Acetobacteraceae; genus DASWOJ01. Next base: position 11,620 of record CAXTCI010000008.1, read on the forward strand.
CACGACGAAGCCCAGCGGGGTCAGCAGGTCCTGCAGCAGGCCGCGGTGCACCGGGTCGTCGTCCGCCACCAGCACGGTGAGGCGCCGGCCGGCGTAGCCTAGCATCCGGCTCTCGATCGGCGCGGGCTTGTGCGGGTGCAGCGCCTCCGACAGCCGCAGCCGGACGCAGAAGCGGCTGCCGGCGCCGGGCACGCTGGTGACGGTCAGCTCGCCGCCCATGATGGCGGTCAGCAGGCGGGTGATGGTCAGGCCGAGGCCGATGCCGGGGATGACGGCGGCTCGGGCCGGCTGCACCCGCTCGAACGGCTCGAAGATGCGTTGGAGGTCGGCGGCGGCGATGCCGATGCCGGTGTCCTCGATTTCGAACTCGGCGACCTCGCTGCGCCAGTGCAGGGTGAAGCGGACCTCGCCGGCATGGGTGAACTTCAGGGCGTTGGACAGCAGGTTGATGAGGATTTGCCGCAGGCGGCGCTCGTCGGTGTAGACCACGTCGGGCATGCGGGCCGGGCCGGTGAAGACGAAGCCGATGCCGCGCTCCTCGGCTTGCAGGCGGAACATGCTGACGAGCTGCTGGATGAACTCGCCTAGGCGGACCTCGTCTCGGTAGATCTCGATGCGGCCGGCCTCGATCTTGGAGATGTCGAGCAGGCCCTCGATCAGCCCGGCCATGTGCTCGCCGCTACGGCGCATGATGCCGATGTGGTGGCGGCGGGCGGCGCTGATGGCGGTGTCGCGCTCCAGAAGCTGGGCATAGCCGAGGATGGCGTTCAGCGGGCTGCGCAGCTCGTGGCTGATGCCGACGACGTAGCGGCTTTTCGCCAGGTTCGCCGCCTCCGCCGCCTCCTTGGCGCGTTGCAGCTTGGCGTCGGTACGCTGGTGCGCGTCGATCTCGGCCAGGAGCAGCGCGGTTTGGCGCCGGGTTTCCTCCTGGGCGGCGCGGCTGTTGTCCTTGCCCAGCACCAGCAGCCAGGCCAGCACGCCCGCAAGTGGCATCAGCACCAGGAACGCCGTCCACAGGGCGGGCGCCAGGTTGGGCGTGCCGGCCAGGTGGACGCGCAATGCCGCCAGCACCAGGCCGACACCTGCGGCAAGGAGGCCCAGCGTGCCGGCGTAACGGGCGAACGACAGTGCCACCGTGCCGCGCAAGGGCGGTGGGAGGCAGGCTTCCAGCACCGCCGCTGCCTGCCGCCCCACCCGTGCCTGCGGCTTGCAGGCGTCGTGGCAGCGGGCGTCGAGCGAGCAGCACAGCGAGCAGATGGCGCCGGAGTAGACCGGGCAGAATGCCATGTCCTCCGGCTCGAACGGGTTCTCGCAGATCACGCAGCGCAGGGAATTGAGGCTGGCCCAGTGCCGCCGGGGCTTGCGGGCGAGGTAGTAGCGCCCGTCCGTTGCCCAGGCGATCAGCGGCGCGGTTGCGAAGGCCGCGGCGAAGGCGACGAAGGGGGCGAAGGCTTCCGCGACCGGGCCGGCCGTGCCGAGGTAAGATAGCAGCCCCGCTGCAACCGCCAGCAGCATTGCGCCGGTGCCGACCGGGTTGATGTCATACAGGTGCGCCCGCTTGAACTCGATGTGCGGCGGGCTGAGGCCGAGCGGCTTGTTCACCACCAGGTCCGCCACCAGCGCGCCGACCCAGGCGGCGGCGACGACGGAGTAGATGACCAGGGTGCCCTCGATGGCGCCGTAGATGCCCAGCTCCATCAGCAGCAGGGCGATGGCGATGTTGAACACCAACCATACCACGCGGCCGGGGTGGCGGTGGGTCAGGCGGGAGAAGAAGTTCGACCAGGCGATGGACCCGGCATAGGCGTTGGTGATGTTGATCTTCACCTGGGAGACCATGACGAAGCAGCCCGCCAGCGCCAGCGCCGCAGCCGGGGAGGACACGACGGCGCCGAAGGCCACCCGGTACATCTCGTTGGGCTGGATGGCGCGGGATGGCGTAAGCCCGGCGGTGAGCGCCAGGCAGGCCAGGAACGACCCGGCCAGCAGCTTCGGCACGCCGATCACGATCCAGCCGGGGCCGCCGGCCAGCATCGCCGCCCACCAGGCGCGGTTGGGTGCGCCGGGCTGGCGCGGCGGGAGGAAGCGCAGGTAGTCCACCTGCTCGCCGATCTGGGCGATCAGGGAGAACACGACCGATGCGGCGGCGCCGAAGCCGAGCAGGGTGAAGGAGCCGTCGGCGCCGGGCGCCGCACCGGGGTAGCCGGTCCAGTTGGCGAGGGCACCGTGCACGGTGAAGCCGATCACGACGAAGGGCAGTATTTGCAGCAGCAGCCAGACCGGCTGGGACCAAAGCTGTATCCGGCTGATGAAGGTGATGCCGTGCGTCACCAGCGGCACCACCAACAAGGAGCACAGCAGGTAGCCCAGCGGCGGCGGGATGCCGAAGCAGGCCTCCAGCATGGAGGCGAGGATCACCGCCTCGATGGCGAAGAAGATGAAGGTGAACGACGCGTAGATCAGCGAGGTTATGGTGGAGCCGATGTAGCCGAACCCGGCGCCGCGGGTCAGCAGGTCAATGTCCACCCCGTCCCGTGCGGCGTAGTAGCTGATTGGGACGCCGGCGGCGAAGATGACGGCGCTGGCGAGCATGATGGCGGCGACGGCGTTGGTGAAGCCGTAGCCCAGGGTGACGGTGCCGCCGATCGCCTCCAGCGCCAGGAACGAGATGCCGCCCAGCGCCGTATTGGCGACGCGCCAGGGCGACCAGCGCCGCGCCGCCTTGGCGGTGAAGCGCAGGGCGTAGTCCTCCAGGGTCTGGTCGGCGACCCACTGGTTATACTCGCGCCGTATCCGCACGATACGCTGCCGCGTTGCCATGTCTGGTGCCCGGCCTCCTGCGCCCCGGCGCCCGAATTCTGGTCACGCCATACTTATTGTGCACCGCAGCAGTGTCGGAAACATATACGTCAAATGACGTATTCCGGGCGTCTCCCGAGCGAGTCAACGCTGTCATGACGTGACAACACCCGTGGGGGCCTGACATGACCGACGACGCACCGCACTCGCCATTCCGCCGCTGGCTGCTGCAGGGCATGGCCGCCCTGCCGGCGGTGGCGCTGCTGCCCTATGCCGCGCAGGCTGCCGGCCCGGCGACCGCGGAGGTCAACACCACCGGCCTCGCCATTACCGACGACACCGTCACCGTTGGCATCCTGCACTCCATCACCGGCACCATGGCGATCAGCGAGACCGGGTCGGTCGAGGCGGAGAAGCTGGCGATCCAGCAGATCAACGCGGCGGGCGGCGTGCTGGGGCGGCAGATCAAGATCATCCAGGAGGACGGCGCCAGCGACTGGCCGAACTTCGCCGAGAAGGCGAAGAAGCTGCTGGCCAGCGACCATTGCGCCGCGGTGTTCGGCTGCTGGACCTCGGCGTCGCGCAAGGCGGTGCTGCCGGTGTTCGAGCAGTATAACGGGATGCTGTATTACCCGACGTTCTATGAGGGGCTGGAGCAGTCCAAGAACGTCATCTACACCGGGCAGGAGGCGACGCAGCAGATCCTCGCCGGGCTGGACTGGGTCAACAGGACCAAGGGGGCCAAGAGCTTCTACCTGATCGGCTCGGACTACATCTGGCCGCGGACGTCCAACAAGATCGCGCGCAAGCACATCGAGGCGCACCTGACCGGGTGCAAGGTGGTGGGCGAGGACTACTTCCCGCTCGGCCACACGCAGTTCAACTCGGTCATCAACAAGATCAAGCTGGTCAAGCCGGACGTGATCTTCGCCTCCGTCGTCGGCGGTTCCAACGTCGCGTTCTACAAGCAGATGAAGGCGGCGGGCGTTGACCTCAGCAAGCAGACGCTGCTGACGATCTCGGTCACCGAGGATGAGATCGAGGGCATCGGCGGCGAGAACATCGCCGGCGCATACGCCTGCATGAAGTACTTCGAAAGCCTGGACAACGCCAACAACAAGGCGTTCGTCGCGGCGTTCAAGACGGATTACGGCCCGAAGAGCGTCATCGGCGACGTGACGCAGGCGGCCTACCTTGGTCCCTGGCTGTGGAAGCTGACGGTGGAGAAGGCCGGCAGCTTCGACATCGACAAGATCGCTGCGGCGTCTGGCGGGGTCGAGTTCAAGGGCGCGCCGGAGGGCTACGTCCGCATCCACGAGAACCATCACCTGTGGAGCAAGACCCGCGTCGGCCGGGCCAAGACGGACGGGCAGTACGAGGTGGTGTTCGAAACGGCCGATCTGGTCCAGCCGGACCCGTTCCCCAAGGGTTATCAGTAGCAGCGGGCGGATAGGAGGAGAACGGGAGATGTTCGGCTATTCCTTTGGTGAACTCGGCTCGATCATGGCCATGCAGGGCTTTGCCGGGCTGATCCTGTTCTCCGTGTTCGTGCTGATGGCGCTGGGGCTGGCGGTGATCTTCGGCCAGATGGGCGTCATCAACATGGCGCATGGCGAGTTCATGATCCTGGGCGCCTACGTCACCTTCCTGACGTCGCGGCTGTTCACGACCTACATGCCGTCGCTGTTCAGCGCCTACTTCTTCGTCGCCATCGTCCTCGCGTTCTGCGCCGCGGGGGCGCTGGGGATGCTGGTGGAGTGGGTGCTGATACGGCGGCTGTATCGGCGGCCGCTGGATACCCTGCTGGCGACCTGGGGGCTGAGCCTGATCTTGCAGCAGGTTTACCGCTCGGTGTTCGGGGCGCGGGAAGTGGGCGTGGACCAGCCGGACTGGATGATGGGCGCGGCCAACCTGACCGACAGCATCCAGATCCCGATCAACGGGATGATCGTGATGGTGCTGACGGCATTCATCGCGCTGGGCGTCTATCTGCTGATCTTCCGGATGGGCTGGGGCAAGCAGGTGCGGGCGGTGATGGCCAACCGGGCGATGGCCGGGGCGGTCGGCATCAATACCGAGTTCGTGGACCGGGTGACCTTCGGCGTCGGCTGCGGCATTGCGGGGGTCGCGGGCAGCGCGTTTACGATGATTGGGTCCACCAGCCCGACGGCCGGGCAGCTTTATATTGTGGACACCTTCCTGATCGTGGTGTTCGGCGGCGCGGCCAGCCTGGCGGGGACTATCGCGTCGGCGTTCACCATCTCCCAGGCGCGGTCTACGCTGGAGTTCTTCCTTAGCGGCTCGATGGCGCAGGTCATCGTGCTGCTCAGCGTCATCGGCATCCTGATGCTGCGACCGCAGGGGCTGTTCGTGATGAAGGTGCGGCGATGAGCTTCCTTAACCGCAAGGATGTGCTGTGGATCGGGCTGTTTGCAGTCTTGCTGCTGGTCGTGCTGCCGCTCGGGTTCAACCCGTTCCGGCTGAACCTGTTCGGCAAGTATCTGACCTTCGGCTTCGTCGTGCTGGGGCTGGTGCTGTGCTGGGGCGACGCGGGCATCCTCAGCCTGGGCCAGGGGGTGTTCTTCGGGCTGGGCGGCTACTGCATGGCGATGTTCCTGAAGCTGGAGGCGTCAACGCCCGAGGCCACCAAGATACAGTCCACGCCGGGCATCCCGGACTTCATGGACTGGAACCAGATCACCGAGCTGCCAATGCTCTGGCGGCCGTTCCATAGCCTGACGTTCACGATGGCGGCGGTGGTGCTGGTGCCGACCTTGCTGGCGCTGCTGATTGGGGTGGCGATGTTCACCCGGCGGGTCGGCGGCACCTACTTCGCCATCATCACCCAGGCGTTCGCGGCGATCCTGACGATCCTCATCATCGGTCAGCAGGGCTACACCGGGGGGGTCAACGGGATCACCGACCTGCGGACGCTGCACGGCTGGGACATCCGGACGGATGCGGCGAAGGAGGTGCTTTACTTCGTGAGCGCCGGGCTGCTGCTGGCTTGCCTGCTGCTGTCGCAGTTGGTCCGGCGCAGCAAGCTGGGGCGCATCCTGGTTGCGATGCGGGACAAGGAGGACCGGGTGCGGTTCTCCGGCTATGACGTCGCGCGGTTCAAGGTGTTCGTGTTTTGCTTTGCCGCGGCGCTGGCGGGGATTGGCGGGGCGATGTTCACCTTGCAGGTCGGCTTCATGTCGCCGTCCTTCGTGGGGATCGTGCCGTCCATCGAGATGGTGATCTACTGCGCGGTCGGCGGGCGGACCTCCCTGCTTGGCGCGATCTATGGTGCGGTGCTGGTGGGCTGGGCGCGGACGACGTTCTCGGAGGCGGCGCCGGAGATGTGGCTGTTCGCCATGGGGGCGCTGTTCATCGTCGTGGTGGTCGCCTTCCCGAACGGGCTGGCGGGCATCTACCGCAGCCACCTCGACCCGCTGCTGGACCGGGTGCTGCCGAAGTCACGCAAGCGGATGCCGACCATCGCCTCGGTCGAGGCGCCGCACGCCGCGACTGTGGCCGAGTAGGAGATTGGGATGACGCCGGACAAGACGGACTACCTGCTGGCGGTGGAGGGGTTGACCGTCTCCTTCGATGGCTTCCGCGCGGTGGACGACCTGTCGTTCTACCTGGACCGCAACGAGATCAGGGTCATCATCGGCCCGAACGGCGCCGGCAAGACCACGGTGCTGGACCTGATCTGCGGGCGCACCAAGGCGACCGGCGGCTCCGTCGCCTTCAAGGGGCAGGAACTGCTGCGGATGAAGGAGCACGAGATCGTCCGCGCCGGGGTAGGGCGCAAGTTCCAAACGCCGTCGATCTACGAGGACCTGACGGTGTTCGAGAACCTGGAGATTTCCTATCCCCGCGGGCGCTCGGTGTTTGGCGCCCTTGCGTTCCGGCGGGACGCCGCGGTGCGGGACCGGGTGGAGGAAATCGCGCGCGATATCTTTCTGGCCGACCACCTGGACGACATGGCGGAGGAGCTGAGCCACGGGCAGAAGCAGTGGCTGGAGATCGGCATGCTGCTGATCCAGGACCCGGCGCTGCTGATGCTCGACGAGCCCGTCGCCGGCATGAGCGTCAGCGAGCGCAAGAAGACCGCCGAGCTGCTGCACCGGGTGATCCAGGATCGGTCGGTGCTGGTGATCGAGCACGACATGGGCTTTGTCGAGGACATCGCCCACAAGGTGACGGTGCTGCACCAGGGCCGCGTGCTTTCGGAGGGCAGCATTGCCCATGTGAAGGCCGATCCCCGCGTCGTGGAGGTTTATCTTGGCCACTGATCGCCTGGTCGTGCAGGGGCTGCGGGCGGGATATGGGCAGAGCGAGGTGCTGCACGGCCTGGACTTCAAGGTGGGTGCCGCGGAGATCGTCGTCGTCGTCGGGCGCAACGGCATGGGCAAGAGCACGCTGATGCGGACGCTGATCGGCATGATCCCCGCGAAGTCCGGCACGATCACCCTGGACGGGCACGACATCACCGCGCTGAAGAGTCATCAGCGGGTTGCCCGCGGCCTTGCCTTCGTGCCGCAGGGGCGGATGGTGTTCCCGGCGATGACGGTGCAGGAGAACATCGAGACCGGGCTGTTCGTGCATGGCGGGCGCCGGGTGCCGCCGGATATTTATACGTTGTTCCCGGTCTTGCAGGAGATGCGGGGGCGGCGCGGCGGCAATCTGTCGGGTGGGCAGCAGCAGCAGCTTGCCATTGCCAGGGCGCTGGCTACCAACCCGCAGGTGCTACTGCTCGACGAGCCGACGGAGGGCATACAGCCCAGCATCATCCAGGAGCTGGCGCGGACGCTGCGCCGTATCCGTGATGAGCGCGGACTGAGCATCATCGCCTCGGAGCAGGTGCTGAGCTTCGCGCTCGATATCGCCGACCGGGTGCTGGTGCTGGAGGGTGGGGCGGTCGTGCACGAGGACGCCCGCGCCGACGTGGACCACGAGAAGGTCGCCAGCTACCTCGCCGTTTGACCCCACCTACAACAGGAGCATGACCCCATGACGGAAACCCTCATCAAGGTGGACCTGTCCCAGCCTGCCTACGACAACGACATGATACATAACCGCTGGCATCCGGACATCCCGATGGTGGCGACCGTTAAGCCCGGTGATGACTTCATCATCGAGTGCTACGACTGGACCGGCGGCTTTATTAAGAACGACGACAGCGCCGCCGATGTGCGCGACATTGACCTTAGCATCGTGCATTTCCTCAGCGGACCCGTGGGGGTCGAGGGGGCGGAGCCTGGCGATTTGCTGGTGGTGGACTTCCTGGACATCGGCGCATTCCCGCATAATGCCTGGGGATTTAACGGCTTCTTTTCCAAGAAGAACGGCGGCGGGTTTTTGACTGAGCATTTTCCGCAGGCGCAGAAGTCTATCTGGGATTTTCACGGGATGTTCACTTCGTCGCGGCATGTGCCGGGGGTGAACTTCGCCGGGCTGATCCATCCGGGGCTGATTGGCTGCCTGCCGGACCCGAAGCTGCTGGAAACTTGGAACCGGCGGGAAACCGGGCTGATCGCCACCAATCCGACGCGGGTGCCGCCGCTGGCGAATGCGCCGTTTGCGCCGACCGCCCATATGGGACGGTTGAAGGGCGAGGCGCGAGACGCGGCGGCTGCGACCGGTGCGCGGACGGTGCCGCCGCGGGAGCACGGGGGCAACTGCGATATCAAAGACCTGTCGCGTGGGGCCAAGGTTTATTTTCCGGTTTATGTGCCCGGGGCCGGGCTTTCGATGGGCGACCTGCACTTCAGCCAGGGCGACGGGGAGATCACCTTCTGCGGCGCCATTGAGATGCCGGGCTGGATTCATCTCAAGGTCAGCCTGATTAAGGGTGGCATGGCTAAGTACGGGATCAAAAACCCGATTTTCAAGCCTAGCGTCATCAAGCCGAACTACACGGACTACTTGATTTTCGAGGGCATTTCCGTGGACGAGGCGGGGGAGCAGCATTACCTCGACGTAAACGTGGCGTATCGCCAGGCCTGCCTGAACGCCATCGAGTATATGAAGAAGTTCGGCTACTCCGGGGCGCAGGCGTATTCGATCCTGGGGACGGCGCCGGTGCAGGGGCATATCAGCGGGGTGGTGGATATCCCGAACTCCTGTGCGACGCTGTGGCTGCCGACGGAGATTTTTGATTTTGACATCAATCCCGGCGCGGATGGGCCGTCGGGCGGGATCAAGGGCGGGGTGGACATGCCGCTGGCGCCGGACCTGTAGCCGTGCCGGTCTATGATTATCTGTGCGAGGAGTGCGGGCCGTTCACGGCGCTGCGGCCGATGTCGGAGTTCCAGGCGCCGCTGCCCTGCGGGGTGTGCGGGGTCCTGGCGCGGCGGGCGATCCTGACTGCGCCGGCGTTCGCGGCGATGGATGGCGGGCAGCGGCGGGCGCACGCCACCAACGAGCGCAGCGCCAACTCGCCTGTGCAGTCGCGCGGTAGGCATCCCTCGGGGTGCGGGTGCTGCAAGCCTCGGGGGGCCGGGTTAGCCGCTGAGGCTGTGGCTGCGCCGGCCAAGAGTTTTCCGGGGGCACGGCCGTGGATGATTAGCCACTGACTGGTTTGGGGGGACTGGAAGGGAGCGGGATCGCGCCATCGCCGCCATAATGCCAACTGCTGTTTGCTTTGACGGTTATGGCGGCGGCGGCCTTTGTAGGGCGGAGAGGCTTTGGCGCTTTTAGTCACGGCGCAATGCTGTGGGGCGGCGTATGGCGCTTCGCTTATGCGCCCTACGAGGCTTATTGACAGGACGATCAGAGCGGACGGCGGTTCGTATAACGCCGATGGTCTGGACAGGGGCAGTTGGTGTTGTCCGGCAGGTCGTCATTGACGATGCGGCGGCTGCACCGATCAGTGCGGCGGCAAATAGGGAGATGAAGCGGCATGGATTACGAAATCCACGACCTTGGCGATGTGCGCCTGCAAGGCGGCGCCACGATCCGCGGCTGCAAGATGGCCTACAAGACTTATGGGTCGCTCAGCCCGGCTAGGGACAACGTGGTGGTCTATCCCACCTGGTACTCCGGCCAGCATTATGAGAACGAATGGCTGATTGGGCCGGGCATGGCGCTGGACCCGGCGACGCTGTTCATCATCGTTCCCAACATGCTGGGCAACGGTTTGTCGTCCTCGCCGAGCAACACGCCCGAGCCGTATAACGGCCCGCGGTTCCCGCATGTGACCGCGTGCGACAACGTGCGGGCACAGCACCGGCTGATCAGCGAGAAGTTCGGCATCGAGCGGGTGCGCCTGGTTACCGGCTGGTCCATGGGGGCGCTGCAAACCTTTCACTGGGGAGCGCTGTATCCGGACATGGTCGAGCGGATCGCGCCGTTCTGCGGCTCGGCCAAGTGCTCGCGGCATAACTTCGTCTTCCTGGAGGGGGTCAAGGCGGCGCTGACCGCGGATGCCGCGTTTGCCGACGGGTGGTATGACGGCAAGCCCGCGACCGGGCTGCGCGCCATGGCGCGGGTGTATGCGGGATGGGGGTTCTCGCAGGCGTTCTACCGGCAGGAGTTGGACTTGAAGGCGCTCGGCTATTCCTCGCTGGAGGATTTTTTGGTGGCGTTCTGGGAAGGTTTTTTCCTGCCCAAGGATGCCAACAACCTGCTGACCATGCTTTGGACTTGGCAGCACGGCGATATCAGCGCCAATGAAATGTATGGCGGCGATTTCCATCGCGCCTTGAGGGCGATCAAGGCCAAGGCGTTCGTCATGCCGGGGCAGACGGACCTTTATTTCCCGCCGGAGGACAGCGAGAACGAGGTGGCGCATATGCCGAATGCCCGCCTGATCCCGATCCCGTCGGTATGGGGGCATTTTGCTGGCGGACCCGGCACCAGCCCGGATGATGTTGCCTTTGTGGACGCGAGGCTAAAGGAGCTGCTCGCCAGTTGAGCCTTCCGCACGCGCGCCGTCGCGGCGGGCCGCTTGCGGCGCGGCAACTCAGGGACTGCAAGGACCGTTCTGGCCATTCCTGAGTTGCCGCGCCATTACGCTTCCCGCGATGGGCTGGACGCTCTCCGGATCAGATGCCGAGCAACTGCTCCAATCCAATCGGGAAGCGGCGGCAGCGTATGCCGGTCGCGTGCCAGACCGCGTTTGCCACCGCCCCTGCCGTGCCGGTGATCGCGATCTCGCCTACCCCCTTGATCCCCAGCGCGTTCACATGCGGGTCGTGCTCGGGCACTAGGATGGCCTCCAGGGATGGCACGTCGGCGTTCACCGGCAGGTGGTATTCCGCCAGGTTGGCGTTCATCACCCGGCCGGTCCGGCCATCCGTCACCGCCTGCTCGTGCAGGGCGAACGACACGCCCCAGATCATGCCGCCGTAGTACTGGCTCTGGACCATGCGCGGGTTGATGACCCGGCCGGCGGCGAACGCGCCTACCAGGCGGGTGCAGCGGACTTGGCCGAACTCGGGATCCACCTTTACCTCGGCGAACACCGCGCCGTGGGCGTGCATGGCGAAGGCGGCTTGGGCCGCCGGGTCGGCGGTGCCGGTGCCGCGGCCTTCGATCTCGCCCAGGCCGGCGCGGGCCAGGATGTCGGCGTAGGTTTCGCTGCGCGCCTCGTCGTCGCGGCGGTGCAGGCGGCCGTCACGCGCGATCACCCCCGCGTTGCCGGCGCCGAACAAGGGGGAGCGTTGGTCACCCGTCGCCAGGTCCGCCAACTTGGCGATCACATCGGCGCCGGCGCCGTCTATGGCGACGCCGACCGTTGCCGTGTGGGCGGAGCCGCCGGCGATGCCCGCATCCGGCAGGTCGGAATGGCCGGACCGGAACTCCACCCGGTCCAGCGGCAGGCCCAGGCCGTCGGCTGCGACCTGGGCCAGCGCGGTCCAGGCGCCCTGGCCCATGTCGTGCGCGCCGGTTTCCACCAGGCCGGTGCCGTCGGATTTCAGCACCGCGCGGGCGTGTCCGGCGAACATCAGCGCCGGGAACGTCGCCGTGCCCATGCCCCAGCCGACTAGCATGCCGGCCTCGTCGCGCATGGTCCTCGGCGCCAGCGGACGGCGGGACCAACCGAAACGCTCGGCTCCCTGGGCGTAGCATTCGCGCAGGGCCTTGGAGGAGAACGGCTTACCGGAGGACGGCTCGACCTCGGCGTAGTTCTTCAGGCGGAAGGCCAGCGGGTCCATGCCGCAGGCCCACGCCATCTCGTCCACGGCACTTTCCAGCGCGATGCTGCCCGGCGCCTCGCCAGGGGCGCGCATGAACATCGGCGTGCCGGTGTCGAGGCGCACGGCGTCATGGCTCGTGCGCAGCGCCGGGGTGGCATACAGGGTGTGCGCCACGTCGGCGGCAGGCTCGATGAAGTCGTCGTAGGTGCTGGTGGCGGTGCGAGTCTGGTTGGAGATGGCGGTGAAGGCACCGGCCTCATCCGTGCCCATGCGTATGAGCTGGCGCGTCGGGGCGCGGTGGCCGACGGGGCCGTACATCTGCTCGCGGCGCAGCACCAGCTTCACCGGGCGGCCGACCAGGCGGGCGGCCAGGATGCCTAGCGCCTGCGGGCCGTTCAGCAGCCCCTTGGAGCCGAAGCCGCCACCGAGGAACGGGCTGCGGATCGTGATGTCGTCCGGGGAGATGCCGAATAGGCCGGCGATCCGCGCCTGGGCCATCGCCATGCCCTGGCTGGGGGTGTCGATGGACAGCTTGTTGCCGCTCCATGCGGCGACGATCGAGTGCGGCTCCATGGCGTTGTGATACTGCGCGGGGGTGTCGTAGGTCGCCTCCATCCGATGCGAGGCGGTGTGCAGGCCACCCTCCACGTCGCCGTGCCCGGCAGAGGCCGGGTTGCCGGCACCGACGACCTGGGGCTGGAAGGGTTCGGCCGCGTCCAGGCCGACGCGCGCCGGCTCCGTCTCGTAGCGGGGCGCCAGTAGGGCCGCGCCCTCGGTGGCTGCTTCCAGGGTTTCGGCGATGACGACTGCGACCGGCTGCTGCGGGTAGCGCACCAGGTCGTTCTGCAGGACGTCTATCTTGAAGGAGAACGGGGTGTCGCGGAGGTCGGGGTCCCCGGCGAGGGGTGGGCGGTTGGCCGGGGTCATCACCTCGACGACGCCCGGGTGGGCCTTGGCGGCCGCGACGTCCATGCCGACGACCCGGCCGCGCGCGACCGTGCTCATGGCCATCACGGCGAACAACATGCCGTCGGGGTGGTTGTCGGCGGCGTAGCGGGCCTGGCCCGTCACCTTGAGCGGGCCGTCCTGGCGGGTGAGCGGCTGGCCGATGCTGGAACCGTGGCGGAGATGGGCGGGGGCGGAGGTGAGCGCGATGTCAGACATGGACGGGGACTCCCGGAACCGGTGCGAACGGGGATGCAGGCAGGGCTGGCACGCGCCCGGGAGTGCCGGCGGCAGCCAAGGTGAGGGCACGGGCGACGATGCGCCGGGCCAGCTCGATTTTGAAGGCGTTGTCGCCGGAGGGCTTGGCGTCGGCGAGCGCCGCTTCGGCTGCGCGGCGGAAGGATGCCGCATCGGGCTGCGCGCCGGCCAAGACTGCCTCGGCCGCATGGGCGCGCCAGGGTTTTAGGGCGACGCCGCCGAGGGCGATGCGGGCCTCGGCAATCCGGCCGCCGTCCATGCGCAACGCGGCAGCGGCGGATACTACGGCGAAGGCATAGGAGGTGCGCTCCCGCACCTTCAGGTAGCGGGCGTGGGCGGCGAACCCTGCGGCTGCGGCTGGCAGGCGGACCGCCAGCACGAGGTCGCCGGGTTCCAGCACCGTTTCCCGCTCCGGCGTGTCGCCGGGAAGGCAGTGGAAGTCCACCAGTGGCACCTCGCGCCGCCCGGTGCGGCCCTCGATCTCGACGATGGCGTCCAGTGCCGCGAGGGGGACGCAGAAGTCGGAGGGGTGGGTGGCGATGCAGGAGCCGCTCCAGCCCAGGACCGCGTGCAGACGGTTCTCGCCGCCCAGGGCGTCGCAACCTGCGCCGGGGTCGCGCTTGTTGCAGGCGCTGGCGGTGTCGTAGAAGTAGGCGCAGCGGGTCCGTTGCAGCAGGTTGCCGCCGGCCGTCGCCGCGTTGCGGAGCTGGGGCGATGCGCCGGACAGCAGGGCCTCGGCTACCGATGGGAAGCGCCGGGCAAAGGCCGGGTCGTGCGCCAGGTCGGCGTTGCGGACCAGGGCGCCGATCCGCACGCCGCCATCGGGCAGGTGCTCGATCGCGTCCAGGCCCGGCAGGCGGTTTACGTCCACCAGGCGGGTCGGGCGGGCAATGCCGCCCTTCATCAGGTCCAGCAGGTTGGTGCCGCCGGCGTGGTAGGCGGCTCCGGGTGCGGCGGCGGCGGCCACTGCGTCGGCGGCGGTCGCGGGACGGACGAATTCGAAGGTGTTCATGCCGCGGCCCTCTGCCCGGCCATGCTGGCCTGGGCGTCCAGCACCGCCTCGGTGATGCCGGCGTACGCGCCGCAGCGGCATAGGTTGCCGCTCATGCCCTCACGCACGCGCTCGGGATCGGCGCCGGCTTGGCCTTCCTGGATCAGGCCGACCGCGCTCATGACCTGGCCCGGCGTACAGAAGCCGCATTGCAGGGCGTCATGGGCGATGAACGCCGCCTGGACCGGGTGCAGGTCGCCGCTGGCGCCCGCCAGGCCTTCGATGGTCAGCACGTCGGCGCCATCCTGGCCGGCGGCGAGCACCAGGCACGCGTTGATCCGGCGACCGTCCAGCAGCACGGTGCAGGCGCCGCACTGCCCGCGGTCGCAGGCCTTTTTAGTGCCGGTCAGGTGCAGGCGCTCGCGCAGGAGGTCGAGCAGGGTGACCCGTGGGTCCTCCAGCTCGACCCGGTGCGGGGCGCCGTTGACGGTGAGTGCAATCGATAGGCTCATGCTACACTCCGGTGACGGCGCGCCGAGGAGGTCCGGCGCGCCAGACTGTGTTAGCCCGGCGAGATTATGCGGAGGGTAGCTCCGTTTTTCAAGGACGGAACCGCGTGGACGATGCGCCGGGCAGGACGGGACGGCGGCCACGGGCGGATGCGGCCCGCAACCGCGCCCGCGTGCTGGAGGCTGCCAAGCTGGTGTTCAGCAGCGGCGGCCCGCAGGCCAGCCTGGAGGCGGTGGCGCGGGAGGCCGGCGTCGGCATCGGCACGCTGTATCGGCACTTTTCCACCCGTGAGGCGCTGTTTGAGGCGGTTTATCGGCGCGAGGTGGAGCAGCTTGTGGACCTGGCGGGGGAGTTGGCCGGCTGCCCTGACCCGGTCGCGGCGCTGCGGCGCTGGCTGCGGGCCAATGTCGAGTTCGTGGCTACCAAGAAGGGCATGGCTGCGGCGCTGGCGCTTGCCACCACTGGCTCGACGGAGCTGTCGGCGTATACGGCGGAGCAACTGACTGGCGCGGTCAGCCGCTTGATGGACCGGATTGCCACGGTGCGCGGGCTGCGCCGGGATGTTGGGCCGCAGGACCTGCTGCGCATGCTGGTTGCGCTCTGCTATGGGTTGGATGCCGAGGGCTGGCAGGAGAACGTGCTGCGGCTGCTCGACGTGTTCGTGGACGGGCTGTGCGGTCCGGCGGAGCGGTAGTTGCCGGTGCTGTGCTCTGGCCCGCCGCCGAGGTGAGGGCCGCGCGTCACCATCGCGGTCCGGTTCGCGCTGGCCCTGTCCTTGCATCCGTGTCCCCGGAAAAATTGCTGGGAGACCGCGATGTGCATTGGTGACGACCCGAACTGCGCGGAGTTTGAGAAGCATCGGCTCGAACTCCAGGCGGGGCTGGCGAAGGAGCGCCGGGCTTTCCTGAAGTCCAGCTTTGCCGCAACTGGCGGGGCGGCGGCGCTGGCTACGGCGGGGATTTCGCTGGTGTCCCCTGCCCTGGCGCAAAGCTCGGCCGCGCGCCAGCCGGGGCAGCCCAGCTACCATCACCTGCCCGCCAACGCCGACACGGTGCATTGGGGGTATTTCAGCAAGCTGCTCAAGCCGCAGGTCGAGGTGGAGTCCGGCGACTTCGTGACCATCGAGACGCTGACGCACCAGGCCAGCGACGACGCCGAGCGGATGATCACGGGCGATCCTGGGGCGGAGAGCGTTTATCTGTGGACCAAGGACAAGAAGGGGGTCATGCGCCGGGGCGCCGGGGCCGGGGATGGCGGCGGGCTCGGCGTGCATATCTGCACCGGGCCGGTGGCGGTGCGCGGGGCGCAGCCGGGCGACGTGCTGGAGGTGCGCATCCTCGACGTGAAGCCGCGGCCCTGCGCCAACCCGGAGTTCAAGGGACTGGCGTTCGGCAGCAACGCCGCTGCCAACTGGGGGTATCAGTATAAGGACCTCATTACCGGCGATAAGCCGCGCGAGGTGGTGACGATCTACGAGGTGGACGCTACGGGACAGCGGAACTGGGCCAAGGCGATCTACAACTTCAAGTGGGTGCCGGTGACCGATCCCACGGGCAAGGTGCATCCGACGATCGATTATCCCGGGCTGCTGGTGGACCACTCGCAAACCCAGCGGAACTGGGGGGTGCTGAAGGACATACGGGTGCAGATACGCCCGCATTTCGGCACCATGGGGCTGGCGCCTAAGGAGGCGGATTATGTGAACTCCATTCCTCCGAGCTACACCGGCGGGAATATCGACAACTGGCGCATCGGTAAGGGTGCGACGATGTACTACCCGGTCGCGGTGGACGGGGCGCTGCTGTCGGTTGGGGACCCCCATGCCAGCCAGGGGGACTCCGAGCTGTGCGGCACTGCGATCGAGTGCTCGCTGACCGGGACGTTCCAGGTGATCCTGCATAAGAAGGCCGACCTTGCGGGGACCCCACTGGAAGCGCTGGACTTCCCGATGATCGAGACCGGGGAGGACTGGGTGATGTCGGGGTTCAGCTACCCGAATTATCTGGCCGACCTTGGTCCCAACGCACAGAGCGAGATTTTCACCAAGTCTTCGATTGACCTCGCGATGCGCGACGCCTTCCACAAGATGCGCGGGTTTTTGATGAATACGAAGAAGCTGACGGAGGACGAGGCGATCTCGCTGATCTCGGTGGCGGTTGATTTTGGCATCACCCAGGTGGTGGACGGCAACTGGGGGGTTCACGCCGTCATCAAGAAAAACGTATTCGCCGGCTCGTCTGTTTGAGGACGCCGGAAGGGCAAGCGCAGCGTTACGTCTGGCCGGTAGCGCCATCTCGCCGCGCCCGGCTGCTGGCTGGGGCTGGCAGGTGGGCCGGCGCGGCCCATTTGGCGTTTGGGTGACGCTGAGCAAGCTTGTGCGGCCTGTTACACAGATGGCCGGCGGCCGTGCCAGGCTGCACAAGATTGCTTAGCAGTTCATGTGTGCGCAAACCGGTCTAGCTTTTTTGTTTGCGAGCGGGGATTTGCAGATGGGTCCGGTAGCTGCGCGTCCGGACCTGACTGCGATCTGCTCTTTGCGATGTCCGATTGCGGTGTTTCAACCCGGAGATGCGTCGTCGGTGGACTACCTGCTCGCGTCCGAGTCCTGCAGTTGGCATCACCAGCGCCACTACCTGCCCTGATCCGGCGCGCGAAGGACACGCCGCCGCAGTCAGCCCAGCAGCCGCCGCGCACCGCATACCGTCGCCGCGGCCCCGGCAGCGGCAAACACCCCTGCCGCCGCCAGCACCGGCCATCTCACCTCGGCGCCGTTAACCGCGAACACCCAAATTGCCGTGCACAGCAGCAGCACGCCCAGCCCGGCCAGCCCCATGCACGCGACATAGAACCGCCGCTGCCGCCGGACCGCGGCGGCAACCGCCGGGCTTAACTGTTCCATCACGACCCTCGTCGAATCGCCATAGGCATAGCCGCCGCCCAGCATCAGGATCGTCCCAAACAGCAGCAGCCCGAAGATCCAGGCCGCCACGGGATCAGGCCCGGCGCGTCCGCCGCGGCGCGCGTCCGGGCTTGTCCACCTGCGGCGCCCGGCCGAACGCCAGGTCTCCGGCGCCCACGTCCCGCGTGATGGTGCTGCCGGCAGCGACGAAGGCGCCTTCGCCCAGCGATACCGGCGCGACCAGCGTGGCGTTCGATCCCACGAACACGTCGGCACCGATGGTCGTGCGGTGCTTGTTCAGCCCGTCGTAGTTGCAGGTGATGGTCCCCGCGCCGACGTTGGTCCGCTCCCCCACGGAACAGTCGCCGAGGTAGGTCAGGTGCCCGACCTTCACCCCGGCCTCTAGCCGTGCGGCTTTCAGCTCCACGAAGTTGCCAACGTGCGCGCCGGGGCCGACCAGGGTGCCGGGGCGCAGCCGGGCGTGCGGGCCGATCCGGGCTCCCGGTGCGACCTCGCAGCCTTCCAGGTGGCAGAAAGGCAGGATCTCGGCGCCGGCGCCGACGCTGACGCCGGGGCCGAACACTACGTGTGGGCCGACCACCACGTCGGGCGCCAGGCGGGTGTCGGCTTGCAGGAACACGGTGTGCGGGGCTTGCAACGTGGCGCCACCGTCCATTGCGGCCCGGCGCAGCCAGCCTTGGACGGTGGCCTCGGCCTCCGCGAGTTCGGCGCGGGAGTTGACGCCGCGCAGTTCGGCCTCGGGCGCCTCGACGGCCACCACGCGGGCGCCCTCCGCTCGGGCCAAGGCGACGCAGTCGGTTAGGTAGTACTCGCCCTTGGCTGCGCTGGGTTGAACCGCGCGCAGCCAGCGGGTGAAGTCGCCGGCGTCGGCGCATAGAACGCCGGCGTTGCACAGGCCTACGGCGCGCTCGGCTTCCGTGGCATCGGCCCACTCGACGATGCGGTCCACGTCGGCGCCAGTGGTGATGACGCGGCCGTAATGCCCGGGGTCGATGGGGCGCATGGCCAGCAGTGCCAGGCCGGCATCCTGCCGGGCTGCGGCCAGGCGGCGCAGCGTGTCCGGGCGGATCAGCGGATTGTCGGCATACAGCACTGCGACGTCGCCCTCGCCGAAGTGGGGGGCGGCCTGCAGCGCGGCATGGGCGGTGCCCAGGCGTTCGTGCTGCACGACCACGGGATGCGGCGCGGCGGCAGCGGCCAGGGCCTCCATGTCAGGGCCGATGACGACCACGACGCGGCCGAACGCCTCGATGCAGCTATCCGCCAAGTGGCGCAGCATGGGTTTTCCCGCGATGGGATGGAGGGCCTTGGGTAGGGCAGACCTCATGCGCGTGCCCAGCCCGGCGGCCAGCAGGACAGCGGTGATCGGGCGGGGCGCGGGGGCTGCGGTCATGTCCGTGGCCTAGCGCCAGGCGGCCGGGATTGTCAAAGCGGCGGCGCAGGCGCGGCGGAGGTTGGGAACACGGCATGCGGTGCTGGGTGGCCCACTGTGTTTTTCTGCGGCAAACTGGCGGGGGGCGGGAAGCAGCGGGCGCGAACGGCTCGGGAAGATGCGGTGCCAGCTTCGGAACGGCGCCCCACGGCGCGGTGGGTCTGCTATGACGTCAGCATCGGCATGGGAGCCGCACGGCCATGACTGGGCAGTTCTTGATCTTCCGGCTCGATGTCGCCGAGATGGCTGAGCGCCTCGATGACCTGGCCGCCGTCCTGGTGGACGCCGTGGCGCATGGCGCGTCGGTGAACTTCATGGCTGGGATCACGCAGGAGCAGGCCGCGGCGTTCTGGCGCAGCCAGATGCCCGGCGTCGCGGATGGCGGCAAGCGGCTCCTCGTCGCCGGGGACGGCGGGCGCCTGGTGGGGACGCTGCTGCTGACCCTCGCGCACCAGCCCAATGCCCCGCACCGGGCGGAGGTCGGCAAGATGCTGGTGCTGTCCTCAGCCCGGCGGTGCGGCTTGGGCCGGCGGCTGCTGATGGAGGCGGAAGACATGGCACGGGAAGCCGGGCGCACGCTGCTGATGCTGGATACCGAGACGGGCGGCGCCGGGGATTTGTTGTATCGGAGTTGCGGCTGGGTCGAGTGCGGCCGGGTGCCGGATCATTCGTTCCGGCCGGATGGGCGGCTGGCGGAGACGACTCTTTTCTACAAGGAACTCGGACCGCACCGGGGCGCTGGCGGCGCGGCAGGGTGACGGTGGACGCGGCCCCTGCCCCACCGCAGGCCGGGCACAACGGCGGACCCGCCTTGGACGAATCTGACCCTGGCGCATCGTGGCGCCTGTGGTGCTGGCGCCGGGCACGCCGGCGGGCATGGTCGGTTCCTAGGGAGGTCGCGCTGCGCCGCCTGGCGCGGGCGGAAGAACTCGGCATGAGCTACCGCGAGTACAGCCTGGAGATCATGGAACGCGGTAAGTATCTTTAAGCGGCCTTCGCGTGCATTGCGATAAGAGTCATGTAAGCAGGACGGCCTGGTTTGGGGTGCAACTGACTATCGGCCGGGCCAGGTTGCGCAGCCCGGCTGGATGTTTACAGCGGCCTTTACAGGGCTGCGCAGCTTGCTGATCCAGGGTAATACTAACCGCCGTTTGCTTTGACCGTCCGGCGGCCTTCGCAGTGCAAATAATCTTGGCGCCTTGCTGAAAGGCGAGGTTGCGAAGCGGCGTATGGCGCTTCGCTTATACGCCCTACGAAGATGTGGGAAAACGGTTGGAGCAGGTGGCGGTTGGTAGAAAGCCCTGCCTGCTCCCAGTCGGGAACAGGCAGGGCCGGTGCTTATTCGGCGGCTTGCGCGAAGGGCAGCCCGCTCTCGATCGGCAGCGACTCGTCCCGGCTCCACTCGTTCCAGGAGCCGAAATACATCCGGACGTCCTTCACGCCGGCTTCCTTCAGCGCGACCAGGGTGTTGGATGCTCGCGCACCCTTGAAGCAGTAGAGATACACCGGCGTGTCGCGCCCGATGCCGGCAGTGTGCGCCTCCGCCATGATCTCGTCCGGCGCCTTGAACACCGGCCCGGCGGCGGTCGGCTTCATCATTCGATACCATTCCAGCCACTTCGCACCGGGGATGCGGCCCTTGCGGGGGCAGAAGTCGGGGCCGTATGGGCTGCTGCTGGTGCCGACCCACTCGTCCACGTCGCGCACGTCCAGCTTGACGATGTTCTCGTCGCCCACCGCGGCCAGCATGGCGTCGCGGTCGATCATCATCTCGGCGCCGGTGTTGGACAGTGGGAACTCCTTGGGGCTAGCGACGGTCGGCTCCGTCGTGGTCGGCAGGCCCGCCGTCTTCCAGGCCACGAAGCCGCCGTGCAGGACCTTTGCCTTGGCGTAGCCGAGCCAGCTCAGCAGGAAGTAGCCGCGGCACGACTGGCCGAAGCCGCTGTTCATGCTCTCCTCGTAGCAGACCGCCGTTTCCGCCCCCGACAGCCCGGCGGCGCCGAAGGCCGCGGCGAACTTGCCCCGCAACTCCGCCATGCCGGCCGGTGTGCTCATGGCGAGGTAGGTGAAGATCTCATGCACGTTCACCGCGCCGGGGATGTGCCCGGCCGCGTAGGCGTCGGGCGAGCGGGTGTCTATGATGACCACATCCGGTCCCATCATCGCCTGCAGCTCGGCCGGCGTTACCAATACCTTGTCGGTCATGCTCTTGCTCCTGGTTAGGTGGGAAGGCTGACGCGCAGCCCGTCCAGCGCGTCGGAAAGCGGGATTTGGCAGCTCAGGCGGCTGGTGGGCCGCAGGTCGAACACGGTGTCGAGCATTGCCTCCTCGTCGTCCGACACTGGCGGCAGGCGGTCCGCCCAAACCGGGTCCACGACGACGTGGCAGGTGGCGCAGGCGAGCGACCCGTTGCACTCGCCCAGCACCGGCAGTCCGGCGGCGCGGGCCAACTGCATCAGGGTCTCGCCGGGCCGGCCATTGAGGACGGTGTCGCCGGCTGGGCCTTGCACGATGGCCTGCGGCATCAGTGGATGACCCCGGGGACAGGCGCCGTGACCGGGCGCAGCTCCGGCTTGCTCAGCTCCTGCCGCAAGTGGCGGATGGAGGGGGTGATGATCGCCACGAAGTGCCCCTCCCGGATGCGGCGGTTCACCGGCGATCCCTCAATGTAGCCGCGGGCGCCGTAATGCATCAGGGCGGACTGCCCGGCCTCCAGCGTCAGCTCGCTGACGAGCAGCCGGGCCTGCAGGACGGCCCGGAGATACTCCGGCGCCTGCTCCAGCGGCGTTGCCGCCAAGCGTGCGATCTCCCGGCGCAGCTCGGCCAGGTCGTCGGCGAAGTTGCCGGCCTGGCGGGGCAGATACTTGTTGCTGGCGCCGTGGGTGACGTTGGCCTCGTGCATCAGGTCGACGCAGGCCTGGATGACGCCCAGGCCCATGCCGGTCTGCAGCAGGATGAACCCGGGCTTGATGCGCTTCACCATGTCGCCCAGCGGGTCGGCCAGCAGCGTCTCGTCGGCGATGAAGGCGCGGCGGAACAGCACGCTGTAGGTGCCGGTGCCCTCCAGCGCCACGAAGTGCGCGTTCTGCTTCAGCGACACGCCGGGCTGGCCGCAGCGGATCATGGCCATCACGCGGTGGCTGTCCTCGACCTCGAACACCGTGCCGAACAGGTGGCCTTCGCCGAGGTTGCTGACCCAGGGGAGCACGCCGGACACCTCGTAGCCGCCGGGGACTCGCTTGCCGCGCAGCTTGAAGGTCTCGATCCCTGACAGCGACTTCATCGGGTTGGATAGGCCGGTGCCGCCCATCTGTAGGCCACTGGCCAGGCCGGGCTGCAGGCTGTCGCGCAGCGGGGCGTTGTCTGACTGCTCCAGATACCAGCCGCTGGCGTCCTGGCACCAGGTGCAGAACCCGGTGCTCATGCAGGTCTCGCTGACGGCGGACATGGCCTCGATGGCTGCGCCGATGCTGGGCTGCGCGGCCGTCGCACGGAGGTGATGGCCATACAGCCCGGCGGCGCCGAGCGCACGCATCGCCTGGGCGGGATAAACGCCGCCATGGTCGATCTCGCGGGTGATCGGCGCCAATTCGGCGGCGACCACTTCGCGCAGGCGGTTCAAGGCGGGGGACGCCGGGGCGTCCCGGAGTGTGGCTTCGCTCATGCTGACGTCCCCCTGTTGCCCAATCAGACCAATGTCACGTTCAAACCGGCGTCACATTCACCGGCACCGGCTTGGTGAAGGTGTTGGCGACCGGGGACCATGTCTTGGCGTGGGCGATCAGGGCGTCCAGCTCCTCCTTCGGCGCATCGGCCTCCAGGTGGACCTTGGCGCGTACGGCGTCGAAGCCGACCGGCTTCGGCGAGGTGTCGCCGGTGCCCCAGACCGCGGTGATGTTGATGTCGGCCTCAAGCTCGATCTCCAGCTTCCGGACCGTGATGCCACGCGCCACGGCGTTGGCGTGGATGCCGACGGCCAGGCAGGAGCCGAGCGCGGCCAGGGATGCCTCGGACGGGTTCGGCGCGGTGTCGTCGCCCAGCAGGCCCGGCGGCTCGTCCACGATGTACGGGGGCAGGTCGCGGATCATGTTGAGGTGGCGGAACCGACCCTCGGCGATGGTGCGGCACTTCAGGGTCTTGATGGCCTGAGGGTTGGCCTTGCCCTTGGCGATCAGCTCGTCCAGGCCGCCCTTGTCTATGGGGGCCAGGCAGCCGGTCATGGCGGTCGGGGGCTGCTTCAAAGTGGCGCTCATGCTGTCGTCTCCTTGCGACTGATCCAAACAGAACGGTCAGTCTTACGGAACAGGGCTTGCAATGGCCGTGCCACTGCGCGAAGGGCCGAAGCTGGGTTTCCACGCTGTGGATCGTCCGGTGACGGCATGGTTGAATAGACTGGCTGCGTACGAATCCGGCACAGTATGGCTGCAAAACAGGCAAGTAAGGATTGACAGGAATGCCACCTAACTCCGCGCCGCTGACGCGGGCTGACGCTAGCAGCTCTTCTCCGGCGGGTGTCCAAGACATCGGCGCGGCACCGCCGCACGAGCGCATCCTGGTCGCCGCGCGCGACCTGTTCTGCCGCAACGGCATCCACGCCACCGGCATAGACCGCATCCTGCAGGAGGCCAGCGCGTCCAAGATGACGCTGTACAGCCGCTTCGGCTCCAAGGAGGCGCTGCTGCGGGAGGTGTTGGCGCTGGAGGGCGCGGAGTGGCGGGCCGCGTTCTTCGGCGCCGTCGAGGCGGCAGGCCCCGATCCGGCCGAGCGGCTGCATGCCGTCATCCCCGCACTGCGGACCTGGTTTACCGGGGAGCGCTTCTATGGCTGCGCGTTCATGAACGCCGCCGCCGAGCACGCGAAGGGGAGAGACGCCGGAACGCCCTGGCTGCGGGAGATGACGCAGGAACACCACGGCGCGATCCTCGCCTTTCTCGCGGGACTGGCCGAGGCCGCGGGTTATCCGGAGCCGGGCATCATGGCTCGGCAGGTCCTGCTGGTAATGGACGGGGCGATCGCCGCCATGATGGTCGGCGGCGACCCGGCTGTGCTGGACATCTCCGCGCGCACCCTGCGGGCCGTGCTGGCGCAGCCCGGCGCTTGAGCGGAGTCGCGGGACCGGCGCGCGGCGGGGCCGCCGCGGGCATTGGGATGATGCTGCTTGGCATCCTGATGTTCGCGGTCAACGACACCTTGGGCAAGTGGCTGGTCGGCGGCTACTCCGTGGGTCAGCTCCTGCTGGTCCGCACCGTCGCCGGGCTGCTGGTCATGGCGCCGCTGATTTTGCGCACGGGGCGTGGACGGTTCCGGCACCCTCCGCGGCCGCGGCTGCAACTGCTGCGCGTCGGGCTGAGCACGGCGGAGTCCGGGCTGTTCTACTGGGCATTGGCCGGGCTGCCGCTGGCGGAGGGCATGACCTACTACATGGCCGGCCCGGTTTATGTCGCAGCGCTGTCGCCGTTGCTGCTGGGGGAGCGGGTGGGCGCGCGGCGGTGGGCTGCGGTGGCGACCGGGTTCGCCGGGGTGCTGCTGGCGCTGCGCCCGTCGCCGGAGCGGCTGACCCTGCCGGCGCTGTGCGCGGTGGGCGGCAGTTTGACCTATGCCCTGTTTTTGGTGGCGACGCGCAAGCTGGCGGGGACGCCGGGCACGGTGCTGATGACGGCGCAACTGGCGGGGGCCGGGCTGTTCGGCGGGGCGCTGGTGCTATGGCAGGGGTGGACGCCGCCGGGGTGGCGGGATGGGGGACTGATGCTGGTTCTGGGGGCCGGGTCGCTGGCGGGCAACCTTTGCGTCAACCGGTCGCTGCGTTTGGCGCCGGCGTCGGCGGTGGTGCCGTTTCAGTATACGCTGATCGTGTGGGGGGTGGTGTTCGGCTGGCTGGTGTTCGGCGATGTGCCGGACCGGCTGACGCTGCTGGGGGCGGCGGTGATTGTCGGCGCCGGGCTGGCGCTGCTGCGGACGGGGCGGCCTAGGTGAGCGCCAACAGCCTAGGTAAGCGCCAACAGAATGAGCACGATGCCGAGCAACGCCGCCCCGAACGCCAATGTCCGCACTACCGGGATGCCCGCGGCATACAGCGGCACGTAAATGAGCCGCGCCCAGAAGTACAGGTGCGCGCCCAGCACGGTGCCCCACGAGTGCCGCCCCGCCACGTGCGCCAGCAGCACGGCGGCGGCGAAGAACGGGAAGGTTTGCATGTAGTTGCTGAAGGCACGGGTGACCCGGCCGCCTACGCCGCTTGGCTTCTTTTGCTCGTCGCGCGGTCCCATGTTGTAGGCCAGGCCGTGCTGCTGGACGGCAATTTGCCCGGTGGCGAGGGCGTGGAACAGACCCAGCACGATGGACCAGGCAAGCAGGGTGAGTTCGGTGGTCATGGCGGGCCTTCCGTGGCGGTGCGTGCGGCAACGCGGACTGGGCGGCGGAAGTTCGGCCGGCCGGGTGGAGAACGGCGCTGCCCATGGCCGGCCTGCTGAGCGGTTGATCCGGCGGTGGGGTTGGCGTCTGGATAATCAGGCGGTCGCCTTCTTGCACATCCGTGGGATTTCCAATGTCATCTCCGGGCTTTTTGCGACATCAACCGTGGCGGTCATCGGATCGGGACCGTCAGGCCGGACAAGCCCGGGGCGGGGTATCAGTTTGACTATTGGCGATTTGGAAAGCGGGGTTTCATGCTGGCCGGCTGCCATGGCCGCTGTGCAGCCGTTAGCGGCCGATGGGCCAGGCGGAGCCGTCCAGCCCGTCGGACGATCGCTCGGCGAAGGGTCGCAGCTTTCATGCCACCTGGGGCCGCCACGCGATGATGCCCTCCGTGCGTGCCCGCACCTCGGGCGACGCCAGGCAGGTGGCGACAGCCTCATAGCCGGGGCTGCCTGGACGGGCGGCGACAAGTGTTGGCGGACTGTGGTTGGCGGGGCAGAGAATGATGGCCTCGTCGGCGCCCACGGCCGCCAGGTCCAAGATCGAAGAAGAACGGGTGAGCAGGAACAGCGGCCGTCCGGCAGGCCCGCGGCGGCGTAGGTGGGCGATCAACGCTTCCTGTGCGGCCCCATCCAGCCCTTGTTCCACCATGTCGATGACCAGGACGGCCGGACCTTCGGCTTCCAACCGGGCAACCAGCGCGATCAGCGCCTCCGATGCCGTGGCTCCGTCCTCGACCAGCCAGGCCAAGGTTTCCTCGACGCGCGATTTGAGAGCCGGGTCGGTGTCCAGCAGCGCCCTCGCCGCCGCGCCGCCGTCCGTCAGCCGATCCAGGCCCACGAAGGCCGCACCAGGCAGGATTTCG
Source organism: uncultured Acetobacteraceae bacterium (assembly GCA_964242325.1). Classification (GTDB taxonomy): domain Bacteria; phylum Pseudomonadota; class Alphaproteobacteria; order Acetobacterales; family Acetobacteraceae; genus DASWOJ01. The sequence goes on from CAXTCI010000008.1 coordinate 37,885, forward strand.
GCCAGGCGTTGGGCCAGGCGCGTCTTGCCGCTGCCTAGCGGGCCGATGATGTAGGTGAGCGGCTGGAGGCCACGCAGCTCGAACCGTTCGCCGCCCCAAGGCCAGGGAAGGTGGAAGGCGGCGCAGGCGGCGGCGGGCTGCAGCAGGCGTGTCAGCTCCCCCGCAACGGGCGCCTGGCCCTGGACCAGGCGGGACCGTAGGGTGCGGACCTTCTCGATGGTGCCGGCGAGCCGGCGGAGCTGGCCTTCGAGTGCGGCCTGATGAGTGGCCAGGGCGGATGCCAGGCCGGCTGGGTCGCCTTCCAGCACGCGCGCGATCTGGGCCAGGCTGAGGCCAAGTGCGCGCAGCGCCACCACCTCGGCGCCGCGGGCCATCTCACCTGGGCCATAGGCCCGCCATCCAGCCGCGGTGCGGACCGGGGCCACCAAGCCACGCTGCTCGTAGAGCCGGAGCGCCTTGGGTGAGACACCAAGCTGCCTGGCGGCTTCGGACGGGCTTAGGAATGGGGCGGGGGAGTTCACGAATCACCTCGGCTGCTGACCGAGTGCCTTATCGGGGCGGTCCCAAGGGCCGGGTCAACTGGCAATATTCAGTTGCGGCTCGTGATTCCCGAGGGGCTTTTGCGGTCAGGGTGGTTCGTGACAGACCGCTTCCACGTTGTGTCCATCGGGATCGAGAACGAAGGCGCCGTAGCAGCTTGCGTGATACCGCGGCCTCGGACCGGGTTGGCCGTTGTCTCGGCCTCCGTGGGCGAGCGCAACGGCGTGGAACCGATCCACGGCCTTGCTCGGCCGAACTCGATCAACCAGGGTGAACCATGAGCTTCAAGCATCGGGTTGCATCCGGCCGCGCCATGCTGGCTGCGGAAGTCGTTGGTAGAGGCGCCCCCATCGTGTTTCTCCACGCCGGCGTCTGCGACAGCCGGATGTGGCGTGCGCAACTTGATGGCATCGGCGTTGATAACCGGGCCATCGCCTATGACCGGCGAGGCTATGGCAGGACCCACGTCGAAAAGGAGGACTTCTCCGCGGTTGCGGATTTGATGGCGGTGATTGACGCCCTGGCGGACGGCACGCCTGCTATCCTTGTTGGATGCTCGGAGGGTGGGCGGATCGCGCTCGACGCGGCGCTGCGGCACCCATCATCCGTCCGCGCCCTGGTTCTCATTGCGCCCAGCGTAACCGGCGCGCCCGAGGCGGTCTATCCGCCCGAAGCCGGGGACCTGATGACCCGGCTGAAAGAGGCCCTAGCGGCCGGCGATCTGGATCAGGTAAAAGCGCTTAAAGCCCGCCTATGGCTGGACGGTCCACTGGAGCCGGAGGGTCGTGTGATGGGCGAGGCACGCCGGCTGTTCTTGGACATGAACGACATTGCGCTCCGGGCGCCGCCGATCGGCCTGAACCTTGATGGGGCGCCCGCCTTCCATCGTCTGGGCGAGCTATCGGCACCATTGCTTGTGGTCCAGGGTGATCTCGATTTTCCTCACATCCAGGAGCGGTCTCGTCATATCGCAAGGACGGTGTTGAACGGGTCGCTCCAGGTGATGACGGGTGCCGCCCATTTGCCAAGCCTGGAGCGACCGGCGGACGTCACGGCCCTGCTGACAGAGTTCGTCAATTGCTGCTCTGGCCGCCGGGGATAGGCGGGTTGGGACTAGGGCGTTGAGACTGGGGCGCCGGCGCACGGGAAGGTTGTCCGTTCAACCACTCCTGCAAAACAGCCGAAGTCTTAGGACAACACCATGGGCGGCTTGTTGGACTACGGCTGCTCGACGCCCAGCGGCGCGGCGTAATCGTAGGTGCGTTTGTCGCCCCAGGGTTCGGTGTGCGGCTGTCCGGTATGGTCGATCAAGGTGAAGCTGCTTTCGAGCGGCTTGCCGGCGGCGCGTTGGCATACAGCGTCGGCAATGGGTCTGTGCACATGCGCGTCGAGTGCGGCGGCGGCGAAGGTGGCGTGGCAGCCGGGGCCGGTCTTCGGGGCGACGGAGGTGGTGGTGCCGGGCTCCTGGGCAACGCCGTCGCGGCCTTGTTGCAGGATGGCGTTAATTTCAGCCTTGCAGCCGGGCTTGGCGTCGAAGGTGGACCAGGCGGCGCGCTCAACCATGGTTCGGGTTCCGCAACGCGAAACGCTCGAGGAAGCGGCCGCAGGCGGCGACATCGAGGCCGCTGCAGCGCCAGGCCACGTAGCCGTCGGGGCGGATCAGGTAGATCGCCTGGGTGTCCCGCTCCTTTACACCGTAGGTGTCGAACACGCTGGCGCTGCTGGCGGCGACGACGCGCGCGTCACGTCCGGCCGCAAGGCGGGTCACGAGATGGACTGTCACCCGGTCGGCCGCGAGGGTGTCGAGCGCGTCGGCGAGGCGGTGCGCTTCATCGCGCTCAAGCGGGTGGCGGGACAGGCCCAACACGGTGAAGCCGTAGCCGGACAGCAGGTCGAACACGTCAACGTGGCGGGCGATGGCAGCGTTCGGGGCGCGATGGCCGACCGCCGGACCGGCTTTGCCAAGGCCCGGCGCCGCGTCCTCAAGGAACGGGCTGGGTGCATAGGCGATTTCGAGCTGGGCGAGCTTGCGGAAGGCGCGGTGCTGGATCGCATCGATGCGGGAGATGGCGGCCGTGACGGGCCGGGCGAGCCAATCGCGCAGACCGGCCTCCCAACCGGTCTGGCCGGCGGCGGCCGAGAACATCTTGTCGGAGGTTTCCACCACCTGTTGGCCCACGGGGCGGCGCTCGCTGTCGTAGGTGTCGAGCAGGTCCGCGGGCGCGCCGGCGAGGGCGGCGGCGAGTTTCCAGGCCAGGTTGGCGGAGTCCTGCAACCCGGTGTTCATGCCCTGACCGCCGGCGGGGGAATGGATGTGGGCGGCGTCGCCGGCGACGAACACTCGGCCCGCGCCGTAGTGCGGCACGCCGCGGTGCGATACCCGGTAGCGGGTGGTCCACGCCGGGTCGCTCAGGCGGACGTCCATGCCTGTCGTGTCGCGGAACAGCGGCTCGAGTTCTGATAGATCGAGCTGCGACGCTTCGGGGCCGCCTTGGTCGGCCTTGTTGGTATGGTCCGTGACCATGACGCGCGACCGGCGGGTGCCGTCGAGCGGCAGGAACAGCGCGATGGTCGGGCCATTCATGAAGATGCGGAAGCGGGCGTGGTCGAGCGGCCAGTCCACGTGGCAATCGGCCAGCATGAAAGTTTGCGGATACTTGGCGCCTTCGAACGACAGGCCGAGCGCCTTGCGGACCGTGCTGTGTGCGCCGTCGGCACCGATCGCGTAGGAGCTGCGGATAGCCGCTTCGCGCCCGTCCGGCCCCGACGTGCGGGTCGTGACCCCATCGGCATCCTGGCTCAACGCGGTCACCGTGGTCTGCCGCTCGACGGCGACGCCGAGCCGGGTGAGATCGTCGATCAGCACGGCTTCGGTGTTCGATTGCGGGTGGAGGGTCATGAACTCGTAGGGCGTGTCGGGCGAGTCGGCGCGGTCGAAATCCAGCCCGCCGACGTGGCTCCCGCGCACGTAGAAGTCGATGCTCGGGTTGACCACGCCGCGGTCGAGGACGCGGTCGGCGAGGCCCAGCTGCTGGAACAGCTCCATGGTGCGGGCCTGCACCGCGAAGGCGCGGGACTCGCGGGAGGCCTCGGGCCGTTCATCCACGATCCGGACTGCGACGCCGCTGCGCTTGAGCAGGTTGGCGGCCATGAGGCCGGTCGGCCCGGCGCCGACGACGAGGACTTGGCAATCCTGGGGGAGCGAAGCATCATCGGTCATCATGAGCGTGCCCTAAAACTGACTTGTGGGTCATATTAAGTCTGGCAAGGCAGGCGTCAACCCGGCAAATGGCTGGCCGTGCTAACGGGCTCGTTGAGCCGTCGGGATGACCGACAAACCGCCGATGGAGACTTGCCGGCGCCGTCGCGGGCCCAGCCCGGCCAAGACGGCGGCGACGCAGCAGGCTCTCGTGGAAGCGGGGCTCGCCATCTTTCTCGAACGCGGCTATGGCGCAACCAGGATGAGCGACGTCGCCGCGCGGGCCGGCCTCGGCAAGGGCACGATCTACCTGCATTTCACCGATAAGACCGAGCTGTTCGCGGCTGTGCTCAGGCAGATCGCGCGGAGGACGCGCGCCGGGCGGCCCATTCCGCGGCCGTTGCCGCACGAGCCGACACACGCTTTTCTGCGGCGTGTCGTCCCGCCGCTTTTGACCGCGTTCCAGGGCAGCGGGTTGTCGGAGGTGATCCTTCTCGTGGCGTCCGAAGGGTCCCGGCTGCCGGAGGTGGCCAACACGTATCGGCAGGTGATGATCGAGCCGGTGCTGCGGATGATCCGGCTTCATGCGCGGCGGGCCGAGCGCCGGGGCGAATTGCGTGGCGGCCTCCTGTCGGAACAGCCATTGCTGATGGTCGCGCCGGTGGTCGTCACGACGCTGTGGAACAGCCTGTTCGCCGGCCCCGAGGCACTCGACGTAGCGGCCGTGTTCGAGACCTATCTCGACCTGCTGTTCAAGCCGGGCCTGAGCGGCATCCCCAAGCCCTGACGATGGCTGCCGCAACTCTCATGCCGGCTTGGTACCGTTACGTCGTCATGCCCATGCAGGAGATGGATCGGCTGCCCGAGGCGCGGCAACAAACGCTGCCAATTCAAAACTCATCCCCCCATGTCCAAGCCTCCCGCCGGTGGTCATGATCGCCGTCCATCATCCCCGGCGACCTTCCGGCCCATCTCAACGCGCGATTCAACTCCACTCAAACCAGACGCCCATCCTGGAGCAGGACCGCCACACCCCGCCAACCCCCTATCCCATCAGCCGGGGACGCCGCGACGCCAACGAGACCCGCCCCGGCCTTGCCAAACCAGGGCTTGGTTCATAGCTTCCCCGCCACGCTGAAAGGACCTCCCGTCATGAGTTCGACCGTTCCTGGCGAGGCAGCGCTGGTCGAGCTGCCCGTGGTGATCGCGGCGAATGACCAGGTCGCGCTGGACAGCCTCGGTGAAGCCCGGCGCAAGCGCGCGATGGAGGTTGCCGCCGGGGTCAGCGCCACCGACAGCACCTCGCTGGCCGTCTTCGGCGCGGCGCCGCAGCGCAAGCTGAGCGGCTTCCTGGATCAGTTGCTCGCTGGTACCGGCACCAACGAGATCGGCGTGGCTGGCGACCTGGTGGTGGAGCTGGCAACCAGCCTCAAGCGCCTGGACCTGCCGGGCATGAAGCGCGAAGCCGAGGGCGCCGGTGCGGTGCTCAGCCGCGTGCCGGTGGTGGGACGGTATTTCTCCGCCTTGCAACGCTTCCGTGCGATACGCCAGGGGGTGCTGACCCATCTGACGGAGATTGAGCGCAAGGCGGAGGTGCATCTCGGCAAGCTGAAGGCGACCAACGCCGGGCTGGACCGCCTGGTGGACGCGACCGAGGACAACCTGCGCGAGATCGAGGTTTATATCGCGGGGGGCCAGCAGGCGGCGCTGCGGATGCGGGCGGAGCACACGGCGTTGCGCGAGCAGGTGCGGAACAGCCGGGACGCCGTGCAGATGGCGAAGCTGCGGGACATGGCCGAGCAGATCAACGCCTTTGAAACGCGGCTGGTGCGGATGCAGGTCGCGTTTACCCGCGGCATCCTGGCGATCCCGCAGATACGCACGGCGCAGCAGGCGGGACGGATCGAGATACAGAACACGCTGGATACCGTGCTGTTCGACCTGCCGGACTTCAAGAGCGCCCTGGTACGCGTCGCGGCACTGGAGCGGATTGGCCGGGCATCGGACGCCACGGCTGCCCGGCGCAAGATCACCCGCGAGCTGCAGGAGATCGGCATAGACGCCCTGGACAGCGCCTACACCAAGGCCAAGGCGAGCCAGGGCGACATGGCCGACGACGTTGCCAGCCTGGCCCAGGTGTCCGACCGGATGATCGGCATCATCAACCGCGGGCTGGAGATGGACCGGGCCAACCGCGGCAAGCGCGACGAGGCGGTTCGGCAGATCGGCGACGTCCGCGCCAAGCTGCTGGATAGCCTGCGCGACCATGCCGACCGTGCGTTGCAGACGTAACACGGCCTGCGTCCTGGCTGGGTGCAGGTTGGTCCGCCGTTTTTGCTTGCGGCCGAACGCTTGCGGTT
>CAXTCI010000008.1:44083-51604 GCA_964242325.1 uncultured Acetobacteraceae bacterium
ATCTGCTCTAGGCGCCGGGGACATCCATGCAGTTCAAGATTGAAAGCTTCCTGAACGCCAACCTGCCGGCCGGCGGCACGCGGGTGGACGTGGTGTTCAGCCTGTCGGCGACGGGCGGGGCGGATGCGGGTCCTTGGAGCCAGCCGGCGCCGCGCCGGGTGATCGGGCTGCTGGGCGACCGGTCCGGCTCGATGGCTGGGGACAAGATGCAGGCGTTGAAGCATGCGCTGCGTGTGGCGATCGACGCGATGGACGAGGGCACGGAGTTCTTCATCGTCGCCTTCGACACCAAGGGCCGGATGGTGGTGCCGCTGACCCGCGCCGACGCCGCCGGCAAGCGCTTCGCGCATGGCGAGGTGCAGCGGCTGGAGGCCGGCGGCGGCACCTGCATGTCCCACGCGCTGACGGCCGCCCGCGTCGTGTTCGCGCAGCGGCCTGGCGCCGTGTGCCAGGCCATCCTGCTGACCGACGGCCAGAACGGGCCGGAGGATGAGGGGGCGCTGGGCCAGGAGTTGGTGTCCTGCGCCGGGCTGTTCCAGGCGCATTGCCGCGGTGTCGGCACCGACTGGTCGCCGAAGGAGCTGCGCCGGGTCGCCGACAAGCTGCTGGGCACGGCGCAGATGGTCGCGGACCCCGCGGGACTGGCCGAGGACTTCCGCGCCACGATGGCTGCGGCGATGGCGCTGGGGGTGGCCGACGTGCGGCTGCGGCTGTGGATGCCCAAGAATGCCCGGCTGACGGGATTCAAGCAGGGTTTCCCGTCCGAGATTGATCTGCTGTCGAGCCTGCGGCCGGTGGACCAGCGCGCGGTGGACTTGCCGCTCGGCGCGTTCGGCGAGGGCACGCAGGATTATTGCGCCGCCTTCACCGTCGTGCCGTTGCCGGTCGGGGAGCAAATGCTGGTGTGCCGGCCGTCCATCGTCACTCCGGACGCCGCTACGCCCGGCGCCAACGTCACCTGTACCTGGACCGATGATGCCAACTTGTCCGCCCGCATAGACGCCCAGGTCGCCCACTACACCGGGCAGGCGGAAAAGGCGCAGGCGATCCAGGAAGGGCTGGAGGCGATGGCGCGTCATGACGATGGCGCCGCGACGCTGCGGCTGGGCCGCGCCCTGCAGTTGGCGCAGCAGTCGGGCGACGAGGAAACTACCCGGCGGCTGCGGCAGGTGGTGGACGTGGTGGACGAGGCAGCCGGCACGGTTCGCCTGCGGCGCGGCGCGGAGAAGGCGGCGGTGATGGACCTGGACGTCGGCAGCACCAGGACGGTGCGGGTGAAGCGGGACTGACCGGCATGGACCAACGGTGCCCCCATTGCGGCCAGGCGTCCACGGATGCCGAATACTGCTCCGAGTGCGGGGCGGCCATGGCGCCGCGTGCCGCCGCTCCGGCCACGCCGGCGCAGGACGTGGCGCCTCCGCCGGTGCAGACCGGCGCGGGGGAAGCTTGCCCGGTGTGCGGGGAGCTGCGGCCGGGTCCGCTGGCGCGGTTCTGCGATACCTGCCGTTATGACTTCGTGACACACCAGCCGTTCGGCGCTGCGCCTACGCCTGCGCCCGCGGTGCCTCCGCCTGATGCGCCAGCGGCGGCGGCTCCGGCGGCCCCGGCCCCACCAGCCGCCCCGCCTGCTGCCGATCCGTCAGCCGCCGCCGCATCCATCACGCCAGGCGCCCCGCCCGCGACTGAACCGCCAGTTGCCGCTGCATCCAATACGCCAGCCGCCCGGCGCTGGGAGTTGCTGGCCCAGGTGGACGTCAGCCTCCGCAAGCCGGAAGACCCCGAGCCGTCCGACCGCAGCGAGCGCCTGTTCCCGCTGGACATGGGGGACCACCTGATCGGCCGCCGGTCGGACAGCGCGGACATCCACCCGGAGGTCGTCATCCCGGACCCCGGCATTTCCCGCCGCCATGCCCGCATCCTGCGCCAGCCCGATGGCGGCCTGGCGCTGGTGGACCTGGGCAGCATGAACGGCACCCGGCTGAATGGCGCCGCGGTGGCGCCGAACGTCATCACGCCGTTGGCGGAGGGCGACCAGGTGACGGTCGGGTGCTGGACGCGGCTGACGGTGCGGGGGCGGTAGCATGTCGGGAGCGCCTGCACTTGCCACGCAGGCCGCGGCGTCCGTGCGGTCCTACTTTGCCACGACGCCGGGGCGGCTTGCCCTGCGCTTCCTGGGCGTTTGCGCCGCGATGCTGCTTGCCGCGGTGGTGATCCTGCTGTCGGGCGCGGACGCGTCGCGGACGATCCGCACCATCGGCAGCGACGCCGAGCCGTCGGTCGTGCTGGCCCTCCGCATCGGCGCCGACCTGGCGGACCTGGATGCGGCGGCGACGGAGGACGCGCTGGCGGGCGGGATGTCGGCCGCCGGCACATCCCGGCAGTGGCGCGACGGCAAGGCGGACCTGGATGCCCTGCTGGTCCAGGCCAGCCGCAACATCACCTACGCCGACGAAACCACAGCCTTGCAGAACCTGCTGCGCTGGACCGGCGAATATCACGCTTCCCTGGCCGAGGTGCGCGGCGCCGCCGACCCGGCGCATCCCTTCACCGCCATCCAGCGCCTGCAATGGTCACACCGCCTGCTGCGCGAGTTCGACCTGCCCGAGGCTGACGCCCTGGCGGCGGCGAACCGGAAGCCGCTGGTGGACGCCTATGCCGCCTACGGCAGGTACTACTGGCAGGACGGCACGGCAGCCGCGGTCGCGATCCTGCCGCTGGTCGGGGTCCTGGCCGCGGTGCAGCTATTTCTGGTGCGTCGGACCCGCCGTCTGATCAACCCGCCGCTTGTGGCCGCGACAGTTCTTGCCCTCTGCCTTGGCGTGGGCCTGCTCGTCACGGCCAGCATCTCGCGGGAAAGCGTGCGGTCGGCCAAGGTTGATTGTTTCGACAGCTTGGATGCGCTGTTCTCGGCCAAGGCTGCCGTGGCGGCGATCAACGCCGACCTGTCGCTCTGGCTGCTCGACCCTGCCACCCGACAGGCGGTGTCGGACGGCATTGACGCGCGGGCGGCCGCACTGCTGAACGTCCAATGGCGGGACGGTGCGACGCGGGCCAGGCTGCTGCAGGCCTTGGCTGCCGCCCAGAACGCGGAACACCAGGGACGTCCCGCCGCCGCACGGGCGGAGTTGCCGGAGGTCGGCGGCCTGCTGGGCAAGGAGCTGGACAACATCACCTTTGGCGCGGCGGAGCGTGATCCCGCCAGCGATGCCGCCCGCGGCCTGCTCGACCTCATGCAGGTGGCCGACCGGGTGCGCGCCTTGGGGATGCCGAACCAGATGGGGCAGGCCGTGCAAATCCGGGAAACCGAGGGGGCGGCGGCGCTGGCGCGGTTGCAAGGGGCGCTGGACCGGACGGTCGCGGTGAACCAGGTGCAGTTCGACGTCCGGATCGGCCGGGCGCAGCGACTGGCTACCTGGACTCCGGTCGTCGTGTGCACCGGCTTGGCGCTGATCGGCGTGCTGACCGCGGCTGGGCTGTGGCCGCGCTACCGGGAATACATGTGAGCGCGCCGCGATCCCTGGCCCAGGTGGACGCGGCGATTGCGGCCTGGCGCGACCGCCTGGCCGCGGCCAGCCGCAACGTCGCCGAGTTGAGCGAGCTGCCGGAGTTCATGGCGCTGAAGGCCGCTGCCCGCTCCGGCGCCGGGGCCGGCGAGGCCGGACGGATCGTCGCCACGGTGGACGAGCTGTGGCAAGGCGTACTGCTGCTGGGGGAGGCGCTGGGCCGCGCCGAGGCCGCCCGCGCCGCTGGGGCCCGGCTGTGGATGCCGGGCAGCCTGGATGCGGTGATGCAGGTGCTGGACGGCCCTTCCATCGCCGTGGCGCTAGGAAGCTCGCCGGTGCTGCACCGCCGCCTGCTGGGCCAGGCGTCGGACGTGGCCAGGGTGTCCCCTGCGGAGCTGCTGGTGACCATGGAGGGCGCGTTCGACAGCGCCCGCACCCTGCTGGCCCGGATCAGCACCGCGGCGGAGGCTGGCGCGGCGTTGCGCGCCCGGCTGCAAGCCGCCGTGGACGGCTTAGCGGCGGAAAACCGGCCGGAAGCCGCAGACCTGGCCGCACGTCTGGCGTCCTGTCCGGTGTCCGATCCCATGGCGGCGCTGGACGCGTTGGAAGCGTTGCGGCTCGCCGTGGACGCCGCCAGCGCTGCTGCGGCCGCCTCGCGTGCCGGACGGGCGCAGGCGGCGCAGGCGCTGGCCGCCGCCCGCACCCGGCTGGCGCAACTGGCGAAGCTGCAGGCCAAGGCAGCCCAGGTCCTCGCGCAGGCGGCTCCCCTGGTGTCCGGTTCTCCCCTGCCCGGTCCCGCCGGCGACGCGGCGGAGTTGCCGGGCTGGCTGGACCGGTTGGCGCGGACGCTGGAGGCCGGACGGGTCGAGGCGTTCGGCGTCGGCCTGGCAAGCTGGAACGCGCTTGCCGCCCGCGTGGCCGTGGGATGGCAGGCGGTGCTCGACGACGTTGCTGTCAGGCTTGCCCAGCGTGACGATCTGCGCGGCCGGTTCGGCGCCCTGCAAGCCAAGCACCGTGCGCGTCATCCGGGTGCGGACCCGGCGCTGGACGGCATCGCGGCCGAGCTGCGCGCGGCCCTGTTCGGCGGCCCGGCCGACCTTGCCGCCGGGCGCCGGCTGCTGGCGGTCTATGAGGCGGGGCTGGCACGCCCCCCGGTTTCTGTGAGGTAAGGCGATGGCAGGCATCCCATGCGGCGCACCCGGCTGCACCGGCACGATCGAGGACGGGTTCTGCGACACCTGCGGGCGTCCGGCGGAGGTTGCCGCACCCGCCACGGCGGTCACCTCGTCCTCGCGGCAGGTTGCACGCACCGGCGGCTACGTCCGCACGGGCCGGGTCACCGGTGCGCGCCGGCCGCAGCCTTCGACCGGTACGGTCGGCACGGCTGCCGGCACCGCGGCGACCGGCGCTTCCGGGCGGGGCACGAGGGGAACCCGCGGCAGCAGCACCCGGCGCCGCGCCCTGGGCGGCGGGCTGGTGCAGATGCCGGTGATGCCCTCGGCCGACCCGCTCAGCCTGGTGCTGGCGGACCCGCGGGTGCCGGCGGACAAGTGCTTCTGTCCCAACTGCAAGAACAAGGTGAACCCGGATAAGCGGTTCTGCTCGAACTGCGGCGCCGAGTACAGCTTCCGGCCGGCGCTGCGGGCCGGGGACGTGGTGGCCGGGCAATATGAGGTGCGCGGGCCCATCGCCTTCGGCGGCCTAGGCTGGATCTATTTGGCGATGGACACCGGGCTGAACCGCTGGGTGGTGCTGAAGGGGCTGCTGAACAGCAAGGACGAGGCCGCCGCCGCCGCGGCCATCGCCGAGCGGCAGTTCCTCGCGGCGGTGAAGCACGGCAAGATCGTCGGCATCTACACCTTTGTGACGCACCAGGCCGAGTCCTACATCGTCATGGAGTATGTCGGCGGGCGCACCCTGAAGGCGATCCGCCGGGAGCACGGGCCGCTGCCCCCGGCGGAGGCGGTGTCCTATATCCTCGGCATCCTGCCGGCCTTTGCCTACCTGCATGGGCAGGGGCTGGTTTACTGCGACTTCAAGCCGGACAACGTCATGCTTGAGGGCGACGACGTGAAGCTGATCGACATGGGCGCGGTGCGCCGGATCGGCGACCCCAGCGGCGATGTCTACGGCACCGTCGGCTACCAGGCGCCGGAGGCCGGGGACGATCCCATCGCTGTGTCCGACCTTTATACCATTGGCCGCACGCTGGCGGTGCTGCTGATGGATTTTGATAATACCAACCGCTACGCCCATGCCCTGCCGCCGCCGAACGCACTGCTGTATTCCGTGCCGGTCGCGGTGCTGGAAGCCGCCGGGTCCAGCGCGCAGGCGGCCCTGCGCGCCACCCTGCCCGGCGGCGGGGCGCTGCCGGGTTGGCTGGCGTTCGAGCCGGGGCGGCGCGTGTTCTCCGGCACGGCGCCGGCAGGGGTGACGGGCGTGGACGTGGTGGTGACCGCTACCCTGCCGGGCGTGGCGGCGGTTCAGGTGCCGCTGCGCCTTGGCCTGCCTTTGGCCGACAACGAGAGCCTGTATCGCTTCCTGCAGAAGGCTACGGCGGAGCAGGCCGACGCACGCTTCCCCGATGCCGAGGACATGGGCGCGCAACTGCTGGGCGTGCTGCGGGAGATCGTGTCGCGCACGGCGCCCCTGCCGTCCGCCGACAGCGCGGTGTTCCTGCGGGAACGCAATCCGCCCGACGTGGCGCCTGCTGGGCTGGAGGGCGCTTGGCGCCGGCTGCCTGACCTGCGCCTGGACAGCGACGACCCGGCGGCGGCGGAGGTGTTCGCCGCCACCGCCACCGCCGACCCAGTGGCGCGTGCCCAGGCGCTGGCCGCGGCGTCGCGCTTCCGTGCGGACTCGGCGGAACTGCGACTGCGCCAGGCCGATGCGATGATCGAGGCCAACGTGACCGATCCCGCCATCGTCATGCGGCTGCTGGACGCGGCGGCGGGGGTGGACCCGGGCGATTGGCGGCCCGACTGGTACTGCGGCAAGCATTATTTGTCGCAGGGGCGCTCGGACGAGGCGGTGGAGTGCTTCGACCGGGTTTACAGCGAGATCCCCGGAGAGCCCGTGCCCAAGCTGGCGCTGGCGCTGGCGCTGGAGGCTGGGGGACGGCTGGAGGAGGCCGGGGGGCTGTATGACACTGCAAGCCTCGCCGACCCTGGGCTGACTGCTGCGGCGTTCGGTCTGGCGCGGTGCCGCATGGCGGCGAAGGACTTGGACGGCGCCGTGGAGGCGCTCGCCCGGGTGCCGGATGGCGCGGTCGTGCGGTCGGACGCGCAGCTTGCCGCGGTGCAGGCGTTGTGCGCTCTGCCGGGTGGGGCCGGGCTGGCGCGGGCGTCGGCCCTGTTGAGCGCGATGCAGCGCGACGATATCGCCCGGCACCAGGCCGAGGCCCGGCTGGCCGAGGAGGCCGTGCGGCAGATCGGCACCGGGGCGCTGCAGGCCGCGAACGGTGCCACGCTGCTCGGTGTGCCGATCCGGCCGGGCGCCCTGCGGCGCCGGGCGGAGTTGGCGTTGCGCGCCTGTGCCCGGCTGGCGCCGGACTGGGCGGAGCGGGTCGCCTTCGTGGACCAGGCCAACGCCGTGCGGCCACGGACGTGGTTGTGAACCGAAGACTATGAGCGCTACCGCGTTGCTCGTGTGCCCGGCGTGCGGCGCGCCCCATGCCGCCGGCGACCGGTTCTGTGCCGATTGCGGCGCCCGGTTGGGAAGGTCGCCTGTGCCGGCCTGTCCCAACTGCGGCGGCACAGGGTTTGACGCGGACGGTTTTTGCACTGACTGCGGAGCGCGGAGCCGGGGGAGCGCCGCCGGGCTGGCGGTGCTCGGCCCGGGGTTGGCCGCCGTCACCGATCCCGGGCGGCAGCACCGCGAGAACCAGGATGCCGTTGAGCTGAACGGCCCGCCGGAGGGGGGCGCCGGGGTGGTCGCGGTGGTGTGCGATGGGGTGTCGCACTCGCAAACGCCGGCGGCGGCTGCGTCCGTCGCGGCACAGGCGGCGGCGGCGGCGCTG
>CAXTCI010000009.1:0-14450 GCA_964242325.1 uncultured Acetobacteraceae bacterium
TTGTGTTTGAAGGGCATGACCGGACAGCAACGTACGGCTGACGTCAGACAACTACTTCACATCCGTGCACTAACACCGCTTGACTCGGTCATTGGAGCGGTCAAGGCTTGCTTGTCCATGCCGGTCAAGCCGTGTGACGGCCGGCGGGCGCTTCGGCAGGCCGACCGCGCCCTGGACGCCGCTCTGACCGGCCAGACCGTTGCGGTATGGGTTTGCCCACCCTGCATGGCCTGACCGGCCTGACCCGGCGCGGCGTTGCTGACTAGCTTAACCGTCCCACCCCAAGAGGCACGGAGCACGCAGGATGGACACCGCAACCAAGCCCGACGCCCTCATCACCCCCCGCGCCTGGGTCGGCACGCGCCTGATCCGCTCGCGTGAGACCGGGATCATGGTGGCGCTGCTCATCATGGTGGCCCTCCTTTCGGCCGTGTCGCCGGAGTTCCGCACTGCGGACAACCTCCTGAACAATGCCCGCAACCTTTCCTTTGTCGGCATCGTCGCCCTTGGCCAGGCCATGGTGATGATCACCGGCGGCATTGACCTGTCGGCGGGCAGCGTGTGGGGCGTAACCGCCGTGACGACCGCGGCGCTCATGGAACAGGGCTGGCCGACGGTGCTCGCGGTGGGTGCGGGCCTCGGCCTCGCGGCGTTGTTCGGGCTGTTCAACGGGCTATGCGTGACCAAGCTGCGCATGCCGGCCTTCGTGCCGACCCTGGCGACGATGAGCATTGCGCGGGCGCTGGCCCTGGTGATCACCCGGGGCAAGTCCATCAATGACTTCCGTCCGGAGGGCGACTCCTTCTTCGGCCTGGGCGGGGGCGACACGTTCGGCCTGCCCAACCCCTTCCTGTTGTTCCTCGTCCTGGCCGCCGTGGCCTGGGTCGTGCTCGACCGCACCGTGTTCGGGCGCCAACTCTATGCCGTGGGCGGCAACGAGCGGGCTGGACGCCTGAGTGGGCTGGAGGTGGACCGGCTCAAGATCTCGGTTTACGTGATCTCGGCCGTAACCGCCGGCCTCGCGGGCGTGGTCGAGATAAGCTACCTGTCCTCGGCCATCGCCAACCAGGGCCTCGGCAAGGAGCTGAGCGTCATCGCCGCGGCGGTGATCGGCGGCACCGCCCTGACCGGCGGCGAGGGCACGGTGCTGGGCGTCCTGGTGGGCACGGTGATCCTGGAAGTGCTGCGGAACGGCCTCGTGCTGCTCGGCACCGACGCTTACTGGCAGGGTATCTTCGTCGGCGGGGTCATCATCCTGGCCGTGTTCATAGACCAATTACGCAAGGGCCTCTGGCGAAGATAACGGCCCGGCAAAAAACAGCGAAAAACATCCTGGGAGGGAACAACAATGATCACACGACGCAAGTTGCTCTACACGACCGGCGCTGCCGGCCTGGCAATGGTCCTGCCACGGGGCCTGCTGGCCCAGGAAAAGCAGAAGGTGTTCGCCCTGGTGCCAAAGCTGGTCGGCGTGCCGTTCTACGCGGACGTGGAAGCCGGCTGCAAGGAACAGGCGAGCAAGATGGGCGTCGAATGCCTGTTCACCGGGCCAACCCAGGTGGACGAGGGCGAGCAGGTGCGGGTCATCCGTGACCTGATCACCCGGGGCGTATCAGGGCTGGCCATCGCGCCGAATAACCCGGACTCCGTCGCCGCTGCCATCAACGCGGCGCAGGCGAAGGGCATTCCGGTCATCACCTTCGACTCGGACGCGCCGAAGACGAAGCGCACGACATTCGTCGGCACCAACAACCGCGTCGGCGGCGAGATGGGCGGCAAGGCGTTCCGCACGGCGCTGCCCGGGGGCGGCACCTACGCGATCATCACCGGCGGGCTTGCCGCCGCCAACCTGAACGAGCGTATGGCGGGCTTCAAGGCGGGACTTGGCGACGGCTTCAAGGAGGTGGGAGGCTCGCCGTTCCCCTGCGAGGACGACAGCAGCCGGGGCATCCAGATCATGCAGGACGTGCTGGCCAAGAACCCTGGCCTATCCGGCTTCTTCTTCGCCGGAGGCTGGCCGATGTTCGCGCCGGAGGCCTACACCAGGGCGTTGCGCAGCCGGGCGGACGACGTCAGGGCGGGCAAGTTCGTCGTGGTGTCGTTCGACTCGCAGGAGCCGCAGCTTCGCCTGATCAAGTCCGGCCTTGCCACCGCCCTCGTCGGCCAGCGCCCGCGCGCCATGGGGGCGCAGTCGCTGATTGTGCTCAACGCCCTGCTGGCGAAGCAGAGCGTGGATCCGGTCTATGACACGGGGGTGGACCTGATCGACGCGAAGAACGTGGACCAGTTCCTTGGCAAATAACCGGGTCAAGTAACTGGGGCAAGTAGCGCGCGTCATCCGCCGGGGAACGTAGGGAGGCAGCCATGGCTGCACTGCTGGACGTCGAGAACGTGTCCAAGACCTTCCCCGGCGTGAAGGCGCTGGAGGGTGTGTCCTTCGCCGTCGAGCCCGGCACCGTGCATGCCGTGATGGGCGAGAACGGCGCGGGGAAGTCCACGCTGATGCTGTGCATCGCCGGGGTTCAGCGCCCGGACCCCGGCGGGCGGTTGATCTTCGAGGGCCAGCCGCTCGACCTGCACAGCACCCGTGACGCCAACCGCCACGGCATCGCCATCGTGTTCCAGGAGCTGAACCTGGCGCCGAATCTCTCGGTCGCCGAGAACATCGCCCTGGGCCGGGAGCCGCGCCTCGGCGGCATATTCGTGAACCGCGCCGCCATGCGCGGCGAAGCGCGCCGGGTCCTGCACCGGCTGGGCATCGACCTTGATCCGGACACCCGGCTCGGCAACCTGACCATCGCGCAGCAGCAGATCGTCGAGATCTGCAAGAGCCTCGTGCACCAGCCCCGGCTGCTGATCCTGGACGAACCCACATCGAGCCTGTCCGAGGCCGAAACGCTCGTGCTGTTCCGGGTGATCGCCGACCTCAAGCGGGAGGGGGTGACGATCCTCTACATTTCCCACCGCATGCGGGAGGTGTTCGCGCTGTGCGACGCCGTCACGGTGCTGCGCGACGGCAAGCACGTGCGGACGATGTCGCTCGCCGGGACCGATCAGGATGAGATCGTGCGCCTCATGGTCGGGCGCGACCTGGCCGCCGTCCAGCGTGTGCCGCCTTCTCAGGAGGAGCGGCCGGTGGTGCTGTCCGTCCGCGGCCTGACACGCGCGCCGCAATATCGCGACATCAGCTTCGACCTGCGGCGCGGCGAGATCGTGGGCCTGGCCGGGCTGGTCGGCGCAGGACGGTCGGAAACGGCGCTCGGCGTGTTCGGTGCGCCGCCGCCGGATGCGGGCGAGGTGTGGCTCAACGGGGCGCGCATTACCGTGGACCGGCCGCTCACCGCCATGCGCCACGGGATCGGCCTGGTGCCGGAGGACCGCAAGGGCCAGGGGCTCGTGCTCATGCACGGCGTTGGCGACAACCTGACGCTCGCGGCGCTGAGGCGCTTGTCGAATGGCGGCATGATCAACTTCGCGGCGGAGCGGGGGGTCGTGGACAAGTATGTGCAGCGCCTGCGGGTGAAGACGCCGAGCCGGGACCAGGTGATCGGGCTGCTGAGCGGCGGCAACCAGCAGAAAGTGGTGCTGGCGAAGTGGCTGGCCACGCACCCCGCGGTGCTGATCATCGACGAGCCGACGCGCGGCGTGGACGTCGGCGCCAAGGCGGAGATCTACGCCCTGATGCGCGAGCTGGCGGCCGAGGGACTGGCGATCCTGGTGATCTCGTCGGACCTGCCGGAGGTGCTGACCATCTCCGACCGGGTGCTGGTGATGCGCGAGGGCCGCATGATGGGCGAGCTGTCCCATGCCGAGGCCACGGAAGAGCGGATCATGGCGCTGGCAGCGTTGGAGAAGGCCGCGTGACCTCGCCATGCCGCGTGAGATGGTGTGCCCTTGCTCCGTGGAACTTGCGGTCCATGCCAAGCTGGTGATCGTCGTGCCGCATGCCCCGGGGCCTAGATGTCCGACACGGCGGCCTTCGGCGTCGCGGTCTCAGCCGAAATGGTGTTCCGCAGCCTGCCTGGCACCGAGCGTATTATCGGATTGCAAGCCGTTGACTGGGGATCACCGGGGCGCGGCCGCCGTCCCCGGCCCTTTCCGGCCCAGAACCTCCATCGCGAAAGGACTGGCATGATCGGGTTCGCACTCCTTGGCTGCGGTCGGATCGGCAAGGTGCACGCCCGCAACATCGTCGCGCATCCTCGGGCCAGGCTGGTGGCCTGCTACGACATTGCCGCCGGGGCGGCAGAGGACACTGCCCGGATGCTCGGCGCCCATGCAGCAAGCTCGGTTGAGGAAATCCTCACAGACGCTCAGGTCCAGGCCATATTGATCGCGTCCTCGACCGACACCCACGTCCACCTGATCACGCAGGCGGCCAAGGCCGGCAAGGCCGTGCTGTGCGAGAAGCCGGTGGACCTCGACATGGCGCGGGTCGAGGCGTGCTGGCGTGAGATCGCCCCGCTGCAGCCGCTGGTGGCAATCGGCTTCAACCGGCGTTTCGACCCATCGTTCAGGTCGTTGCGTGACCGTCTCCTGTCCGGCGAGATCGGGACGTTGGAGCAGGTCGTGATCACCAGCCGCGACCCGTCGCCCCCGCCGGGCCGGTATGTCGCCTCCTCGGGCGGGCTGTTCCGCGACATGACGATCCATGATTTCGACATGGCCCGTTACCTCGCCGGTGAGATCGTCGAGGTGCAGGCGATGGGCGCCAACCTCATCGAGCCGGCTATTCGCGACGCGGGTGACATAGATGCCGCCATGGTCGTCATGCGTGCGGCGTCCGGGGCGCTGGTGCACATCAACAACAGCCGCCGCTGCGCCTACGGCTACGACCAGCGCGTCGAGGCGTTCGGCGCTACGGGCATGCTGCTGGCCGGCAACCGCCATCCAACGACGGTGGAGGCGTGGGGCGCCGGGCGGACCCATGCCCAGGACCCCGTGCTCGACTTCTTCATCGAGCGCTACCGCGAGGCGTATCAGGCCGAGTTGGATCAGTTCATCGAGTGCGTGGAGGGTGGCACCGCGCCGCTTGCGGGCTTTGCCGAGGGGCGCGAGGCGCTTCGCCTGGCCGACGCCGCGCTGGAAAGCCTGGGGACCGGCGGGATTGTGCGGGTGGCGCCCGCCAGGGATGCGGCGAAGCAGGAGGCGGCAGCGTGAGCGCCGGCACCGTCCGCCTCACCGCGGCGCAGGCCGTCGTGCGCTACCTTGCGGCCCAGCGCACCTTGCTGGACGACGGGACGGAGGCGCCGCTATTCGCCGGCTGCTGGGCCATCTTTGGCCATGGCAACGTTGCCGGCATGGGCGAAGCGTTGCATGCCGCCCGCACAGCCTTACCCACCTTCCGCGGGCACAACGAGCAGGGCATGGCGCTGGCCGCCGTGGCCTATGCGAAGGCGCGGAACCGGCGGCGGATGATGGCCGTTACCACATCCATCGGCCCGGGAGCGATGAACCTGCTGACGGCGGCAGGGGTCGCCCACGTCAACCGGCTGCCGGTGCTGTTCCTGCCCGGCGATGTGTTTGCCAGCCGGCGGCCCGACCCGGTGCTGCAGCAGCTTGAGGCGCCCGATGACGCCACCGTCAGCGTGAACGACTGCTTCAAGCCGGTGTCGCGCTACTGGGACCGCATTACCCGTCCGGAGCAATTGCTGGTCGCCCTGCCGCGCGCGGTTGCCGTCCTCACCGACCCAGCGGACTGCGGCCCGGCCACGCTTTGCCTGTGCCAGGACGTGCAGGCCGAGGCCTGCGACTATCCCGAAGCGTTTTTCGCGTCCCGGCTGCGCCGTCCGCGCCGGCCCGGCGCCGACCCGGCGGACCTGTCCCGCGCCGCCGGCCTGCTCCGGGACGCGAGCCGGCCCTTGATCATTGCCGGCGGTGGCGTGCTGTACTCCGGAGCGACCGACGCACTGCAGGCCTTCGCCGCCCGGCACTGCGTTCCCGTGGCGGAAACCCAGGCGGGCAAAGGTGCGATGCCTTGGGACCATCCCCAGGCCGTTGGCTCCATCGGCGTGACCGGGGCCTCGGCAGCTAACGCCCTGGCGCGCGAGGCGGACGTGATCCTGGCAGTGGGCACGCGGCTGCAGGATTTTACGACCGGGTCGCGCGCGCTGCTGCCGGGCCGGGCCGGGCTGATTGGGCTGAACGTGGCGGCCTTCGACGCCGGCAAGCACGGCGCCGCGCCGCTGATCGGCGACGCACGGCGCACGCTGGACGAGCTGGGCGACGCGCTGGGGGGTTACGCTGCATCGTCCGCCTGGCAGACACGCACGGCGGAACTGGTGGCGGAGTGGAACGCGGCGGTGGACGCAGCGACCGCGCCGGGCAATTTGGAACTGCCGACCGACGCGCAGGTGCTCGGTGCGGTCAACCGGGCCGCCGGGCCGGACGGTATCGTGGTCTGCGCCGCTGGCGGCCTGCCGGGCGAGCTGCATAAGCTTTGGCGCACGGCTGCCCCGGGCGGCTACCACCTGGAGTACGGATTTTCCTGCATGGGCTACGAGATCGCCGGCGGCCTCGGCGTAAAGATGGCCCATCCCGGGCGCGAGGTTTTCGTCATGGTGGGGGACGGCAGCTACCTCATGCTCAACTCGGAGCTGCACACCTCGGTGATGCTGGGGCGCAAGCTGGTCGTCACCGTGCTGGACAACCGCGGCTATGGCTGCATCAACCGCCTGCAGCGGGCGTGCGGCGGCGCGTCGTTCAACAACCTGCTCGCCGACGTGGACCACCGGGTGGACGAGACCTGGGTGGATTTCGCCGCCCATGCGCGGTCGCTCGGCGCCCGGGCGGAAACGGTGGACGGCATCGCCGGGCTGGAGGCGGCCCTTGTGCGCGCAAAGACGTCGGACCGCACCACGGTGGTCGTGATCCCCACCGACCCTCTGCGCACCACGGCCGAAGGAGGCGCCTGGTGGGACGTGGCAGTGCCTGCAGTGTCGGAGCGCGGCGAGGTGCAGGACGCGCACGCGGCCTACATGCTGGCCCGCGCGGCGCAGGCGATGGGTTAGGATCCGGGCAATGGCAGTCAAGATCGGAACCAACCCGATTGCCTGGAGCAACGACGACATGCCGGAGCTGGGCGGCGACACGCCGCTGGAAACCTGCCTCGCCGAGGCGCGGCAGGCCGGCTTCACCGGCATCGAGAAGGGCAACAAGTTCCCCAACGACCCGGCGGCGCTGCAGCAGGTGCTGGCCCGGCACGGCCTGAGCTTCGTGTCCGGCTGGTATGGCGCGGAGCTGCGCCGCCGCACCGTCGAGCAGGAGATCGAGGCCATGCGGCCCCACCTGGACCTGCTGCGCGCCTGCGGCTGCGAGGTGATGGTGTTCGCCGAAACTTCCGGCACCGTGCAGGGCAGCCGCGACACACCCGTTGCCGACCGGCCGGTGATGACCGAGGACGAGTGGCCGGTGTTCCTGGGCCGGCTGGGCGAGCTTGGCGACGGGATGGCGGCGCAGGGCGTGCGGATCGCCTTCCACCATCACATGGGCACCGTGATCGAGACGGCGGCGGAGATAGACCGGCTGATGGAGGGCACGCCTCCGAGTGTCGGCCTGCTGTTCGACACGGGACACCTGACCTTTGCCGGTGAGGACCCGGCCGCCGTGTCGCGTCGCTGGGCGCACCGGATCAACCACGTTCATGCCAAGGATGTGCGCCCCGACGTGCTGGCCCGCGCCCACCCCCTGACGTATGCGCGCAGGGGCTATGCCACCCTGCGCGCGGCGGCCGAGGGGGCGGGTTTCAGCGTCGCTTGAACGAGGGAGAACGCGTTTCAGGGTCTGCGTGATCGGCTACGGCATGGTGGGGGAGTAGCACTCCCGGATTCTACGCGACACCGGTTAAGCTGCACACCCTTGTTGGCCGCAGGGCCGCCGCGATCCGGTCATGCTGACGGCCTCCAGCTTCGGCCTGCCACTGCGAGGAGCGGCCAGCACAGGCCTTGCAGCACCTGGAATGACATGCCGCAAGCGGCACGCGTCAGTACGACTTGGGTAGTCCCAGCACCCGCTCCGCCAAGTATGACAGCACCAGCTCCTCGCTGATCGGCGCGATGCGGGTCAGGATGCTTTCGCGGAACAGCCGCTCGACCTGGTACTCCTGCGCATATCCCATGCCGCCGTGCGTCATCACCGCCCGCGTCGCCGTTTGGAACGCGGCGCGGCCGGCCAGCAGCTTGGCGGCGTTCGCCTCGGCGCCACAGGACTTGCCGGCGTCGTACAGCCACCCCGCCCGCAGCACCATCCAAAACGCGGACTCCAGCAGCGCCCAGCACTCGGCCAAAGGGTGCTGGATGCCCTGGTTTTGGCCGATCGGCCGGCCGAACACGACGCGGTCCTTGGCGTATTGGGTGGCCCGGCGTAGCGCGTCGCGGCCGACGCCGATCGCTTCGCTCGCCACCAGCACGCGCTCGGGGTTCAGGCTGTCCAGGATATACTTGAACCCCTTACCCTCCTCCCCGACCCGGTCCTCATCGGGCACGAACAGGTCGTCAATGAACACCGCATTCGAGTCCACGGCGTTGCGCCCCATCTTGCGGATGCGCCGAACCTCGATCTTGCTGCGGTCGAGATCGGTGTAGAACAGGGTCATGCCGTCCGTCGGGCGCTTGCACTCCGCCTTGGGCGTCGTGCGCGTCAGCAGCAGGATCTTGTCCGCGACCTGGCCGGTGGAGGTCCACATCTTGCGCCCGTTCACCCGGTAGCCGCTGTTGGTGCGGGCGGCGAAGGTCGAAAGGCTCGTGGTGTCCAGCCCGGCATCCGGCTCGGTCACGCCGAAGCACGCCTTCTGCTTGCCCTCGATCAGCGGCTTCAGCCAGCGCTCCTTCTGCTCCGGCGTGCCGTGGACCACGATGGAGTGCGGGCCGAACATGTTGATGTGGATGGCGGACGCCGCCGAGTAGCCGCCGCCGCTCGACGTCACCGCCTGCATCATCACGGCCGCCTCGGTCACACCCAGCCCGGCGCCGCCCAGCTCCTCCGGCATGGTCATGCCGAGCCAGCCGCCATCGGCCATCGCGCGGTAGTATTCCTCGGGGAACCTGGCGTTCTCGTCGCACTCGGTCCAGTAGGCGTCGTCGAAGCCGGCGCAGACCCGGCGCACGCCCTCGTCTATCGCGACCTGCTGCTCCGTGAGTTCGAAGTCCATCGTGTCCCCCGCCGCCGGTGCGCCCCGGCTTGATAGTTAGCTTACGTAATATATGCTTCCGTTTCAGGCCGCAACCGCGGGGCGCGAACCCGATGGACTGCCTAATCAGCAAAAGAAGCTGATCTACATGGGAGGCTGACGCCATCCGTCGCCTGACCCGGCCTGTCCGCCAGCGGCTAGAGGCATGGCTCACGTTGACGGTGCCCACACAGCAAAGGCGGGCCGCCGCGGTCCCGCGTCAAAGCCGCGCCCGAATCTCCCGCCAAGCATCGGCCAGGGCAGGCTGGAAGGCCGGGTCGGCGACTGCGGCCAGCGCCTCGGCCCGGCCGTGCACGCATAGGCCGCGCAGGTCCGCCGCGCCGTGCTCCGTCACCACCACGTCCACGTCGCCGCGGGACAGCGACGCGATCCCATCGTCCAGCCGCGGCACGATGCGGGACCGCGCCCGGCCCGCATGGGTGGACGGCAGCGCCACGATGCTGAGGCCGCCCGGCGACTGCCGTGCTCCGCGGGCGAAGTCGCCGGCACCGCCCAGGCCACTGACGGACCGCCCGTCCGCGACCTCCAGGTTGGCCTGGCCGAACAGGTCTACGCTGAGTGCGGAGTTCACGGCGTGCAGCCGCGGCAGCGCAGCCAGCCGGCAGGCGTCGTGCGTCACCTCGCACCCCGCCACCACCGGCCCGGCCCGGCCCTGCAGCCGCCGGTAAAGCTCGGCTGAACCGACCCAAACACAGCTCGTATGCTCGGCGTCCCGGTCGAGCGCGCCCGCGTCCCACAAGTCGAGTGCGCTGTCGGCCAGCATCCCGGAATGCAGCCGCAGCCCGCGCCGGTCATGCAGCAGCGCCATCAGCGCATCCGGCACCTTGCCCAGCCCAACCTGCAGGGTGCAGCCGTCGCCGATGAACCCGGCGATGTGCCCGGCGATGGCCGTGGCCGTCCGGGCCGGCGCCCCCACCTGATAGCCGCGCGGCGCGAACTCCACCTCCGCCACCCCGTCGAACCGCGCGTATTCCAGCGACGGCGCCCCAGGCATGGCCGGCAGCAGCGGGTTCACGAACGCCAGCGTGCGCCGGCTCCGCGCCTGCACCAGCGGCGTGAACTCCACCGCCGGGCCGAGGGAGCACCGCCCTGCCCGGTCCGGCGGCGACACGTGGACGACGCAGGCATCCGGGGCCACCCATTCCCGCACATGCCGCACGAAGCCCGAGTAGGACAGCGGCAGGTGCCGGAACCGCCCCGCTGCCTGCGCTGCCTGCCACGCGGGCTGCATGAACAGCCCGGTGACGATGGCAGATGGGTGGAGGGCATCCATCGCCATGCCGTTGATGCCGGGCACCAGGCTGGTCAGGATGCGTGCGCCCCGGGTCCGCTCGGGGTCGGCGGCCCACAGGTCCAGCAGCGGCGTTGGCTCCCCGGCGGACCCTGGGATGTAGGTCACCCCACCGCCGGCCAACTCGTCGGCCATCTGAGGCACCGTGAGGGTCCGGGGCATCGGGTCAGCCCGCGAAGGCGGCGTGCCGGGCCAGCAGGCGCTGGGCCTGCTGCAAGTGCGGCATGTCCAGCATGCTGCCATCCAGCCCGACCGCGCCCGCGTCCGGCGCCGCCTCGAACGCCGCGACGACCCGGCGGGCATGGGCCACCGCCGCCTCGGACGGCATGAAGGCGGCGTTGATCGGCTCGACCTGGTCGGGATGGATGGCGATGCGGCCGGTGAACCCCTCGGCGGCCGCGGCGGCGCAGGAGGTCCGCAGCCCCGGTGCGTCGCGGAAGTCGGCATACAGCGTTTCCACCGGCTCCACCCCTGCCGCCCGCGCCGCCATCAGGCACAGGGAACGCACCATGCGGTAGGTGAAGGCCCAACCGCCCCCCGCGTCCTGGTTGGTGCTGGCGCCCAGTGCGGTGCTGAGGTCCTCGGCGCCCCAGGTCAGGCCATACAGCCGCGGCAGCTCCGTTTCGGCATAGGCGCCCAGGGCGAAGGGCGCGCGGGCGGTCTCGGTCGCCACCGGCAGGATGCGTATGGCCCGGCGCACCCCGTCCCGGCGTTCCAGCACGTCCAGGCAGTGGCTCAGGCGCAGCACGTCCGCCGGGCCGTCCACCTTGGGGACCATGATCCCGTCCGGCGCGGCGCGCACGACGGCGGCCAGGTCGTCCAGCCCGCCCGCGTCCAGCGGGTTGATGCGGACCCACAGCTCCGGCGCTCGTTCCCCGGCGCGGGCGGCCAGCGCCTCCGCCACCATCCCCTGCGCCAGCGGCTTGCGGGCCGGGGCGACGGCATCCTCCAGGTCCAGGATGAGCGCGTCCGCCCCAGAGGCCAGGCCGCGCGCCAGCTTGCGCTCGCTGTCGCCGGGCACGAACAGGAAGGAGCGCAGCGTCATGCCTGCGGCCGCCGGAGCTGCAATCCCGACCGCTTGCAGTGGGCGACCAACTCGCCGCGCTGGTTGTAGGCGCGGTGCAGGAAGGTGACGATCCCCGCATTGGGCCGCGACTTCGACGCCCGCAGCTCGACCACCTCCGTCTCGATCCGCAGCGTGTCGCCGTGGAACACCGGCTTGGGGAAGCGCACCTCGTCCCAGCCCAGGTTGGCGACGGCGGTGCCGAGCGTGGTGTCGCCGACCGAGATGCCGACCATCAGCCCCAGCGTGAAGGCGCTGTTGACCAGGCGCTGGCCGTACTCGGTTTCGGTGCGGCAGTATTCCTCGTCCAGGTGCAGCAGCGCCGGATTGTGCGTCATGCAACTGAACCAGACGTTGTCCGCCTCGGTGATGGTCCGGCGGATCGGATGCTTGAACATCTGGCCGACTTGCAGTTCCTCGAAGTAGAGTCCCGCCACGCGTATTCCTCCCATTTTCCGCGATGATAATTCGCTTGCACATCGTAAGCTAGCTGTTTAGCTCTTGGGAAAACCGGAGCAAACCGGCATGGGGAGGAGGGGGACTGTGGACATGCTCGCCACGTCGCCACGACCGGACGCCGCATTCGCTGGCGACGAAGACGCGCTGTTCGCCTGGGTCGCCGAAGTGTGCGGCGGCCCCGTGCAGCGCGTCAGCCAGGCGTCCGGCGGCAACCGTTGCCGATCCTGGGCCATTGACGTCGCTGCGCCGGACGGCACCGCCGAGGTGTTCCTCCGCTACGCCCCACCTCGCCCGCCAAGTGCCGAACCCTACACCGTCCATCGCGAGGCGCAGGTGTATCGCGCCATTGCCGGCGCCGGGCTGCTGGCGCCACGGCTGATCGCCGAGCATCCCCGCCTGCAAGCGGTGCTGACCAGCCGCGCCCCGGGGATTGCCGAGTTCCGCCGCCTGCACGACGCCGCGGAGAAGCAGGCCATCGCCTGCGAGCTGATGGACACCCTGGCCCGCCTGCACCGGATTCCGACCGCTGGCGTCACCCTCGACGGCGGCGGGCAGGGCGTGCGGATCGCCGACCATGTGCGGGCCGAGCTGGGCATCTGGCAGGCGATGTATGCGGAAACCGGGCGCACGGACCCGTTGCTGGACCTGGCCTTCCGCTGGCTGATTGAGAACATGCCCGACCCGGACGGTGCGGTGGTGCTGGCGCATGGTGACGCCGGGCCGGGCAACTTCCTGTTCGAGCATGGGCGCATGACGGCGCTGATTGATTGGGAGCTGGCGCACCTGGGTGATCCGATGGAGGACCTGGCTTGGTTCTCCATGCGCTGCGTGATGGAACCGGTGCCGGATTTTTCCGAATGCCTGCGCGAATACGAGCGCCGTGGCGGTGCGCCGGTGGACCGTGCCCGCATCCTGTATCACCGGGCCTTCGTGTCCACCCGCGTCGTCGTCATCCGCCACCGCAACGTGACCGGGGAGCCGGCGCACACCATCGTGTCGCGTGCCCTAAACCGCCGGCTGCTGGTCGAGGCGCTGTCGGACGCCGCAGGCGTGCCCGTGGACCCGCCCGCCCCCTTGAACCTGCCGCCCACGGAGCAGGGTGGCCTGTTCGACCACGTCCTGGCCGACCTGCGTGACGTGGTGGTGGCGCGCAGCACGGACCGGCAGGTCATTGCCAAGGCGAAGGAGGCCGCGAAGGTGCTGAAGTATCTGCAGGCCACCGACCGCTACGGCGCCGCGCTGGCGGAGGCTGATGGGGCCGCGCTGACGGCGTTGCTGGGGCCGGATGCCGGTCCGGACGCGCTAGGCGCGGCGCTGGCGGAGGGGCGGATCGGCTTCGCGCAGGCGCTGGCCTACTTCGCGGGGCAGGCGGCGCGTCAGGCGCAGTTGGCCGCCGCGGCCTCGGGCGGCATCGCCAGCCGCCATTATCCAACGCTGTGATGGAGGCTGCCACAGCATGTGCATACAAGTAACCTCCTGCTCCCTCTCCCTCCGGGAAAGGGTTGGGGTGAGGGGGTCTTGGCTGCGGCGCGGGGAATGGACTTGCCGACAAGGCAGGGCTGGTCTGGGCCGAGATGTGCGCACGAAGACCCCCTCACCCCAACCCTCTCCCAAAGGGAGAGGGAGTAGGAGGCTGCCATGACACCACCGGACGTCACCCCCGCCACCCAGCCCGTGTTCACCCCGGCCGATGACGGGTTCCACTTCGCGCAAATGGGCGACCGCTGGTGGATGACGGAAACGAGTTGGTTCTCGTTCTGCCATCCGGAGCGCAAGCTGGGCGGCTGGCTTTACACCATGGCGCGGCCCAACATCGGCACCGTCGCCGGCGGCGCCTGGGTTTGGGACGACACGGCGCACCTGCCCTGGGAGGTGCCGTACTCGGCGAACTACACCGCCCTGCGCTTGCCGCGGGACCAGGACTTGAAGGACATCACCCTGCCCACTGGCGTCTCGATCCGGGTGCTGGAGCCGGGCATGAGTTATGCGCTGGGCTTCGTGGATGGGGACCGCTGCCGGATGGACCTGCGCTTCGATGGGGTGATGCCGCCGCGTCCGCTGCGCCGGGCCGGCTCGCCGTTCGGGTCGGCCAGCCACTTCGACCAGTTCGGCCGCGTCACGGGGGAGCTGACGCTGCTCGGCCAGCGCATCGCCATAGACTGCCTGGCGGCGCGCGACCGCTCCTGGGGACCGCGGCCCGAGCACCGGCCTAAGAAAAGCGCCTATGTCACCGGCATCGCCTCCGCGGATGACGCCTTCCTCGCCGTGACGCGCTGGGAGGGCGGCAAGGAGAGCGTCGCCTATGGCTTCATGACCCGCGACGGGGTGACCGCCGACCTCGCCTCCGGCACCCGCACCGTCGAGCGCGACCCGGCGGAGGGTTGGGTCACACGCATCACGGTGGAGGCCACCGACGAGCACGGCCGCACCCTGCACGCCGTCGGAACCCG
>CAXTCI010000009.1:14550-51203 GCA_964242325.1 uncultured Acetobacteraceae bacterium
GCGGCGCTGCCCTTCGCCATGCTGAACGCCTGCAAGCGCAGCCTGGTCCTGAACCTGAAAACCGAAGGCGGCAAGGGCATCCTGCGGGATCTCGCGCTCTCGGCCGACGTGCTGGTGGAGAACTTCGCCCCCGGCGTGATGGAGCGCCTCGGCCTCGGCTGCGCCACGCTGCAGGCCGCCAACCCCCGCCTGATCTATGCGCAGAGCAGTGGATACGGCAGCAGCGGCCCCTACCGCGACTACCCGGCAATGGATCTGACGGTGCAGGCGATGGCGGGGGTCATGAGCATCACCGGCTTCCCCGACCGTCCGCCGGTGAAGGCCGGCCCGGCGCTGTGCGACTTCTTCGCCGGCGTCCACCTGTATGGCGCCATCACTACGGCGCTGTATGAGCGGGAGAAGACCGGCATCGGACGCCAGGTCGAGGTGGCGATGATGGACGCGGTGTATCCCTCGCTCAGCTCCAGCCTTGGCCTGCACTTCGGTACCGGCGGCGACGTGCCGTCCCGCACCGGCAACCGGCACGGCGGCTTGGCGGAGGCGCCCTACAACGTTTATCCCGCGACTGACGGCTACATCGCCATCATCTGCGTCGGCGATGTGCATTGGCGGTCGCTGCTGACGGCGATGCAGCGGCGGGACCTGGCGGACGACCCGCGTTTTGCCTCCCTTGGCGACCGGGTGGCGCATATGGACGAGGTGGACGCCGCCGTGTCCGCCTGGACGGCTACCCAGTCGAAGGAGGCGCTGTTCGCGCTGCTGCTGGCCCACCGCGTGCCCTGCGCGCCGGTCCGCAGCCTGGATGAAGTGGTGAACGACCCGCACATGCACGAGCGCGGCTCGCTGCAATGGCAGGACCACCCGGAGCTGGGCCGCATCGTCGTCCAGCACTCCCCCCTACGCTTCGCCGGCGACCCGCTGCGTGAGCTAGAGCCTAGCCGCAAGCTGGGCGCCGATACGGATGCCCTGCTGCAGGAACGCCTGGGCCTGTCGCCTGAGGCGGTGGCGGCGCTGCGCGACGGCAAGGTGGTGTGATGGGCGGTAGCGTCGGAACCGACGTGAGCAATATCGTCGGCGGCGACGTGGGCGGTGGTATCGGCAATGACGTGAGCGGCATTGTTGAAAACGACGCGGGTGGTAGCGTCGGCAATGAGGTTGGCGGCATTGTCGGCATAGACGTGGGCGGCACGTTCACCGACCTATTCTATTCCCGTGACGGCCGGAGCGTGGACCGAGTATTAAAAGTCCCCTCCACCCCCGACGACCCGGCGCGCGGCCTGCTCGACGCACTGGCCGCCGCCGGCGTCGAGCCCGCCGGCCTCGACCTAATCCTGCACGGCACCACCATCGCCACCAACGCCGTCATCGAGCGTAAGGGCGCCCGTTGCGCCCTGGTCACGACACGCGGCTTCCGCGACGTGTTGGAACTGGGCCGGCGCGACCGGCAGCGCATGTACGGCCTGACCGGCGTGCACAAGCCGCTGATCCCGCGCGAGCTGCGCTGGGAATTGGACGAACGCCTGGACCAGCACGGCGCCGTGCTGCACCCGCTGGACGAGGATGAGGTGCGCCGCCTGGCCGCCGTGCTGCGGGAACAGGAGGTGGAGGCGGTGGTCGTCTCCTTCCTCCATGCCTACGCCAACCCCCTGAACGAGCAGCGCGTCCGCTCCCTGCTGCTGGAGGCCGAACCGTCCTGGCAGGTCGTCATCTCCAGCGACGTGGTGCGCGAATACTACGAGTTCGAACGCACCAGCACCGCCGCCGTGCAGGGCTACCTGCAGCCGCTGGTGGCCCGCTACGCCGCCAACCTGCAAAGCGCGCTGCATGAGCGCGGCTTCGACACCCAGACCCTGGTGATGCAGTCCAACGGCGGCCTGGTGCCGCTGCGGCTGCTGGCGGACCGGGCGGCGAACATCGTGCGCTCCGGCCCGGCGGCCGGCGTCATGGCAGCGGCGCGGCTGGCGGCGGAGGCCGGGTTCGACAACGTCATCACCGGGGACATGGGCGGCACCAGCTATGACGTGTCGGTCGTGCTGGGCGGCACGCCGCGGGTGGCCGACACGACGGACCTCGATTTCCGCATCCCGCTGCGCCTGCCGATGCTGGACGTGCACACCATCGGCGCCGGGGGCGGCTCCGTCGCCTACCTGGACCGCGGCGGCATCCTGCAGGTGGGGCCGCGCAGCGCCGGGGCGGTGCCGGGACCGGTCTGCTTCGGCCGCGGCGGCACCGAGCCGACCGTGACCGACGCCAACGCCGTGCTGGCGCGGATCAACACCGAACACCCGATCGGGTTGAAGCACCTGGACCGGCTGGACCTGCCCGGGGCGCGGGCGGCCATGAGTGCGCTGGGGCAGCAGGTCGGGCTGGGGGTGGAGGAAACCGCGGCGGCCATCCTCGCCATCGTCAACCAGCGCATGGCCGGGCGCACCCGGCTGCTGTCGGTGGAACAGGGGCACGATCCCCGGGATTTCGTCCTCGTGGCGTTTGGCGGCGCCGGGCCGCTGCACGGGGCGGCGATCATGCGGGAGGTCGGCGTCCGCACCATGCTGATCCCGCCCTATCCCGGCGTGCTATGCGCCCTGGGCTGCGCGATGGCGGACATACGCGCGGACCACTCCCAAACCATGGAGCGCCGGGCCGCGGACCTGGACGCGGACGAGGCCGCGGCGGTGCTGCGCGCTCAAGGCGAGGCCGGGGCGGCGGCGCTGCGCGAGGGTGGCGCGGCCATCGAGCGCATCGTTACGACCCACTGGGCGGAGATGTCCTATGCCGGGCAAATCCATACCCTGCGCGTGCCCGTGGAGGCCGGGTGGACTCCCGGGCGCATGGCGGAGGCGTTCGCGGACGTCTACCGCCGCGAGTATGGCAACACGCTTGGCGACCTGCCGGCGGTGATCGTGAGCCTGAAAACGGCGGTGCTCGGCGTCCGTCCGGGGCAGCACCGGGTCGCGGGGAGCGCCACCGTGCCGGCGCGCGCGGTCCCGTCCGCGATCCGCCCGGTTTACTTCGACCGCTGGATGGACACCCCCGTGTTCGACCGCGCGGCGCTCCGCCCCGGCCACGCTTTCGACGGCCCGGCCATCGTCGAGCAGCCGGACACCACCAGCGTGATCGAGCCGGGCATGACCGCCCGAGTGGACCCCTTCAACAACATCCTGGTCACGATGGCATGAACATCCTGCGGATGATGGCATGAACATCCTGCAAATGATGGCATGAACGCCCTGCGGAGGTTTGGCATGATGGACCCCGTCACCCTTGCGGTCGTGCGCGGCGCGCTGGAGCAGATCGGCGACGAGATGGACCTGCACCTGATCCGGGCCGCCCTGTCCCCGATCATCTCGGAAACCAACGACTGCGCGCACGGGCTATACGATCCCGTCAGCGGGGAAACGGTGGCCCAGGGCGGCTACGGCCTGCCGCAGTTCCTGGCGAACATGCAGTTCACGGTGCAGCGCGTGATCGCCGTGGCACTGGCCGAGGGCGGGTTTGGCGACGGCGACGTGTGGATCGTCAACGACCCCTACCTCAGCGGCACCCATCTCAACGACGTGGTGCTGGTGTCGCCGGTGTTCGTCGGCGGGCGGCTGTTCGCGCTGTTCGCCAACACCGGGCACTGGATGGACATGGGCGGCAGCGTGCCCGGCGGATGGGCGCCGGCCGCCACCGAAATCCACCAGGAAGGCATCATCATCCCGCCGCTCAAGCTGTATGAGGCGGGGCGCTGCAACACCGCGCTGATCCGGCTGATCACCGCCAACGTGCGCCTGCCCCGGCAGTTGGAGGGCGACCTGGCCGCCATGACCAACGTGTTCAGCGTCGGCCGGCGCGGGCTGGAGGCGCTCATCGCCCGGTATGGCGAGGACACGCTGCAGGCCTGCATCCGCGAGATGATGGACCGCTCGGAAACGCAGATGCGCTCCTACGTCGCAGAGATACCGGACGGGACCTACCGGGTGGAGGACTGGTTCGACAACGACGGCGTGGACGACGTGCCGCTTAAGGTGGTGCTGACGCTTACGGTGTCCGGCAGCGGGCTGCACTTCGACTTCACCGGGACGGCGCCGGCGGCGCGCGGGCCGATGAACATCTCGGACAGCACCACGAAGTCCATGTGCCTGGTGGCGTTGAAGCACGTCTTCCCAGAGGTGCCGGTGAACGGCGGCGCGTTCCGTCCGGCGCGGTTCACCATCCCCACGCGCTGCATCCTGGCGGCGGAGTATCCTTCCCCGGTCGGCGGCACCACGGACGTGACCCAGCGGGTGGTGGACGTGGTGTTCGCGGCGCTGGCGCAAGCGATCCCGGACCTGGTGCCGGCGGCACCGTTCGGCACCACGGGGGTCGCGACCGTGTCCGGGCGGCGGCCGGGCGATGGCGGCTACTACGTCGCGGTGTATCCCTATCCCGGCGGCTATGGCGCCAGCCAGGTGTCGGACGGGCTGGTGAACGGCACGCCGCCGGGCAGCATGGCGCGGTTCATGTCGGTGGAAATGTCGGAGCACCGGTATCCCCTGCGCTTCGAGTATCTGCGCATCCGCGAGGGATCGGGCGGGGACGGCTGGCACCGCGGCGGCTGTGGGACGGCCTATGGCATCACCGCCCTGGCTCCCTGCGTGGTGTCCATCCTGGGCGACCGGGTGGACCACCTGCCGCCCGGCGTCCAGGGCGGGCACCCGGCGGCGGCGAACGAGGTGCGGCTGGTGACCGGCGGACGAGACTGGGCGCCGCCGTTGCGGAGCAAGGTGGAGCGGGTGGCGTTTGCCGCCGGGGACAGCATCCGGCTGGCCTCGCCCGGGGGCGGCGGGTTCGGCAACCCGTTGGAGCGGGATCTGGCGGCGGTGGAGGAAGATCTCAACGCAGGGCTGATCGGGCGCGAGGTGGCGGAGCGGGCCTATGGCGCGGTGATTGCCTCGGTGCGGCCGACGGGGGAGCGGGTGCGCTACACGCTGGACCATGCGGCCAGCGCGGCACGACGGGCCGGGCTGGCGAGGGCGGCGGAGTGAGGCTGGCGGCCGTGGCTGGCAAGCCGTCACGGCAACGCCGCAACAGTACTGCCTTCTCCCTCTCCCTCCGGGAGAGGGCCGGGGTGAGGGGGTCTTGCGTGCCAAGGCGAGCGCCACCAGCGCGGCCAGGACCCGCCCACCTGTTGGCAAGGACTGTGCTTGCCCGCCCCCTCACCCCGACCCTATCCCGGAGGGAGATGGAGAAGGCAAGCGTTTGCTGGCAACTACCTCCAAACGCGGCCTGCCGCACGCTGCTCACGGTGCCGGCGTGACCGCCCCCTTGCCCCCCGACGCGCCGACGCCCGTCGAGTGGCTCGGGCTGCAAGGCACGGTGTGCGCCGTGACGGGTGCGGGCGGCGGCATCGGCCGGGCTATCGCGTTGAGCCTTGCGCGGGCCGGCGGGCGCGTGGCGCTGCTGGACCGAGACGAGGCCGGGTCGGCTGAAACCCTCCGGCACCTGCAGGATGCCGGCGCAGACGCCGTCGCGGTAGGCTGCGACGTATCGGACCCAGGGAGCGTCTCCGCCGCAGCGGAGGCGGTCAGCCGCCAGCTCGGCCCCTGCGGCGTGCTGGTCAACAACGCCGGCCTGCTGCGCCCCGGCCCGCTGGCGACCCTGACCGCAGCGGAGTGGAACCTGCTGCTGTCGGTCAACCTGACCGGCTACTTCCTGTGCGCCCAGGCGTTCGGCACCCAGATGCGCATGCGGGGCGGCGGCGCCATCGTCCACATCGCCTCCATCGCCGGCAGCCATGCGACCGGATTCGGCGGCGCCTACAGCGTTGCCAAGGCGGGGATCGTCATGCTGTCCCGCCAGCTTGCGACGGAGTGGGGCGGCGACGGCATACGCAGCAACGTCGTCAGCCCCGGCATGATCCTGACCCCGCTCAGCCAAGCCTTCTACGACGACCCCGAGATCACCCGACGGCGCAGCGCCGTCATCCCCGCCGGCCGCATCGGCCAGCCCGGCGACATCGCCGAGGCGGTGCTGTTCCTCGCCAGCGCCCGCGCCGCCTACATCACCGGCGACGAGATCACCGTGGATGGCGGCTTCACCCGGGGGATCATGGGCCTGATCCCCAGGCCGGGCTACGAGCGGTGAAGCGGGCCGCCATCATCGGCGCGGGCGCGGCCGGCCTGTGCGCCGCCAAGCACCTGCTAGGCGCCGGGCTGGACGTGACGGTGTTCGAGATGGGGTCCCGAGTCGGTGGGCTATGGGTTTACGGGAACGACAGCGGCCTCAGCCCCGCCTACCAGTCGCTGCACCTGAACTCGGAGAACCGCGTCACCGCCTACGCCGATTTTCCCTTCCCGGACGGCACGCCGCTGTATCCCGACCATGCGCAGGTCGCGGCCTACCTCCATGCCTATGCCCGGCACTTCGGCGTGCTGGCGCATATCCACTTCCGCTCCCCCGTCGCGTCCGTGCGGCGGGAGGGAGCGGAATGGCGCGTGGACTTGGCGGACGGCGCCAGCGCCGCGTTTGACGCCGTCGTGGTGGCGAGCGGCCATCAGGGCGTGCCGAAGCACCCTCCCTTCGCGCGGGACTTCGGGGGCGAGTACCTGCACTCCCACGCATTCCGCGTGCCGGAGCCGTTCCGCGGCAAGCGGGTGCTGGTGGTAGGCGCCGGCAACAGCGCCTGCGACATCGCCGCCGACATCTGCCCGGTGACGGCCTGCTGCGTGATGGCGGCGCGCTCCCCGGTGCTGATGATGCCGCGCATGTTCCTGGGAGTCCCGACCGCCCGCGTGCTGGCGAAGGTCGAGCATCCCTGGATGCCCTGGCCGGTGCGGCGGCGCATCCGCGAGTTGATCTCCCGCATGGCGCATGGGCGGATGGAGCAGTGGGGGTTCACGACGCCCAAGACGCGGACGCACCCGGCGGGGCACCACCTGCTGATGGCGCAGTTCGTCTGGGGGCGAGTGACGGCCAAGCCGGGGATCGCCGAGGTGTGCGGGCGGGAGGTGCGGTTCGCGGACGGCAGCGCGGCGGAGTTCGACACGATGATCGCCGCGACGGGCTACGAGGTGGATTTGCCGTTCCTGGAGCCGGAAGCATCGCCGGTGCGGGGACATTGGCTGGACCTGTATCGCCGGGTGGTGCGGCCGGGGCAGCCCGGGCTATACTTCGCCGGGTTCTTCAACGTCACCGGCGGCGGCAACATACGGATGATGGACGATCAGGCGGCGTGGATCGCCGCGCTGGAAACCGGCCACGCCGGGCTGCCGGACCAGGCGGCGATGGCGGCGGACATCCAGCGCGAGCGGGCCGGGATCGCGCGGCTGTATCCAGACAGCCCGCGCTATGGGCTGGAATTGGACCCGGTGCAGTATCGCCGGGACCTGGCGGAGGTGCGGCGGCAGCGGGCGTAGGGCTGGGCTGTTGAATGGGTATCGTACGGCGGCCAGGCCTGGGATCACGCAGGCGGGTGTGAGCAGGTCGTGCGGCTGCAATGGCCAGGGCTCGGTCCCACCTGTGAACGCGGCGGAACGTCGCCCGATATGCAGGGGCACAGGATTCCGCCATGACCCATTCTCTGCTCCCGTCACCCCTGCCCTTGCCTCCACCCCTGCGGCGCTGGACCGAGGCTGCCGCCCAAGCCCTGCTGCAGCCGCAGGGCGCACCGCCCGTTGACTTCGCGCAGCCCCACGGCGAACAGGCCCTCGCCGGGCCGGACTCGATCGCATGGCGGGTTTTCAAGAACCCGGTCGCCCTGTTCGTCGGCGGCGTCGCTGCGGTAATCCTGGAGCTGGCCGAGCCGAGCGTGCGCACCGGGGTCTGGGAGCACTCGTCTTTCCGCAGCGATCCCGTGCGCCGGCTGCAACGCACTGGCCTCGCGGCCATGGTCACCGTTTATGGCGCGCGCAGCGTCGCGGAACGGATGATCGCGGGCGTCGTGCACAAGCACGAGGCGATTGCAGGCGAGACGCCGGCGGGCCAGGCCTACCGCGCCAACGATGCGGTCCTGCTGACCTGGGTGCAGGCTACCGCCTGTTTCGGCTTCGCTGAGGCTTACAGCCGCTACGTCCGCCCGCTCGGCGCCGAGGAGTTCGACCGGCTGTGTGCAGAGGGCCTGCCCGCCGCCCGCCTGTACGGCGCGCTGGATGCGCCGGGGTCCCGCGCCGAACTGGACGCGCTGTTCGTCGCCATGCAAGACCGGCTGGAACCCTCGCCCATCGTCTTCGAGTTCCTGGGCATCATGCGTGACACCCCGGTCTTCCCGGCACCGCTGCGGCCAATGCAGCGGATGCTGGTCCGTGCGGCGGTGGATATTACGCCGGGGCGGGTGCGTGACCGGCTTGGGCTGACGGAGGCCTACGGGCTTCGCGGGTGGGAGCGTCCGCTGGTACGGCGGCTCGGCAGCCTATCCGACAGCGTCATGCTGCGTTCCGGCCCGGCGGTGCAGTCCTGCCTGCGGCTCGGGCTGCCAGCAGACTACCTTTACCGCAGTTAGCTACGCCCGGGCCGCAATAACACGCACGGCACAATACGCTTGCGAACGGTATGCTTGCTGCTATCCTCCCCGGCAACAATGCTCCCCTTCAGAGGGAGCAAGGCAACCGGCGTGCAGCCGGGTCCGCCATCCGGGAGGGATCAGGCATGATTACACGGCGCGGTCTTGCCGGCATCGCTGCGGCCCTCGCGCTTTGGGGCACCCCGGCCTCGGCCCAGGGCACCCTCAAAATTGGCGCCATCAATCCCCTGTCGGGTCCCATGGCGTTGTATGGCGATGAGCTGGACCGCGGTTTCGAGCTGGCCGTCGAGCGTGCCAATGCCGCCGGTGGCGTGCTGGGCCGGCAAATCCAGATCGTCCGCGGCAGCGCCACCAGCCCGCAGGAAGGCATCGCCGCCGTCGAGCAGCTCGTCGGACGCGACAAGGTGGACCTGCTGATCGGCACCTACGTCACCGCGATCTCCAACGCCGCCAGCGAGGCCGCGCTCAGCAACGACAAGCTGTTCTGGGAGACCAACGCCCTCGCCCGCGACCTGACCGACCGTGGCCTGCCGAACTACGCCCGCTCCGGCCCGGCCAGCGACGCCTTCGCGCAGCGCTCCGCCGAGGGTGCGGTCAAGCTGGTCGCGGCCCGGATGGGCAAGGCGCCTGCGGACCTGAAGGTTTGGATCGAGCACGAGGACTCCGCCTTCGGCACCTCCATCGCCACGGAGCAGGAGCGGCTGTTGAAGGAGGCCGGGGTCACCCATGTCGGGGTCGGCGCCCACAGCGCCCGGGCGGTGGACCTGTCGGACTCCATCCTGCGCGCCCGCAACTTCGGCCCGGACCTGTGGCTCAGCACCGCCTACGTCGCCGACCACAACCTGCTGCTCCGCACCGCGCGCGAGCAGGCGTTCAAGCCCGGCGCGATGATGCTGGTCGGCACCGGCGACACCTTTGAAACCCTGGACGCCGTCGGCAAGGACGCGCTGGAGGGCGTGCTGCTCGTGTCCTACCCGCGCGCCGACGTGGGCGAGGCGTATGCGCCCGGCGCCGCCAAGTTCCTCGCGGCCTACCGCGCCAAGTATAACCGCGATCCCATCGCGCCCCAGGCCATGAGCGCCTATGTCGGCATGCGCGCGCTGCTGGACTGCATCGCCGCCGCCGGGACCACCGAGTATGAGGGCGTGATCGCCGCGGCTGCCAAGATGGACAAGCCGTTCGGCACCTACGAGACGGGCTACGGCCTCAAGTTCGATAAAACCATGCAGAACGTCCGCGCGCTGCCGCTGATCGCGCAGTGGCAGGGCGGCCGGGTGGTGGCGGTCTATCCGGCCGAGGCCGCGACGCCCGGCGTGCAGATGGCCAGCCTGGCGCGCAAGTAGCGCGGGCTTGCAGGGACGCCCCGGAGGACGCCGGTGTCGGACCTCCTGAACATCGTCGCCATCGGCGTGCTGCTGGGCGGCATCTACGCATTGGTCAGCGTCGGGCTGAACCTGATCTTCGGCGTGATCCGCGTGGTGAACTTCGCACAGGGCGAGTTCGTGATGCTGGGCATGTATGGCACCTTCGCGGCCTACTCCACGCTCGGCATTGACCCTTACTTGGCGGTGGTGCTGGTCGTGCCGGCGCTGTTCGTGCTGGGCGCCGTGGTGCAGCGGGTGCTGCTGGCGCCGCTGCGGGCGGAGCCGACCATGCAGATCTTCGCCACCTTCGGGCTGCTGCTGCTGCTGCAGAACCTGGTGCTCGCGGCGACGCGCGGCACGGCCTACAGCGTCAGCTCGCCGCTCGCGCAGATCAGCGTGGCTGTCGGTCCCGTGCAGATCGGGCTGTCGCGGCTGATCGTGCTGGCGGCGGCGACAGTCGTTGCGTTGGGGCTGGGCGCGTTCCTGCGGCGGACGATGCTGGGCCGGGCGATACGCGCCGTGGCGCAGGACCGGCAGGCGGCGATCCTGATGGGCGTGAACGCCGAGCAGATCTACATGATCACCTTCGGTGCCGGCGCCGCCTTGGCCGGGCTGGCCGGGTGCCTGCTGACGCCGATCTACACCCTGTCGCCGCAGATCGGCACCAACTTCATCCTGCCCGCCTTTGCCGTCGTCGTGCTGGGCGGCCTGGGCAGCGTGCTGGGCGCTTACGTCGGCGGCTTCATCGTCGGCATGACGGAGGCGCTGGCCGGCTACTACCTCGATCCCGCGCTCAAGAACGCCGTGCTGTTCGCCGTCTTCATCCTGGTGCTGGTCGTCCGTCCGTCCGGCCTGTTCGGGCAGCCCGGGGCGGAGCAGGTCGGGTTGCGCGGACATGCCTGACATCGCCCTGCCCGGCATACGGGCCACCCGCCCGGCCACGCCGGCCGAGGTGCGTACCTTCCTGCGCGACCTGCCGGTGCTGCTGCTGGTGTTGGGGCTGATGGCCCTGCTGGTGTGGCTGGCGTCGGCGGACCCGTTCACCCTCAACATGCTGGCCACGACCTTCTTGTTCGCCGGGCTGGCGACGGCGTGGAACGTCATCGGCGGCATCGGCGGACAGTTCTCCTTGGGGCACAGCGTGTTCTTCGCGGTAGGCGCCTACACGACGGCTAACCTGTACTTGCGCGCGGGAGTGTCCCCCTGGATCGGGCTGCTACCCGGCGCGGCGCTGTCGGCCACCGCCGCCGCGCTGGTGTCCTGGCCGGTGTTCCGGCTGCGCGGGCCGTTCTTCGCCATCGCCACGATGGCCCTGACGGAGGTGGCGCTGGCGCTCGCCAACTATGCCCAATCCATCACCGGCGGCACGCGCGGCCTGTCCATCCCGTTCCGGCTGGGCCTGGCCAACATGATCTTCCGCGACCGGTTGAGCTACGCGCTGCTGATGGGCGGTTTTGCGGCGCTGTGCCTGCTGGTGGCCCTCGCCGTCACGCGCTCCCGGCTGGGCTACCAGCTCAAGGCGGTGCGGGACAACGAGGCGGCTGCCGGGGCGTCGGGGATCAACGCGCTGCGGACCAAGCTGGCCGGCATGGCGATCAGCGCCGCGCTGACTGGAATGGGCGGCGGGCTGTTTCTGATGTCCACCCGCGTCGCGGACCCGGCGACGCTGCTGTCGCTGTTCGACTTCGGGGTGAAGTTCGCGTTGATCGCGCTGATCGGCGGGCTGGGCACCGTTTACGGCCCGCTGCTGGGCGCACTGCTGGTGGTGCCGCTGGAGGGCTGGCTGCGGGCCGAGTTCGGCGGGCTGGCGCCGGGCGCGAACATCATCGTGCTCAGCGCCGTGCTGATTCTGGCGTCGCTGTTCCTCAAGCGCGGCATTGTCGGCGCGTGGCAGGCCGGCTTGGGCCGGTGGCGCCGGTGAGCGCCGGAGCGAGGACTGGCGCATTGGAGGCTGGCGCCGTGAAAGCTGGCGCTTTGGAGACCAATGCGTTGGAGACGGGCGCGCTGAGAACCGGCGGGTCGGAAACCGGCACGTCGAAGCGGGGCGCGCTGCAGGTCCAGGGGGTGACCAAGCGGTTCGGCGGGCTGCTCGCCGTGGATGGCATCAGCTTCGACGTGCAGCCGGGGGAGCTGGTCAGCATCATCGGGCCGAACGGCGCGGGCAAGACGACGCTGTTCAACCTGTTGACCGGGCAGCTCGCCCCCAGCGCCGGCCGGGTGCTGCTGGACGGGCAGGACGTGAGCCGCCTGCCGCCGGACCGCCGGGCCAGGGCAGGCTTCGGGCGGACGTTCCAGATTTCGCAGACGCTGGTATCGCTGACCACGCTGGAGAACGCGATGGTGGGCGCCTTCCTGCATCACCGCGGCGTGGCGGCGGCGGCTCGGCACGCCCGGGCGAAGCTGAACCTGGTGGGGCTGGGCCACCGCGCCGGAGTGCAGGCCGGAGTGCTGACCCTCAGTGAGCGCCGGCGGCTGGAAGTGGCGCGCGCCCTGGCGATGGACCCGCAGGTGATGCTGCTGGACGAGGTGATGGCCGGGCTGAACCCCACCGAGATCCAGGAGGTCGCGGCGCTGGTGCAGCGGCTGAATGCGGAGGGCCAGACCTTCCTGGTGATCGAGCACAACCTGAAGGTGGTGCGCCAGTTCTCCCACCGAGTTATCGTGCTGGACCGCGGCGCGATGCTGGCGCAGGGCACGGCGGAGCAGGTGCTGGGCGACCCGCGGGTGATCGAGGCCTATGTGGGCAAGGGGCGGCGGACGTGACACCGCTGCTGGAGGTTGAGGCCGTCACCGCCGGCTACGGCGACGCGACGGTGCTGTGGGACGTATCCATCGCCGTCCACCCCGGCGAGGTCGTCGCCATCGTCGGCGCCAACGGCGCGGGCAAGTCCACGCTGCTGTCCTGCGTCGCCGGGCTGGTGCGGCCCGGCGCCGGGCGCATCCGGTTCCGCGGCGCCGACATCGGGCGCCGTCCCGCCCACCTGCTGCCCGGCGACGGCCTGGCCCTGGTACCCGAGGGCGGGCGCTTGTTCCCCTTCCTGAGCGTGCGGGAGAACCTGCAGCTCGGCGGCTATGCCCCCGGCGCACGGGCCGGCATCGCCGCGCGGATGGCGGAGGTCATGGCGATCTTCCCCGTGCTGCGGGAGCGCGCGGACCAAATGGCCGGCAAGCTTTCGGGTGGGGAGCGGCAGATGTGCGCCATTGCCCGCGCGCTGATGTGCCGTCCGGCGCTGCTGATGCTGGACGAGCCGTCCGTCGGCCTGTCGCCGCTGATGGTGGAGCGGGTGTTCGGGATCGTCGAGCGTCTGGCTCGGCAGGATGGGCTTACGGTCGTGCTGGTGGAACAGAACGTATCGGAGGCGCTGGAGGTCAGCGACCGCGCCTACGTCCTGGACCATGGCCGCATCACCCAGGGCGGACCGGCCGCGGCGATGCGCGACGACCCGGCGATCCGTGAGACCTACATGGGGCTTTGAGGACGGCCCGTTGCAGCGTCCGTCATTGCGAGGGGTGCAATCCAGCAGCAATCCAGAGACCGAAGGCGCGAGGCTTGCCGCCCCTGGATGCCGCGCCGCGGAGACGGCTCGCAACGACAGTACGATTGCGTAAAGGCCGATATAAGACAGGAAGAAGAATGCCGTGGACGGGCTGAACAACAGGGCGGAGAACCTGCACCAGCCCACGCGGCGGCGAGAACCGCAGATGAAGAGGTTCAAGTCAGCTAGGCAGGCGCAGCGCTTCTTGTCCGCCCATGACGGGATCAACAACCCCTTCCTGCTCCGCCATCACTGAACGTCCGCCACGCAGTATCGAGCCGCCCGGACCCGAGCCTATTAGGTTTGGGCCGAGATCACCGGCGTCACCGCCGCGGCATAACCATGGGCACGCCGTCCTTGCCGCGCGCCATCGCGACCTCAATCCAACAAGTTGACAGTGCCGGCTTTCCACCGGGGCTGCTCCGCTTCGGCGCCGCCCAGCCAGTTAGCGCCGCTTGGTCCAGCCATAGCGTGAGGTCGCCGCGCCGTCGCAAGCCTACCTCATACGCCGGCCAGTTCGTGAAACGGTAACGGGCGCGCGGGATGCAACGGCGGCGCGCGGCGTTGTGCTTGAACGGCATGGAAGGAAAGTAGCCGTGCAGCCGACGTCAGGCTACCAGGCCTGTCCATGCACCAACACCGGCATGAGTAGTTTCCGAGCCTCGCGTCCGGCCACCGCTTCTCACATCATGCGGGATGACCACGGAGCGATGTCAAAATGGGTTTGTTCTGCATATTGCTCACCTCGAACTGGTGAGCAGCTTGAAAGCACATCTGCTCCCGGCGCCCTCGTGCATGTTTCGCGGCCCGCCTTCGTAGATGGTCGACTTCTTCATCACGCGGCCGATTTTCGCTTCGGTCGTAGCGGTCGTCATGGTTTTGGCTGGCGTCGTCGGATATGTGTTGCTGCCGGTCGCCCAGTTTCCCGAGATTGCGCCGCCCCAGGTCGTTGTCAGCACCGCCTACGCAGGCGCCAGTGCGCAGACCGTGGCCGACACAGTCACCACGCCGCTGGAGCAGCAGATCAACGGCGTACAAGGCATGTCCTACATGTCTTCCGTCAGCGCCAATGACGGCACGTCAACCATCACCATCACCTTCGACGTCGGCTACAACGTGGATATCGCTGCCGTCGACGTGCAGAACCGCGTCGCACAGGCCACCGGACAACTACCGGCAATCGTCAACCAAGGCGGCATCACGATCCAGAAGAAGCAGCCCAGCTTCACGCTGATCGTCAACCTGGTCTCGCCCGATGGCTCCGTCGATGCCCTCGGGCTCAGCAACTTCGCCTATCTTCAGCTGGTGGACCCGATCAAGCGCCTGGATGGCGCCAGCGACGTCACGATCTTCGGCGAGAAACGCTATGCCATGCGGGTTTGGCTCAACCCGGACCGTCTCGCTCAGCTCGGGGTGACCGCGACGCAAGTGCAGGGCGCAATCGCCGAGCAGAACCAGCAGGTGGCGGGCGGCAAGCTCGGCGAAGCGCCGTCACCGCCGGGCCAGCAATTCGAACTGCAGATAAACACGCTCGGCCGGCTGGCGGACGTGAAGCATTTCGAGGACATCGTCGTGCGCGCCGGGAACGCCAGCAGCGCCATGGTGCGCCTGAAAGATGTCGGCCGGGTCGAGCTCGGCGCCCAGTCCTACGATTCGAACGGCTACATGGACGGCAAGCCGACCGTGTTGCTGGCGATCTACCAGATCCCCGGCGCCAACGCGCTCGCGCTCGACAAGCTGGTCCGCCTCAAGATGGCGGAGCTGTCGGCGAACTTCCCGCCCGGGATCGCCTATCAGATCAAGTACGACACGACGATGTTCGTGTCCGCTTCGCTGCGAGAGGTGGCTCTCACCCTAGCCGAGTCCCTGGGCCTGGTATTCCTTGTGGTCTTCGTCTTCCTGCAAAGCTGGCGCACCACGCTCATTCCTGCGGTCTCGATCCCGGTATCGCTGATCGGCACCCTGGGCGTCATGAAGGTGGCCGGGTTCTCCATCAACACGGTGAGCCTGCTCGGCCTCGTGCTCGCAATCGGCCTCGTGGTGGACGACGCCATCGTCGTGGTCGAGAACGTCAAACGGCAGATCGACGACGGAAAACCGCCGCTCGATGCCGCAAAGGCCGCAATGAAGGAGGTCACCGGGCCCATCATCGCCACCACCGCGGTGCTGATGGCGGTGTTCGTGCCGGTCGCCTTCCTGCCGGGCATCACCGGGCAGCTCTACCGACAGTTTGCACTCACGATTGCGATCTCCGTTGCGTTGTCCGCATTCAACTCCCTCACGCTCAGCCCGGCCCTGTGCGCCATCCTGCTCAAACCCAAGAGCGGTGAGCAGGCATGGGCCTTCCGCAAGTTCAACGCCGGCTTTGGCTGGCTATCCAACCGCTTCGCCGCAAGCGTGCGAACGACAGCGCGCTACTGGCCAGTAATGTTCCTGCTGCTGGCCGCAACCGCCGGCGGCACCTACCTCATCTCCCGCGAGGTCCCTACCTCGTTCGTCCCCGTCGAAGACCAGGGCTACTTCTTCATCGTGATGCAGTTGCCTGACGGCGCCGCACTGACCCGGACCGAGGAGGTCGCGCGACAGGTCCGGACCATCGTCATGGAGCGTCCGGAGGTCCAGGACGTGGTCGAGATCACCGGGATCAACTTCCTGACCAACTCGTCGCAGTCCAACAGCGCCGTGGCGTTCGCGATCCTGAAGCCCTGGGATGAACGGCCCGGCACCGCGCATACCGCCCAAAGCATCGTCACCGCGTTGCGGCCGCGCCTGTTCGCCATACCGGTGGCCATCGCGCTCAGCTTCGACCCGCCTTCCATCCCCGGCCTCGGGACCACGG
This sequence comes from uncultured Acetobacteraceae bacterium, assembly GCA_964242325.1. GTDB lineage: Bacteria > Pseudomonadota > Alphaproteobacteria > Acetobacterales > Acetobacteraceae > DASWOJ01. The sequence continues at coordinate 30,769 of CAXTCI010000009.1, forward strand.
GCGGGTTCGAGTTCGAGGTCCAGGACCGCACCGGCGTCGGCGCGAGCAAGCTGGACGCCGTGACCCAGGCCTTCCTGGCGGAGGCGCGCAAGCAGCCGGAACTGAATGGCCAGCAGTTGCTGACGACCTTCGGCGCAGCCACCCCACAGCTCGATTTCGTGCTCGACCGCGACAAGGCCAAGCAGCTCGGCCTCAGCCTCACCGACGTCTTCGCGACCATGCAGACCTATCTCGGGTCGCTCTACATTAACGACTTCAACCTGTTCGGCCGGACGTTCCGCGTCATCGCGCAGGCCGACGGCCGCGCACGGAACGACCCGCTCGATTTCAGCAAGATCTTCGTGCCGACGGCAGGGGGTGGCGTGCTGCCGCTCGACGCGGTGGGCAAGCTACAGCCGACGACAGGACCAGAGACCGTGCCGCACTACAACATGTACGGTTCGGCTCAGATCAGCGGCGGGCCGGCCGCCGGGTTCAGCTCCAGTCAGGCGATCACGGCGATGCAGCGGGCAGCCGCGACCGCGTTGCCGGCAGGATACAGTTTCGAGTGGACGGGCGTGGTTTACCAGCAGCTCAAGGCCGGGTCGGCCGCGGTGCTAATCTTCGCGCTGGCGTTCGTGTTCGTGTTCCTCTCGCTGGCGGCGCAGTACGAGAGTTGGAGCATGCCGTTCATGGTCCTGCTCTCGGTCCCGTTCGCCCTGTTTGGTGCGCTTCTCGCATTGTGGCTGCGCGGGTTGGAGCTGGATGTCTATGGCGAGATCGGCCTGGTCATGCTGATCGGCCTCTCGTCCAAGAATGCCATCCTGATCGTCGAATTCGCCAAGCGCCTGCGTGAAGAGGGCAAGCCGGTGCTGCAGGCAGCCATGGACGCGGCCAAGCTGCGGCTGAGGCCGATCCTGATGACGGCGTTCGCGTTCATCCTTGGTGTCTCGCCCCTCGTCTTTGCGGCGGGAGCCGGGGGAGCCAGCCGCCAGTCGCTCGGCACTACGGTGTTCGGCGGCATGCTGGTGGCGACCGTGCTCGGCCTGGTGTTCACCCCGGTTTTCTACGTCACAATCGAACGGCTGCGGGAGGGCCGCCGGCCGGAGGCGAGGCCCGCCGGCACCGCCGTAGCCGAACCAGCGGAGTAGCTCCATGCCCGACATCAACGCGCCCGACTTGCACCCCGAATACGAACAAGACGAAGGCCGGCCACATGCTCCGCGTCCCGCGAAGTCTCATCGGGTGCTTTGGATCATCCTGGCCATTCTGCTGGTCCTCGCGGCAGCGGGAGGTGTCAGCTGGTGGTTCATGGGACGAACACAGCAGCATGCAGCAGCAGCGCCACCGCCGATGAAGGTGCCGGTGATGACGGTGGTGGCAAAGACCGTGCCGATCTTCCGCAGTTTCCCGGGGACGACGCAAGCCTTGCGGACCGTGCCCATCCAGGCGCGGGTGACGGGCTACCTTGTTGAACAGGGGGCGGTTGACGGCGCGGATGTGGCCTCGGGGGCGCTGCTCTACCGTATTGATCCCAAGGACTATCAGGCGGCGTTCGCGCAGGCCCAGGCCTCGCTCGCCCAGGCGAACGCCAGCCTGCAGTACTCGCGCGTCAGCCAAGGACGCAACCAGATCCTGGCCCATCAAGGCTGGGTCCCACAGGATACCTCCGACCAAGCCGACAGCGTCTTTCACCAGGGCCAGGCGAGCCTGGCCAACAACGAGGCCGCCGTGGATCAAGCGGCGCTGAACCTCAGCCGAACCGAGATCACTGCTCCCTTCGCCGGCCGCATCAGTGCGAGCCAGGTTTTCACCGGCAGCCTGATCAGCGTCGCCGGCACGACCCTGAACACGCTCGTGCAGCTTGATCCGATCTATGTCAGCTTCAACCCCGCCGAGGTGAACCTGCCGGCGATCACCCGGGGGCAGGCGCATGCGCCGATCGAGACCGCGGTTTCCCAGGATGGCGTCAAGCCAAACCATGTCGGAACGCTGACGTTCATCGATAACCAGGTCAGCCAATCCACCGGAACGATCCTGGTTCGTGCCACGATCGCCAACGGGGACCATGCGCTGCTGCCAGGCGAGTATGTGACGGCGACATTGCATCTGGGTGACTTGCAGGGTGCCGTGCTGGTGCCGCAGAGCGCTGTCGGCTCGACCCAGATTGGGCGCACGCTCATGATCGTGGGCGAAGGCGACAAGGTCGAGCAGCGTCTCGTCAAGCTGGGCGACAACGACGGCGACATGATCGTCGTGACCGACGGCCTCAAGCCGGGGGAGCGCGTCATCACCGGGCAACTGCAGAAGATAAGGCCGGGCAGCGTGGTGCAACCGGAGGCCGACGTTCGCTAGTCGTTTATCGGTTCTGCTGCAGACCTGCGCTGTCGCAGCCGCGAGAAGCGCCATAGCTCGCCCGCCCGCTGCCTGCGGCTGCCGCGCCCCCTGGTGATGGCACCGCCGGACTGGTGACGCCGTTGGCACATTGCGGTGGCGCCGCTTATCAGCCATGTTTGTTTACATATCGAATAGGGCGTGGGCAGTTGGCGACCGAGCACACGCTGTTGCTGGCCTCGGCCGACCCGGTCCTCCACGCCGAGTTGCGGGCAGCGCTGACGGGCGAGTCGGACTATCGGCTGATCGTGTGCCGCACCGAGGCGGACCTGACCGCCCGGCTGAACGATGTGCAGGCCGAACTGGTGATCGTCGATTTCGGCCTTATCGCCGACGAGGCTCGCAACGTGCTGCTCGATGCGCGCATCTCGCATCCCCAGGTCGCCCGCGTGGTCATCTGCGCGCCCGCTGCAGCCGAGCGTTGCAGCGGGCTCGCCCGCCGCGCCGCGGCCTACCTCTACCTTATCAAGCCGGTGCCGCGGCAGCAGCTCCGGATGGTGGCGAGCCGGGCGCTCGAAATGGGCGAGCTGTCGCGACGGCACCGCCTGCTGTCGCGCGAGCTGAAGATCTCCATGGACGACGAGATGTTCACCGCCGGGCAGGTGCTTTCGGTCGATGGCGGCCGCTCGCAGTTCGAGAAGCTCGTCTACGTCAACAGCAAGATGGCCGACCTGTGCGCCGAGGCGCGGGTCGCGGCGCCCACCGGGTTGCCGGTGCTGATCCATGGCGAGACCGGTACCGGCAAGGAGTTGCTGGCACGCGCGATCCACTTCAACTCGACCCGGCTCGACTCGCCGATGCACGTGCAGAACTGCGGCGTCGTGTCCGACGACATGCTGCATTCCGAGTTGTTCGGCCATGTGCGCGGCGCCTTCACCGGCGCCATCGCCGACCGGCTCGGCCTGTTTCGCGCCGCCGACGGAGGAACGGTGTTCCTCGACGAGATTTCCGAGATCTCTCCCCGCTTCCAGGTCAGCCTGCTGCGCTTCCTGCAGGAGCGCGAAGTCAAGCCGCTCGGTTCGGACAAGGTCCAACATGCGGACGTGCGCATCATTGCCGCGAGCAACCGGCCACTGTACCAGTTGGTCGAGCGCGGCGAATTCCGCCGCGACCTGTACTATCGCCTGAAAGGGTTCGAGCTGCTGCTCCCGCCGCTGCGCGACCGGCCGGAAGACATCGCCGTGCTGACGCAGTTCTTCGTCGAGAAATACGCCGGCGTCATTGGCCGCCGGGTCATCGGCGTCGCCCAGGACGTGCTGGCCCGGCTGCAGGCGTATCGCTTCCCCGGCAACGTGCGCGAACTCGAAACGGAGGTCCGCCGCATGGTCGCGGTGGCCGAGCAAGGCGGCTACATCGCATTGCGGCACCTGTCATCCGTCTTCGACCACGTGCCGGCAAGGCCCGAGCCGCTGCCGGCAGGCGCGCAGGGCGGCGAAACCTTGAAGGACATGGTCGAGCGGCTCGAGCGGCAGATGGTGGTTGCCAGCCTGCGCCGCCATCGCTGGAACCAGAGCCGGGCGGCCGATGAGCTGGGCCTGTCCCGCGTGGGTCTCGCCAACAAGATCAGGCGTTACGGGCTGCAGGACGCCTGACCCGGCCGTGGCGTTGCCGCAACTGCGTGTGCCGCCGCGGCGCCATTAGCCGTAGGTCGGGGATCTCAGGCCCGGCAAGCGCGCACGGATGCTGAAACCGGAGAGCGGGCGCACCGGCCACTGATGCCGGGAATACCAGGGTATTTGGTTCGGCCTGGCATCGGAGGCTGAGTGCCTGGCACGCGGGAACCGGCACGGCTGAACCTGCCAGCAAAGTTTGCAGGATACCTACAAACTTTCTTTGCTACCCCACCCATCTCCATGATCAAAACCGCCATTTCGCAACATTTCACAACTGGCGCGCTACTTACGACGATACGACTAAGTAAAGACAATATTGCAGCCTTGCAACCGTAGGATGCAGTGTCGCGCCGGGGATGTGGGGGGATCGATGGCTAATCTCTTGTGGCTGCAGGGCGGCGCGTGCTCGGGCAACACCATGTCGTCCCTCAACGCCGAGGAACCGAGCGCCTGCGACCTCGTCACCGATTTCGGCATCAACGTGCTGTGACAGCCGTCGCTCGGGCTCGAGCTGGGCGACAACGTCAAGCGCATCGTGGAAAAATGCATCTCGGGCGAGACCCGGCTCGACATCTTCGTCTTCGAAGGCAGCGTCATCAATGCCCCGGACGGCACCGGCATGTGGAACCGGTTCTGCGGCCGCCCCATGAAGCAGTGGGTCGCCGAGCTATCGGCTGCGGCCAAGTACGTCGTCGCGATCGGCGACTGCGCCACCTGGGGCGGCATCCCGGCGACCGCCCCCAACCCGACCGATAGCGAAGGCCTCCAGTTCCTCAAGCGCGAGCCCGGCGGCGCGCTCGGCACCGCGTTCAAGTCGAAATCCGGCCTGCCCGTCATCAACATCCCCGGCTGTCCCGCGCATCCCGATTGGATAACGCAGATCCTGGTCGCGGTCGCGACGGGGCGGGGCGGCGACCTCAGCCTCGACGAGTTCCAGCGGCCGAAGACCTTCTTCTCGTCGTTCACGCAGACCGGCTGCACCCGCAACATGCACTTCGCCTACAAGGTCTCGACGACCGCGTTCGGTCAGCGCAAGGGTTGCCTGTTCTACGACCTCGGCTGCCGCGGGCCGATGACGCATAGCCCGTGCAACCGCATCCTGTGGAACCGGGTGTCGTCCAAGACCCGCGCCGGCATGCCGTGCCTGGGTTGCACCGAGCCGGAATTCCCGTTCTTCAACCTCGCCCCCGGCACCGTGTTCAAGACGCAGACGATGATGGGCGTGCCGAAAGACCTGCCCGAAGGCGTCAACAAGATCGGCTACATCAAGCTGACCGCAGCCGCCAAGGCCGCAGCCCCGGCTTGGATCGAAGACGACATCTTCGTCGTTTGAGCCGCACGCCGGCATAGGGGAAAGCACATCATGTCCGCAGCGCTGCAAACGCTCGACATTTCACCGGTCGGCCGCGTCGAGGGCGACCTCGACGTCCGGGTTGAGGTCGAGAACGGCGTCGTCACCAACGCCTGGACCCACGCGGAGCTGTTCCGCGGCTTCGAGGTGATCCTGCGCGACAAGGACCCGCAGGCGGGCCTGGTCGTGACGCCGCGCGCCTGCGGCATCTGCGGCGCCTCGCACCTGACCTGCGCCGCCTGGGCGCTCGATACCGCCTGGGGCACGACGGTGCCGCGCAACGCCGTCCTGGCGCGCAACCTGGGCCAGATCGTGGAGTCGCTGCAGTCGCTGCCGCGCCACCACTACGGCCTGTTCATGATCGACTTCACCAACAAGAACTACGCCGGCAGCCCGTTCTACGAGGAGGCGGTGCGTCGTTACTCCCCGTTTACCGGCACGTCGTATGAGGCGGGGGTGACCATCTCCGGCCGACCTGTCGAGATCTACGCGCTGCTCGGCGGGCAGTGGCCGCACTCGTCCTACATGGTGCCGGGCGGGGTGATGTGCGCGCCGACGCTGACAGACGTGACCCGCGCCTGGGCGATCCTCGAGCATTTCCGCCGCACCTGGATCGAGCCGCTCTGGCTCGGCTGCTCGATGGAGCGCTACGAGCAGATCACCTCGCACGAGCAGTTCCTGGCCTGGCTCGACGAGCGGCCGGAGCACGCCAATTCCGACCTCGGCCTCTACTGGCGCATGGGCAAGGACATGGGGCTCGACCGATACGGCCGCGGCCATGCCAAGTTCATGTCCTGGGGCTACCTGCCGCACGAGGACAAGTACAACAAGCCGACGATCGATGGCCGGCTGTCCTCGGTGCTGATGATGTCGGGCATCTATGACGGCGGCGCCGACACACACACCCCGATGCTGCAGGCGATGACGCGCGAGGACACGCAGCACGCCTGGTATGACGAGGGCGCCGGCGAGAAGCACCCGTTCGACCGGGTGACGACGCCGGTCGGCAAGAACCCGGTCGAGTTCGACGGCAAGTATTCCTGGTCCACCGCGGTGCGCCATTCCGAGGCCGGGCGGCTGGAGGCCGGGCCGCTCGCTCGCCAGCTCGTCGCCGGCGGCAAGCACGGCGAGGCTTGGCAGCATCAGGACGACCTGGTGCTCGACATGTATCGCAAGATGGGCGGCCCCTCGATCCTGCTGCGGCACTTCGCGCGCATGCACGAGCTGTGCAAGCTGTATCGCCAGGCCGCGCGAATCCTGCGCGAGTTCCGCCTGCAGGACGAATGGTATATCAAGCCGACCGAGCGCGACGGCCAGGGCTGGGGCGCCACCGAGGCGATCCGCGGCGCGCTGTGCCACTGGATCGAGGTGAAGGGCGGCAAGATCAAGAATTACCAGATCATCTCGCCCACCACCTGGAACGTCGGCCCGCGCTCGGCCGACGGCGAACGCGGCCCGATCGAGGAGGCGCTGATCGGCACCCCGATCAGCAACCTGGCCGACCCGGTCGAGGTCGGGCATGTCTGCCGCTCCTACGATTCCTGCCTGGTCTGCACCGTGCACGCGCACGACGCCAAGACCGGTGAGGAGTTGGCCCGCTTCCGCACCGCATGATGCCTGCCTCCCCAGTGGAAGCCCCAGTGGAAACAGCGATGGGCACCTCCGACGACGAGCGCGACGCCTATGTCCGCCGTTACGGTGTCGCGCCGTCCAAGGCCGACCACGCCACCCTGGTGCGGATGATCGAGGACCAGCTCAAGGAGGGGCTGGTCACGACCGTCGAGCCGTTCCCCGAAACCGACCGCGACTTCGCCGCCCTGCTCGACGAGGTGCGTTCCCTTTCGGCCGACCAGTTGCGGGCAAAGCTGGTCATCAGCGGCTGGCTGCTGCAGCCCTACGGCCCCGACCAGATGCGCTGCCAGGAGTGCATGTACTTCCTAGTGCACAAGCGCTGGTGCGACCTCCCCGAGCTCAGCCTGCCGGCCGAGCCCGAATGGTGGTGCCGGCTTTGGCGGATCTGACGATGGACGAAGCCCTGCACGGCCGGATCGGGCGCCTGTCGGCCTGCCGGTGCTGGCGTTTCTGGCCGCAGTGACCTCGCTCGCGATCATCGGCTGCGGCAACCCGAACCGCGGCGACGACGGCGTCGGACCCGAGGTGATCGCCCGCCTGCGCGCCACCCCGCTGCCCGAGAACGTGCAGGCGCACGACGCCGGCACCGACGGCATGGGCGTGCTGTATCGCGCGCGCGGCGCCACTCACCTGATCGTCGTGGACGCGCGGGCGCCGGCGGGCCAGCCCGGCGCCATCTACGACGTGCCCGGCGAGGCGCTGGAGGCGGCGCCCCGGCAGAGTTTCACGCTGCATGACTTTCGCTGGGACCACGCGCTCTATGCCGGCCGCCGCATCTATGGCGCCGCCTTCCCTGCCCTGGTGCGCGTGTTCCTGATCGAGGCGCAGTCGCTCGACTTGGCACTCGGGCTCAGCGCACCGGTGCGGGACGCCGCCGACCGGGTATGCACGCTGGTTGCAGGGCTTGCGGACGATTTCGCGGCGGGGCGCTGGGCATGACCGCCACCGTCGATGTTCGCGCGGGCAGCGTGCGCCTGCCGGCCGACACCGCCCGTCGTTACTTCGGCGGCATCGAGGCGGTCGTGCTGCTGGTGCGCGACGGCGCGCTGCTGGTGCTGCCGGTCCGGCGCATGGAGCAGGGCGGTTGCCTGCTCAAGCTGCGCAACGCCGCCGGAGACGGGGTTGTGAGCGCGCCCGACATGTTCGTCGCGCACGGGTTGGAGGGGCGCTCGGCCGAGGGCTTGCCCGCCACATGGTCGATGGCGGACGCCGGACTGCGCGTTCCATTACCGCAAACTTGGTTTACATCTTGAAAAACAAGTAGACATGCGATGGGTCGCCGGTTCTACTGTATTCGCTTCGCGTCTCAAACGATTTTATCGGAGAGAAACGAACCAAATGGTGGCTCGCAGTCGCACCGACGATCAGGTCAAGGCCGCGCTGCTCGCAGTGGAGGCGTTCGACGCGACGCCGGCCGAGAAGGCGGAGATGCTCATGGAGGTCGCCATGGGCCTGCAGACCAAACCCAAGACGCGGCATGATCTCGATGCCGCCGTGCAGCTCTACGAGTGCGGGCTCGACCTGTGCCCGCCCGGCGCCGCCCTACTGGCCGCCCGCATCCACGCCCGCATGGGGACGGCATTGATGGCGATGCCCGCCGTGGATGCATCACCGATGCTCGCAGCCCGCACGGCGCTTGAGGCGGCGTTGCCGACGCTCGCCGCAGAAGGTGCCGCCGAGGAGGTGGCCGAGGCGGAGATGAACCTCGGCCTCGCGCTGCAGAACCTGGCCGGCTGCCACAAGGCGCGCATCCAGGACGCGATCGGCGCCTACCAGCGCGCGCTCCGGGTGTTCGACCGGACCCGGCACCCAAAGGAGTTCGCGGTGTTGCAGAACAACCTGGCCACCGCCTTCCTTTCCATCCCGTTCACCGACGAGCGCGGCAAGCTGCGGGAAGCCCTCGCGGTCCAGGCGTTCGAGGAAGGGCTGGCAGTGGTCACCCTCACCGACCACCCGAGCGAGTACGCGATGCTACAGAATAACCTCGGCAACGCCTTGCAATACGTCTCGTCCAGCCACCGGATCGAGAACGGCTTTCGCGCGCTCGACGCCTACGACGAAGCGCTCAAGGTGCGCGACCGGCGCACGACGCCCGGCGAATACGCGAACACCATCGCCAACAAGGCCAACTGTCTCGCCAACTTGCCCGACGACCCGGCGCGCCCCGAATTCGGCAACCCCCGCCATCTGCGGGCGGCGACCGACCTTTATCGCGAGGCGGGCAAGATTTTTGCGGCGCAGGGTGAGACGGACAAAGCGGCGAGCGTCGCCGAGGCGCTCGACGAGCTGGAAACCGAGGCGCGGCAGGCCGTGCTGCATTGATGGAGGTCGAGGTAGCTGCTCTCGTGGTGCTGAGCCTGGTGCTGGGGGTCGCGGCGGCGATCATGGCCGGCGCCTATTCGGCGGTGCGGATCGGTGGCGAGGCGCTCGGCATGCAGCTCGCGGCCTTTATGGGCACGATCTACGGCGCGGTGGCGGGGGTGCTCGGCGTCGGCGCCGGGCTCGTCGTCCTGCTGCTGATCGGGGCCGTCCATGTTTGAGATGGTACTCAGTTCGGGCAAGCTGTTCTTTGCCGGCAAGCTGTTCCGCGACAACAAGGCGGCGATGCGGCAACTGGCCCTTGGGTCGGCCTGCGTAACCGTGGTCACGGTCCTGGTCGGCTTGGCGGCGCCGCTCTGGCTGGCCTGCCTGGCCGGCGGCGCGGTGGCCGGGTTCGCGCAGCCAGTGCTGTTCAAGGACCTGAAATACGCATGAACGCGATGGTGCCCATCGCCGCCGACCTCGACGCGATGCTGGCACGCATCGCCGCAGCCGACGGCGCCGACGAGCGCGCGGCGGCAATCGACGCGCTCAACGCCGAGGCATTTCGCCGGCTGATCCGTCACGCGCAGACGGTCCCCGGCATGGCGGCGGCGCTGCGCGAGGCGGCGGCGGACGAGGTGGTCTACGCCGTCCTGCGCCGCCACGGCATCCTGAAAGCCTCCCTGCACGAGCGCGCCGAAGCGGCGCTCGCCTCGGTGCGGCCGATGCTGGCGAGCCATGGCGGCGACGTGGAGCTGGTCTCGGTGCGGCCGCCCACCGTGGAGGTGCGGCTGCTCGGCGCCTGCGACGGCTGCCCAGCCTCGGCGATGACGCTCTACGCCGGCGTGCGCAAGGCGATCGAGGCGGCCTTGCCGGAAATATCAGAGATCAAGCAGGTGAAGGGGCTCGGCGGCGGCTAGACCGGCGCCGTCTCGTTCACGTCCCCCTTCGCCGCGGCCCAGCACGATGACTGGGCGGATATAGCGCGGCTCGACGAGCTGCCGGTCGGGTCCACCCGGGCGATCAGCCACGCCGGCCATGCGCTGCTGCTGTCCCGCTTCGCCGACACGCTGACCTGCTTCGAGAACGCCTGCGCCCATATGGGCCTGCCGATGCAGGCGGGCGACGCTGCCAGCGGTTTCATCACCTGCCCGCACCACGGATTCTGCTATGCGCTTGAGACGGGCGAGTGCCTGACCGCGCCCGAGGTGCAGTTGCAGGCGCATGCCGTGCGCGTCGTGGGCGACCGGGTCGAGATCCGGCTGGCACGCTGAATGAAGGTCTCGCTTTCCTCCTCGTTCATGCCGGTGAAGGCGCCGGGCTCGGTCACCGAGGGCGTGCCGCTGCTCGACCCGGCCGGCGCCCGCGTCGCGCTCGGCTGGCGCGACGCGGCACTCGCCACCCCGATCGTGCCGTCGCCGACCACGCTGTTCGGCCCGCGTGGGGCCTGCCTGCATCCGAACGGGTCGCTATGGGTCTGCGACACCGGCCACCACCGCCTGCTCGGCTGGCGCCGGGCGCCGAGCATTGATAACGCCCCGGCCGACATCCTGCTCGGGCAACCGGATTTTACGCGCGAGGGCCGCAACGCCAAGGGCGCGCCGACCGCGTCCACGCTGAACGTGCCGACCGGCGTTGCCGCCTGGGGGCGCGGGCTGGCGGTCGCCGACGCCTGGAACCATCGCGTGCTGCTATGGCGCGACCCGCCGTGCACCGGGCAGCCGGCCGACATCGTGCTGGGCCAGGCGGATGCCGGGCAGGTCCTGGCCAATCGCGGCGCCGACCGCCCCGGCGCCGCGACGCTGCACTGGCCCTATGGCGTGGCATCGCTCGGCGGCGCGCTGCTGGTCGCCGACACCGGCAATCGGCGGGTGCTGATCTGGCGCGACGTGCAGCGCACCGGACAGCCGGCAGACATTGTGCTCGGGCAGCGCGACATGGCGAGGCGGGACGAGAACGCCGGCGACGCGCCCGGCCCGGTCGGGATGCGCTGGCCACACGGCCTAGCGCTTTGGCGGGGCCGGCTCGCGGTCGCCGATGCCGGCAACAACCGCATCATGCTGTGGGACGGAATGCCCGGGCGGGACGGCGCGCCCTGCGACCGGGTGCTCGGTCAGGCCGACCTGGCGGCGACCGACCACAACCGCGGCGCCTATTACCCGAGCGCCTCGGCGCTGAACATGCCGTATGGCATCGCCGTCGCCGGTGGCCGGCTGCTCGCGGCGGACACGGCCAACTCGCGCCTGGTCGCCTGGTCCGACGACACGATGTGCGCCCCGGCGGATCGGCTGACCGGCCAGCCCGATTTCACCTCGAAGGGCGACAACGGCTGGGGCGCGGAGCGGCGGGACAGCCTGTGCTGGCCCTACGGCATCTCGGTCGCGGGCGGCACGGCGGCGGTCGCCGACAGCGGCAACAACCGCGTGCTGCTGTGGGATTTGCCCGCGTGACCGGCGAGATCATGACCGTGCGCGGCCAGGTGCAGGGCGTCGGCTTCCGCCCGGCGGTCTGGCGCATCGCGACCGAGCTTGGCCTCGTCGGCGACGTGCGCAACCGGGGCGATGCGGTCGAAATCCGGCTGTGGGGCGACGTGGACGGGTTCGAACGCCGGCTGCGTGCCGACCCGCCCGCTTTGGCCCGGATGGATACGATCGCCCGCGCCCCGCTGGATGCGCCGCGCCCGGCCGGATTCGCGATCACCGGCTCAGAGCCGGGCCTGGTGCGGGCAGTCACGCCGGATGCCGCGGCCTGCACCGCCTGCCGCGAGGAAATCCGCGACCCGTTCGCCCGTCGCTACCGCTACCCGTTCACCAACTGCACCGAATGCGGCCCGCGCTTCTCCATCGTCGAGGCCGCCCCCTACGACCGCGCCCGCACCACCATGCGCGGTTTCGCCATGTGCGCCGGGTGCGCCACCGAATACGCCGACCCCGCCAACCGTCGCTTCCACGCCCAGCCGATTGCCTGCCACGCCTGCGGCCCGCGCGCCTGGATCGAGCGACTCGGCGGCGGCACCGTCAATTATGAGGCGTTCTCCATGCTGGACGACGTGGACGCGGCCGGCGGCATGCTGATGATGGGCCACATCGTCGCGGTGAAGGGGATCGGCGGCTTCCACCTCGCCTGCGACGCCACCAACGCCGAGGCCGTCGCACGCCTTCGGGCAGGCAAGCACCGGCCGTCTCGCGCCCTGGCGCTGATGGTGCGCGACCTCGACGTAGCGCGCCGTTACTGCGCGGTCTCGGACACCGAGGCGGAGTTGCTGGCGAGCCCGGCCGCCCCGATCGTGCTGCTGCGCGCGGCCGGCGAGCACCTGCCCGGCGCGGTGGCGCCCGGCGTCAACCGGCTCGGCGTCATGATGGCGCATACGCCGCTGCACCATCTCATGCTGCGGCGGATGGCCCGGCCGGTGGTGATGACCAGCGGCAACCGCTCCGGCCAGCCGCCCTGCACCGAGAACGACGAGGCGCGCACCCGGCTCGCCGGCGTCGCCGAGTTCGCGCTGATGCACGACCGGCCGATTGCCCACCGCATTGATGACTCCGTCATGCGGGTTGATCTCGGCCGCCCCCGCGTGCTGCGTCATGGCCGCGGCCTTGCGCCGTCCGGTTTGAAGCTGCCCGCCGGGTTCAGCGCCCAGGCCCGGGTGCTGGCGATGGGGGCCGAACAGGAGAACGCCTTCTGCCTGGTGCAGGACGGATACGCGATCCCCAGCCAACACATCGGCGATCTCGACGACGCGGCAACCCAGGACGACGCCGCCCTCCATTTGTCGCGCGCGCTCGCCCTGTGTGGCCACGCGCCGGAGGCGGTTGCGGTGGACTGCCACCCCGACTACGCCGCCACCAGGAGCGGCCGCGAGTTCGCCGCCCGCGCCGGCCTGCAGGTGGCCGAGGTGCGGCACCACCACGCGCACATTGCCGCCTGTATGGCGGAGAACGCCTGGCCGCTCGAAGCTGGCCCGGTGCTGGGCATCGCGCTCGACGGCGCCGGACTGGGAGCGGACGGAACCGTGTGGGGCGGCGAGGTGCTGGCCTGCACCTACCGCGGCTACGAGCGCCTTGGCTGCCTCAAGCCCGTCGCTCTGCTGGGCGGGGACCGGGCGGCGCGCGAGCCGTGGCGCAACGCCTACGCGCACCTGATGGCCGAGATGGGCTGGCCCGAGTTCGCCATGAACTTCGCCGAGCTGCCGCTGTTCGCCCGCCTCTCGGCCCTGCCCCGGCCGATTCTCGATGCCATGCTCGCCACCGGCCGGCACGCGCCGCTCGCCTCCTCCTGCGGCCGGCTGTTCGATGCCGCGGCGGCGCTGTGCGGCCTCGCCTGGGACCGGCAAGATCACGAGGGCCAGGCGGCGATGGCGTTCGAGGCGGTGATCGACCCCGCGGCCCTCGATGAGCACGACGACCTGGCCTACCCGTTCGCCGTACCATGGCTGGGCGGCAAGGGCATGCCCTACGTCGAGCCGCTCGGCGCCTGGCGCGCGCTGCTCGGCGACCTGCTGCTCGAAACGCCGGTGGGCGTCATCGCGGCCCGCTTCCATCGCGGCCTGGCGCGAGCGATCGTCGCCCTCGCGGCCAAGCTGTCCGGTGACGAACGCCACTACCGCACGGCGGCGCTGAGCGGCGGCTGCTTCCAGAACGCCACCCTGTTCGCCCTCGTCCATCGTGGCCTGGAGGCGGCCGGCTTCGACGTGCTGAGCCACACGGGCGTGCCGTGCAACGACGGCGGCCTGGCGCTCGGCCAAGCAGTCGTAGCCCTAGCCGCCCTGCAAGGAGACGCCGCATGTGCCTAGGCATTCCCGGCCGCATCGTCGCCATCTCAGACGCGGCGCGGAAACTGGCGACGATGGAGGTGTGCGGCGTGCGGCGCGAGGTCAACGTCGCCTGCATCGCCCCCATGGACGCGCCACTCGAAGCCCTGGTCGGCACCTGGGCGCTGATCCATGCCGGCTTCGCCATGAGCCGGATCGACGAGGCCGAGGCGGCGCGCACGCTCGAGGTGCTGACCATGCTGGGCGAGGCGCAGGCCGAGATCGACGCGATGCGCGGGACGGCTCGATGAAGTACGTTGACGAATTCCGCGACCCGGTCACCGCCCGCGGCGTGGTCGGAGCTATCAAGGCGACGCTGGAACGCATCGGCGCCAGCGGCGAAAAGCCGGTCAGCATCATGGAGGTGTGCGGCGGCCACACCCACGCGATCTTCCGCCACGGCCTCGACCGCATGATCGGCCCGGCGCTGGAGTTCATCCACGGCCCCGGCTGCCCGGTCTGCGTGCTGCCGATGCAGCGGGTGGACGAAGCGGTCGCAATCGCCGAGCAGCCAGGGGTCATCTTCACCACCTTCGGCGACGCCATGCGGGTCCCCGGCGTGCGCAAATCGCTGCTGCAGGCCAAGGCCGACGGCGCCGACGTGCGTATGGTTTACTCCCCACTCGACGCGCTGGCGCTGGCCCGGCGTCACCCCGGGCGACAGGTCGTGTTCTTCGGCCTCGGCTTCGAGACGACGACGCCCGCGACCGCGCTCACCATCCAGCAGGCGGCCGCCGATGGCACCGGCAACTTCACCGTGTTCTGCAATCACATCACTGTGCCGCCGCCGATCCGCGCCCTGCTGGACGACCCGTACATGCGGCTCGACGGCTTCGTGAGGCCGGGCCACGTGTCGATGGTGATCGGCATCCACCCCTATGACTTCATCGCCCGCGACTACGGCAAGCCGATCGTGGTTGCCGGGTTCGAGCCGCTGGACCTGCTGCAATCCGTGCTGATGGTCCTCGCCCAGATCGAGGACGGCCGGGCCGAGGTCGAGAATCAATACGCCCGCGTCGTGCCGGAGCACGGCAACCCGGTCTCGATCGCCGCCTGCGCCGACGTCTACGAGCCGCGCGACACGTTCGAGTGGCGCGGCTTGGGCGAGATTGACCGCTCGGGCCTGAAGATCCGGGCGAAATACGCCGAATTCGACGCCGAGCGGCGGTTCGGCATCGGCTATGGCGCCGGCTCGCGCGGCGTGGCGGAACCGGACGGCTGCCGCTGCGGTGACGTCATGACCGGGCGCATCAAGCCGCGCGCCTGCACCATGTTCGGCGGCGCCTGCACGCCGGAGACGCCGTTGGGCGCGCTGATGGTTTCCTCCGAGGGCGCCTGCGCCGCGTACTGGCAGTATGGCGGCGCGCGGCTGGAGGATGCGCTGTGAACGCGCTGACGCCCCCGCGCCGGCTGCGCGCCAACCGGGTGACGATGGCGCATGGCGGCGGCGGCTTGGCGATGCGCGACCTGATCGAGGATGTTTTCCTCGCCGCCTTCGGCGCTGGCGAGGGCGAGGACCAGGCCCGCCTGCTGCCCGGCGCCCTCGCCGCTCCCGGCGCCCGACTCGCCTTCACCACGGACAGCTTCGTGGTGGACCCGTTGGAATTTCCTGGTGGCGACATCGGCAGCATCGCCGTCTGCGGCACCGTCAACGACCTCGCCGTCGGGGGCGCACAGCCGCTCTGGCTCTCGGCCGCGTTCATCATCGAGGAGGGCACCGACGTCGCGCTGCTGCGCCGGATCGCCGCCTCGATGCGCCGCAGCGCCGACGCCGCCGGGGTGTCGATCGTGACCGGCGACACGAAGGTAGTCGAACGCGGCGCCGCCGACACCCTTTTTGTGACCACGTCCGGCGTCGGGGTGATCCCACCCGGCCGATCGCTGGGCGCCGCGCGGGTGCGAGTGGGTGACGTGGCGATCGTCAACGGCCTGCTCGGCGACCACGGCGCGGCGATCCTGTCGGCGCGCGGCGAGATGGCGCTCTCGGCCGACATCGTCTCGGACTGCCGGCCGCTCGGCGGGCTCATGCAGGCGGTGCTGGCAGCCGCCCCCGGCACGCGCGCCGCCCGCGACGCGACCCGCGGCGGCCTGGCCTCGGCGCTGAACGAGATCGCCGCGGCGGCCGGGGTGTGCGTGGAGGTCGATGAGGCGGCGTTGCCGATCCGCCCGGAGGTGCTGGGCGTGTGCGAGATCCTGGGCCTCGATCCGCTCTACCTCGCCAACGAGGGCACGCTCGTGCTGTTCGTGCCCGTCGCCGAAGCCGATGCGGCGCTGACGGCCATGCAGGCGCATGCAGCCGGATGCGGTGCCGCGATCGTCGGCCGCGCCGTGATCGGCCGGGCCGGGCGCGTGGTGATGAACACCCGCCTGGGCGGGCGCCGGCTGGTCGACATGCTGGTCGGCGAGCAATTGCCGCGGATCTGCTGAGATGCACGAGTTGTCCCTGACCCGGAACATCGTCGCGATCGTGACCGAGCACGCCGCCGGCCGCGCCGTGGGCCGCGTACGCCTGGCTGTCGGGCCGCGCGCCTGCGTGGAGCGCGAGGCGCTGCTGTTCTGCTTCGATATCGCCGCCGCCGGCACCCTGCTGGACGGCGCGCGGCTGGAGTTCGTCGATGACGAGGGCGACCGCTTCGTCGTCAAGGATTACGCGTTTCGGGAGGCGGCGTGATGTGCGGAATCTGCGGCTGCGGCGGCGAGGCGACGATGACGGACGCGGACGGGCACGGCATCCCGCACACCCATGCCGACGGCACCACCCACACCCATGACCACCATCATGACCATGGGCACGACCACCCGCATCCACATGCACCCGACACCGGGTTCGTCGCACTAGAAACCGCCGTGCTGGCCAAGAACGACCGCACCGCCGCGCGCAACCGCGGCTGGTTCGAGGACCGTGGCGTGCTCGCGCTCAACCTCGTCAGCTCGCCCGGCGCCGGCAAGACAGCGCTGCTGGAACGCACCATTCGCGACCTCGGCGGAGAGATCGACATTGCGGTCATCGAGGGCGACCAGATGACTGCCAACGACGCCCGCCGGATCCGCGCCGCCGGGGCACGAGCGGTGCAGATCAACACCGGCGCCGGCTGCCATCTCGAGGCGGAGATGATCGCCGGCGCGTTGCCGTCGCTGGCGCTGCGGCACGGCTCGCTGCTGCTGATCGAGAACGTCGGCAATCTCGTGTGCCCGGCGATGTTCGACCTGGGCGAACGCATGAAAATCGCGATCACGTCGGTGACGGAAGGCGAAGACAAGCCGCTGAAGTATCCGTTCATGTTCGGCGCGGCCGCGGTCGTCGTCGTCAACAAGATCGACCTTGCGCCGCACCTTGAGTTCGACCGTGACGCCCTGATGGCCAACCTGCACGAGGTCAACCCGGATGCACGCGTGCTGTCCCTATCCGCCCGCACCGGCGAGGGGATGACAGCCTGGAACGACCTGCTGCGCGCGGAGCTTGCCGTTCGAGCGCTCGTGCATCCAGCGTCTTAGAAGGGAATTAGTCTTTTCCGTTCAGAGTTCTCCGCATCGCTGCGCGGATTCAGATCGAGACATTGTCAATGGGTCATCACAGCAGGCTTGACGGATTGGCGACTGGGCAGGCCATCACGCCGCCGTTTTGTCTCGCCTCCGCGGCCGTCGCGGCGTCATGTCGGTCCAGTCGGCGCCCTGGCCGACTATCGCTGCGGGATATCTGAAGCACGATGCGCTCCGAAGCGGGGCCGCTGCGGCACGGGCCTATGCTGCCCCAACCCGACAGGTTGAAGGTTGCGCTGAATGCGTTGCCGCACGGCATTTCCATTCTCGATGCCCACGGCCGCTTGACGTTCTGCAACGACCTTTTTCTTCGTTTTTTCGCGCCACTAGGCGCCGGGGACGACAGCAACTTGGCGCTGCTCGACCACGCCCGCATGATGGCCAGTTGCCAGCCTGCCACGCTTCGCCATCGCCTCGCTGGTGGCCGAACCTTGAACATCACGCATACGCCCCTCGACACCGGCGGCTCCGTGCAGCTTTACGAAGACGTGACCGAGCGTCTCACCGAAGAAGCCCGCATCCGTCACAGGTCAGAGCACGATGACCTGACCGGGCTGACGAACCGCGCCCTGTTCCGCAAGAACTTTGCGGAGGCCGTCAGCGCCAGTGGCAGCACGCGTGAGGGAGGCGCGCTTCTGACGCTCGACGTCGATAGCTTTAAAGGGATCAACGACACACTCGGCCATGCCGTGGGCGATCGGCTGCTGCAGGGTGTAGCGATCCGGATCAAACGTTGCCTGCGCAAGACCGATATCTTTGCACGTTTGGGCGGGGACGAGTTTGGCATCGCCCTGACCCGGATTAGCTCGAGCGACGATGCTTTGTATTTGGCGAACCGGATCAACGCCGCCATGGAGCACCCGTTCCGGCTGGACGGGCACCAGATTTATGCCGGGGTCAGCATCGGCATCGCCCTGTTCGGCATCGAAGAGGCGTCGGATCAGCCTGCCGAGTTGCTGCGTTACGCAGATATCGCCATGTATCGCGCAAAGGTCGAGAGCAAGAACGGCTGCCGTTTCTTCGAAAAGCGTATGGACACGCAGTTGCGGGAACGCAAAGCGTTGGAGCGCGACCTGGTCGCGGCCATGGAACTCGATCAGTTCTCGCTCCAATACCAGCCGCAAATCGACCTAAGCCGCGGTGAGATCTGCGGTGTCGAGGCTTTGCTGCGCTGGCAGCATCCAGACCGCGGCGCTGTTCCCCCCGGCGTGTTCATCGAAGTGGCGGAGGAGATCGGGCTTATCGTCCCGTTGGGGGAGTGGGTGCTGCGCACCGCGTGCCTTCAAGCGAAAGCCTGGGCAGGCCTCGACGTCGCGGTTAACGTCTCGCCAATTCAGCTCCGCCACCCTGCCTTTTCGGAGATGCTGGACCGGGTGCTCGACGAGACCGGGCTGCCGCCGCATCGGCTCGAGATCGAAATCACCGAGGGTGTGTTGCTCAACAAGACCGACAAGGTGACTTCGACACTCCGTCAATTGGTTGCGCGCGGCATCAAAATCGCGCTGGATGATTTCGGAACCGGCTATTCGAATCTAGCCTATTTGCAGCAATTTCCTTGGAGCAAACTGAAAATAGACCGCAGCTTCGTCATGGGCCTGGAAAGCGAGTCTGGATCGGCTGCGATCGTGAACTCCGTATTGGCGCTGGGGAAAGGCCTGGGCGTGCGGGTGATCGCAGAGGGAGTCGAAACCAAGCACCAGCTTGAGTTGCTGCGTGACGCTGAATGCAATGAGGGACAGGGTTACCTGCTTGGAAGGCCCATGAACGCTGTCGCCTTCGAGGCATTCCGGACGGGCTGGACGACCACTTGGCACGAGCTGTCCTGAAAAAAGTATCGAAGAGATCACATAGCACCGTCAACTTGGCTGCCGTCCGGCTTGTGAGATGGAGCTGAGCCAGGTAGCCGGGCAGGATGACCTCATAAGATGGTGTTGTCCGACAGGGCAGGCCGGCGATCCAATCGAAGCCAAACCGGACATTCGATACGACAAAATCTGCGTCCATAATACCAACCGGCCTCCGCTCTGACCGTTTCCGTCATTGCGAGGAGCGCAGCAACGTGGCAATCCCCGGCGGCAAGGACCGCGCTGGCGGCCCTGAATTGCTTTGTCGTAAGCGGCTCGCAATGCCAGCTCGGCAGCGTAAAGGTCATTACGAGAGGCCGTTGGTGCAATACCGACCGCCATTTGCTTTGACCGTTCTGGCGGCGGTGGCCTTCGCAGGGCGGACAACCTTCAACGCCTTCAGCCCCGACGCAATGCTGTGGGGCGGCGTATGGCGCTTCGCTTATATGCCCTACGAGGCTTGCCGGGAAAACGGTTGGTGCAGATGGCCGTTGGTGTCATACCAGACGCCGTGACCGTTGACTCGGATGTGACCCTGCTTGGGCTGCTTTTGTGATTCGCTCTGCCGCTTGGTTTGGCATGGGGACGATCATGGCGGTGGCGGTTATGCGGCAGGACGTGTCGGTGGGCGACTTGCGGCGCGAGGCTGGGCGGACGCGAGATGCCAAGGCGGCACGGCGGATGCTGGCGATCGCGCTCGTGATGGAGGGGCAGTCGCGCGAGGTTGCGGCTAAGTGCTGCGGCATGGGCCGGCAAACGTTGCGCGATTGGGTGCATCGCTTCAACGCGGACGGGCTTGCAGGTTTGTCCGACCTGCCCCGATGCTGTGGCCCGAAGCCGCGCCTGTCGCCCAAGCGGGAGGCGAAGGTGGCCGAGTGGGTTGAGCAAGGGCCGGACCTGGCGCGCGACGGCGTCGTGCGCTGGCGCTGTGTTGACCTGCAGGAGCGGATTGGGCGCGAGTGGGGCGTCAG
>CAXTCI010000010.1:0-50656 GCA_964242325.1 uncultured Acetobacteraceae bacterium
GTAGTTGTCTGACGTCAGCCGTACGTTGCTGTCCGGTCATGCCCTTCAAACACAACGCCGTCGCATTCCGCTGGTCCGCATACGTGCGACTGATTGGCCGGCGTATGACGCGACGCTACGGCGGCGTTGCGACTTGACCTTATGGCTGGACAAGGCCGGGCTTTCCGCAGCTCCCTGCCACCCCATCGAAGCTGCGCCCGGCATAGGCGGGCACGTCCTCGGTCACCTCGAAACGCGTCACCTCGGCCAATGCCGGCGCTGCCAAGGCAAACAGCCCCGCAAGGATCGCCAGTCGCCGCATGCCGTGTGCTCCGTTGCCGTCGTGGTCCCCTACGGCGCCGTCCTAATGGCCGGCTTGTAACGGCAGCCGCGTGGAAAGATACGCGTCGAAGGGTGCACTTCTCCGCGGGTCGAGCACGCCGGTCACTTCAGTTGCGTCGCCCAATTCCATCACAGCTTTGCCGGCGGCGTCGAAGCGAGGCCATTTCGGCAAACCCTCACCGTTGGGATCACCCGTCTTGGCAAAGTTCGTCCAGTAGAGCTGCATCTGCTCCGCCAATTCCCGGTCGCGCGGTTGCCACGGGCGCTCGATGGAGTCCTGGGTGCCGAACACGTAGGCCAGCTCGGCGGAATGGAAGGCGCCCACCTTGACCGGGTCGGAGCCGGGTGCAGTCCGCGTGAACCGGTAGACATAGGCGGGATGTCCCTGCGTCCCGATGACGAGGGCTTCCCGGGCCGAGGCGGCCAGGACGTAGTCGCTCTGCATCCGGTCCTGCGCGGCGGTTGCGGTCGCCGCGTCCGTTCCGGCGTAAAGCCCGGCAACCGTATCGCCCTGGGCACCGAACCTCCGCCGGGCAAGGGCCGCAAGGCCGTCCGGCGTCGTCGCCGGCAGCAGTTGCGTGCCCTCGTCGAGGTTGGCGCCGATCAGCAGGGCCTCGCCGTTGCCTTGGCCGGTTGCGATCATCTCCGGCAGGTCATGCGGCAGGACATGCCCATCCACGTTCGGCCGCAAGCCGAAGCCGACCGCGCCGCTTCCCATGGCCTGGACCAGCCCCGTGCTGGAACGCATGCGCAGGTCCGCGGCCGTGCCGCCGCCCAGTGCGGCAGCAAACTTCGCGCCGCCCGCCTCGGCCTGCTGCAGGGTTTGCATCGGGTCGTTCATTCCGAACATCGGATCGCTCTCGACGATCGCCTGGCGGAACAGGCCATGCGCGAGCGGCGAGGCCATCATCGCGCCGACGCCCAGGGCGCCAGCCGACTGCCCATCGATCGTGACGTCGCCGGGGTCGCCGCCGAAGCCGGCGATGTTGGCCTGAACCCAGCGCAGGGCGGCAACCATGTCGAGCAGGCCGTAGTTGCCGGATACATGGTCCGGGCTTTCCGCGTCGAGCTGCGGCAGCGCCAGGAAGCCCAACGGCCCCAGGCGGTAGTTAATGGTGACGAGGACGACGCCCTTGCGTGCCAGCGCGTCGCCGTCGAAGCTCGGCAGCGATGCGGACCCTTGGACGAAGCCGCCGCCGTAGAACCAGACCATCACCGGCAGGCGGCCGGAGTCCGCATGCGTGGGCCTGTAAACGTTGAGGTAAAGACAATCCTCGCTCTGCCGCTCGGACGTCCGGAAGAACTCGATTTGATAAAAGGACCCTGGCGGCGGGAGCGGTTGCGGACAGGCCGGCGCGAAACTCATGGTTTCCAGCACGCCCTGCCATGGTGCCACCGGCTGCGGCGGCCGCCAGCGCAGGCCGCCGATGGGTGCGGCGGCGAACGGCACCCCGAGATACCGGGCGACGGCCCCGTCGGGGCTGCTGGCGCCGGCCACTTCACCGCCTTCGACGCGCACCGTTTCCGCTGGGGCGGAGACGCTCAGCGCGAGCAGGAGCGACGCGGCGGCGGCGCATCGCAGGGCGATCACCATGTCGGCGCCACCATGCCGGACTGCTCCCAAAAGCTGCATCTGTGCTCGTCCGCGAAGTCGCGCTTCGCGTTGGGCGCGTCGGAGATGGACAGGATCGCCGGGTCGTCCTGGGTGAAGCGCGGCCAGGCGACATGTGCCGGCGCGTCGTCGGCCGCGTTCAGATCGCCATCCCCCACGAAGGCCGACCAATACCTGACCATCAAGCGCGACAACGCGGCGTGACGGCCGGGCAGCGGGCGCGCGTCGTTGTCGAAGACATAGCCGAGGTCGGTGGTGTGATAGGACAGGTTCGGCAGGTCGCTTCCGGCCACGAGCGGCTGCTGCTGCACGGGATCGGCGATGTCGAGCTGACAGCCGTAAACCGGCACGTAGGCGGCCATGTCCTTGCGCGCCAGGTTGGCCATGCAGGCGAAGCGCCGGTCGGTCAGCGCGTTGCCGAGAAGGGTTGACGGGGTCACATAGGCCTCTGGCTTGTATTGCGCGAGAACCGCATCGGTGCGGTCGCCAAAGCTCGTTTTGAGCAGGCCGGGCAAGTCGCCTGGCGCAACGGCACGATGCAGGACGTCAGCTTCCGTCCGGGCGGTGAACAGGTAGTTCTCCCGGGCGTTGCTGCCGATCAGCACCGGCACATGGACGAAGCGCCCCTGCCGGAATGCGTCGAACGGATCGAGCGGCAGGACGATGCCGTCCTGGACCATCGTCGGCTTGGCCGTCATGCGCAGGAACGACTCCACCCGCGTGGCGCGCAGGCAGGCCAGCGTCCCGGGGCCGGCGGGACAGCCGATCTCCTCCAACACATGGGCGTAGGTCTCGTGCTCCGCCTGCGCCAGGGGAAGGGTGTGGGCGCCATCGGTACTGCTTTGGACGATCGCGTGCTGGAACAGCCCTGCCGATGCCGGCGAGGCAAGCAGGCCCAGCGGCGCGTTGGCCCCGGCAGACTCGCCCATGACGGTAACGTTGCCTGGGTCGCCGCCGAATGCCCGGGCGTCCCTCGCCACCCAGCGCAGGGCCATCTGCAGGTCGAGCAGCCCATAGTTCCCGGACACATGGCGGCCGTCCGTGTCATCCAGCGCCGATGCCGCGAGGAAGCCGAGGGCACCGACGCGGTAGTTGACCGTCACGACGACCGCGTTCGCATCGGCGGCAAGGTGCGTCGCGTCATACTGCTTGGCCGCGCCGTATCCTTCCACAAAGCCGCCGCCATGGACCCAGACGATCACCGGGAAGGGGCTTGCTGCCCGGCGGCCCGACTCCGCCGGTCGCCCTGACTCCGCCGGGCGCCAAACGTTGAGGTAAAGGCAGTCCTCGTTGCTGCTGGCGAGGCCGGCGGGATCAGGCGATGCGAGCTGCGGGCAGGCGGATGGGGCTACCGTTGCGCGCAACGGCTGCGTCCAGGACGCTGCCTCGGCAGGAGACGCAAGCCGGCGCTCGCCGACCGGGGGCAGGGCGTAGGGGATACCGAGGAAAACATCGGCGCCCTCCCGCTGCACGCCCTCCACGGGACCGTGGCTTGTCTGCACCGCCGGCGGCGTGGACGCAGTCTGCGCGCGAACGACAGATGGAGCCGCCGCAATCGCCAGGGACGCGAGCATCGCAAACCGCAAAATGGACGTGGGGGTCGTCAACATATCTCTGCTCCCAGTCTTCTTCGAACTGTTCGGCGCTCGTCGGGCTTGGCGATCGGCACAGGTGCACGCCACACCTGCGTGCTGACGCAAGCCCCTTTGCAGGCGGTGTGACGTTCCTCGCATGGTTGGTCGTGCCCGACCTTTGTAAGGCTAGGATGGAACCTTTCGCGATGCCATTGCAAATCGCCCTGGTCGGGCCACGCCCTCGCCAGTAGGCGGCGTGCCGTGCGTTTCGATGGCGTTCACCGCCCGCAGCAAGTGGACGCAGGCGCTGGTCCAGGTGGCGGCCCGTCATCCTTTCCGTGTCCTCTTTTGGCGCTCAATGGTGCTCCCCGCTTCGCTCGATTCAAGTCGCCCAGGCCGCGCCGGAACCGGTCAGGGACGGCAAGGCGGCGCGGCGGGCACCCTGCCGCGGCAAATATGCGCGGTGCAGGCAAAGGGGCGGGGTCCATCAGGCCGTCCAGCCTCATAGGCCGCCTGGAGATGCCGCTGGAGGCGGGACGCCGCTTCGGCCGGCAAGGCCGTCACGTACTTGCCCAGCGTGCCCTCGCCGGACGCGATCGGGCCCCAGAAGTCGTCGAACCCGTCGAAGTCCATCCAGATGGTTTCGGAGGACTCCGAGACGTCTTCCAGGCCGGTCTGCTCGAACAAGGAGCGCAGGTCGCCGCGCCGGGTCATCGGCCGGTTGAAGGTCTGGCCGCGCAGCGCCGCGGCGGCCGGGTCAAGCATCGCGGCGGTGTCCCAGAACATGCGCTGATGCGGCATCCCGCCGCCGCTGTTCCAAACCGCGGCTGCTACGATGCCGCCTGGACGCACCACGCGGCGCATTTCGGCCACCGCCGCCGCTGGGTCGGGTATGAATTGCAGGACAAGCTGGCTCAGCGCGGCGTCAAACGCGGCATCGTCGAACGGCATCGCGCAGGCGTCGCCGTGCTGGATGCCGATCCGCGGGTCCGCCGACCGGTCAAGTGCGGCGCGGACATAGATATCCGACGCGTCCAACC
The DNA here is from genome assembly GCA_964242325.1 of uncultured Acetobacteraceae bacterium. Classification (GTDB taxonomy): domain Bacteria; phylum Pseudomonadota; class Alphaproteobacteria; order Acetobacterales; family Acetobacteraceae; genus DASWOJ01. Next base: position 4,548 of record CAXTCI010000010.1, read on the forward strand.
CCTCCAGCCTGTGCAGCGCCGAGTTGGCCGCCAGCTCGAACAGCAGGCTGCCGGTGCCGCAGCCGACGTCCAGCACGCTCCGCACCCCATCGAGCCCGGCGAAGGCGATGAAGCCCGGCGCCAGGCGGCGGCTCCACCGGCCCATGCTGCGTTCATAGGCCGCGGCGTCACGTGCATTGAAGGTGGAGGCCATGCCGGTCTCAGCTCCCTGGTCCTAGTTTCCTGGGCGGCCACCGATCTGCGGGATGAACATCTCGCTCCAGCGGGTCGCGGCATTCTTGATCTGCCCGGTTGCCGACAGGAAATCCGAATAGGTCATGATGCCGCTTGGGGTGGCGGTGAAGGCCGTCTCGGGATCGTCCAGCATGGTCCGGATCACCTCCGGCGCCATCTTCACCCGTGACACGCGGACGAAGCTTTCGGCTGCAGCCGACTTGTCCCGGGCGATGGACTCGTCGGCCTCGTCCTTTGCCGCCAGGAACGCCGCGATGATCCCCGGATTGGCCTCGGCGAAGCGCTTGCTGCCGAACACGACGTCAATGGTGATCGGACCCAGCAGGTCCAGGGTGGAGACCACCCGATGGATGCCGGGTTGCGTCAGCTCCTGGTTGGAGAACGGCGGCGAGGCGAAGTGGGCCGTGATCTCCGTCTTGCGCGACACCAGTGCGGCATAGGCTTCGGGATGGGGGATGCCGACCGTCAGTGGGTCCAGCTTGTCGTAGTTGGCCAAGCCGAACTCCTTGGCCACGGCCATCTGCAGCACCACGGCGGCGAAGCTGGTCTTGATGCCCGGCACCGCGATGCGGTCCTGGTCCGTGAAGTCCCGCAGGGACCGTATGGCGGGATTATTGGAGTTCAGCCATAGCGCCCCGTTGCCCAGGGCGCAGATGCCGGTGACGGCTGACGCCGCGATGTTGCGCGCCTTGGCCCAGAGCGTGATGAACCCCGGCGCTCCAGTCCCGGCGATATCTACCGCGCCGGCCAGGACTGCGCCGTTGATGGTGTTGCCGCCGTCCAGGATGGACCAGGTAACGGCCAGTCGGCCCAGTCCCAGCCGCTCGGCGTGGCGTTCCAGCAGGTTGCGGTCGCGGATCACCATCAACGGGAGATAATGGATGGCGTAACCGTGGGAGATGCGAACTTCATTGGCGTCGGCCCGCGCCGGGCGGAGCGGCGAGGCCAGCGCCGCCGCGGCGCCGAGTAATAGGCGGCGGCGCGGGCCGCTCATTCCCCGTGGTTCCACGCCGCGGCCTGGGCCGCGCCATGGCCGACCAGGCGGCCGGACACCGCTGCGGCGCCGCCGTGGGTGAGGGGGGCGTTGTCGGCGCCGGTCACGTCAAGGCCGGGGTTGAGGGAAGTCATGTATCGGTTTGCCTTTGTGTTCAGGACGGCAGGCCAAGGCCCAGCGAGGATGCAAGCAGGAAGACGGCGGCCCCGGCGCCCAGCAGCACGAAGGGGGACACCTTCGTCGTCGTGAGGGCGATGGTGGAGCACAGGGCCATGGCCCATGCCAGCCAGCCGCCAGTGGCGGCCTTCGCCAGCGTGAGCGAGGCCGCGAGGATCAGCCCCGCCGCGACCGGCGTCAGGCCGCGTTCCACCGCGCGCTGCCACGGAGCGCCGCGGTGGCGCGCCCAGATGCGGGCCAGCCCATACAGCAGCAGCGAGGACGGCAGGAAGATGGCGATGCCCGCCACCAACGCTCCCAGCACGCCCGCCACGTCCCAGCCGATCAGCGCCACCAGCAGCGAACCCGGCCCCGGCGCCAGGCGGGACAGGGCAAAGTCATAGATGAACTGCTGCTCGGTTATCCAGCCGTGCTGCGATACGGCCTGGCGGTGGATCTCGGAGATGATGCCCTGGCCGCCCCCGACCGTGGTCAGCGACAGCGGCGTGAACACCAGGAGGAGGGCCAGGAGCGATCCGCCCTTCATCGGTCGGTCCAGACCGACAGGGCGATGCTGACCGGGGCCAGCACCAGCACCACCGGGATCAATGGCAGCCGCAGGATGCCGACGAGGACAAAGGTCGTTGCCGCCACGCCTAGCGGCAGCAGCGCCAGCCCGCTGCGCCGGACAGTACGGACGCCCAGGGACGCGCCCATGCCGATGGCCGCCGCCGCCACGCCGTTCAGCGCGACGCTCAGCCCGGCATACCGGGACAGGTCGCCGAACGCAGCTGCAAAGCCGATCAGCAAGATGCCCGCCGGCACGGTCATCGCCAGCGCGCCGACAATCGCGCCGATCCCGCCATGCAGCCGATAACCCAGCCAGATCGCCAGGTTCACCACGTTCACGCCAGGGAACACCTGGCACAGCGACAAGCCCGACAGGAACTCGGCCTCCGTCATCCAGCGCCGCTCCCCGACCACCACGCGCAGCAGCCACGCGCTCAGCCCGCCGCCGAAGCTGGTCAGGCCGATGCGCGCCATCACCGCTGCGAACTCGGCCAGCGACGGCGCACGCAGCGGCGGCACCGGCAGGGCGTCAGCGACCAGCATCGCCACTTGCCGCCAGCAGGGCACAGGCCACGCAGCCTTGCATCCTGAACCTGGCACCGGGGTTGTGGCGCGGGTCCATCGGGTTCTTGTGACTCAGCCGCCGCGGACGCGTCCAGCACTCCACCTGCACAGCCATCTCCGGTGAAACCTCGTGCGTCGTGGCTAGATCGTTGGCAGCGTCCAGGGCGGGACGGATGCTGCCGCAGCGGGATACTGCTTTATGGCGATGCCCGGCGGCAAGGTGCCGGGCGCCACCGCCAGCAGGCCATTTCCGCGGAGAAGCGGCGGCCATGCCAAAGAACCCTGCATCCGTCCCTGGCGCCGCGTCGCGCCAGCGGCAACACGGCGGCGCGACGGGACTGACGCGCAAGGGCGTCGGCCGCACCAGTGGACGCGTGACGGCCGAAGGTGCTCATATCGCCGCCGCAAAGGCCGAAAAGGCCGCATGAAAGGGAGAACCACGGTGAGGATCATACCCGGCGCACTCGCTGCCGCATCGCTGATCGCCACAGCGGCGGCTGCTGACCTGCCGCCGGTGCAGGAGGCCGACTTCGTCCTGCATGATTTCCGCTTCCACACGGGCGAGGCGCTGCCGGAGCTGCGGATGCACTACCGCACCGTCGGCAGCCCGTCCGGGGAGCCGGTGCTGATCCTGCACGGCACGGCGCAGTCGGGGGCGGCGATGCTGGCGCCGTCTTTCGCCGGGGTGCTGTTCGGGCCGGGCCAGCCGCTGGACGTGTCGAAATACTATGTCATCCTACCGGATTCGGTCGGCGCCGGCGGCTCCACCAAGCCGTCCGAGGGGCTGCGCGCCAAGTTCCCCGCCTACGACTACGACGATACGGTGGCGGCGCAGTATCGGCTGGTCACCGAGGGCCTGCATTTGCAGCACCTGCGGCTGGTCCTGGGCTACTCGATGGGCGGGATGCAGAGCTGGCTTTGGGCCGAGCAGCATCCGGATTTCGCCGACGGCTTCGTGCCGATGGCGTCGCAGCCCTCCGCCATGGCGAGCCGGAACTGGATGATGCGGCGGCTCATGGTGGAGACGATCCGCAACGACCCGACCTATGCCAACGGCAGCTATACCACTCCGCCGCGCTCGTTGCCGTATGCCATTGCGAGTTTCGGCGTCGCCACCGCCGGCGGCAACCTCGGCTGGCAGGGACAGGCGCCGACGGCGGCAGGGGCAGATACGATCGTTGGGCGCCTGCTCGCGGCGCCTGTGCCGGACGCAAACGACTGGGTGTATCAGTGGGACTCGTCGCACGACTACGACGCGGCGCCGGGTTTGGGGCGAATCACCCGGCCGGTGCTGGTGATCAACTCGGCCGACGACGAGCGCAACCCGCCGGAGTCCGGTATCGTCGAGCGTGCGGTGGCCCGGCTGCCGCATGGGGAATATGACCTGGTACCGGAGAGTCCAGAAACCCGCGGGCATGGTACGCTGATTATGGCCAAGTTCTATACCGAGCGGCTAAGCCAGTTCCTCACCGCCCTGCCGCCTTGGGGCGCCGGGCAGTGAACGAATCCGGCTTTGACGGGCATTGCCGCGGCTTCGAGGTTCGCCAGGTCTTGCGCTGAGGCATGCGGCGGACGAGGCGGTCCGCCGCGGTCCCCAACCATACAGCGTAAGCCGGCGTTCCCTCGGCTTGCCGCGCGGGATGGCGTCCGGACCCATGCGGGAAAATTGGGCTTGGCTTCACTCGGCCGGGGCGACTTCGGCCTCGTGCTGATCCGTCGCGTCGAGTGCGGCACGGACAAAGCCTGATGCCTTCATTTCCTCCACGAAGCCGCGCAAGTACGGCGCCCCTGCGGCCCGGCTTTTTGGCACTACCATCGCCTGCTGGATCGCCATGAAGCGGCCAGGCAGCAAGCGCAACTCTGGATGGGTCCGCACCAGGGCCGCCAACGGCTGCCTCACCCCCGCGAGAGCATCGAAGCCACCGTGCAGGAATGCGGCTTCGGCCTCTCCGCTCCTGGCGAAGCGGACGAGTTCAGCGTGATGCAGCGCCCGGGTCAGAAACAGGTCGTAGGCGCTGTTGGCCGCTACGCAGATGCGGACGCCTGGCTGGTCCACTGCGTCAATGCTGTCCAGCTTGGAGCCCGGTGGCACCACATAGGTCCCCTCGATCAGCACATAGGGCGCCGTGAACTCGATCGTGGCGCCGCGGGTCGGGTCAATCGCCAGGAAGGCCACGTCCCATGCGTCTTGCACGGCCGCCGCCGCGACCTGCCCAGCCTCCTCGTAAGGCACGACCTGCACGGGCACGCCGAGGCGCTGCCCGAGTTCACGCGCGAGCGCGACCGAGACGCCCCGCGGCTCTCCAGTGGCATGGTCCTTTTGCGCCAGGACAGGATTGCCGAAGTTGATGGCAGCCCTCAACGTGCCGCTGGGGGCCAGCACCCGCGCCGCTTCCGGTTCAGCCGCAACGGCAGTCGAGGCCAGCAACGTGGCGCCTGCAAGCATCAGGCTGATCAAGGTTCTCATCACGGCCTGCTGCTCCTATTGCACATGGATAAATCCCCGCTGCCCATAAACGCGAACCCGTTGCCCATCGCGAGCAGCACGTCGTTGATCCGCCGGCATGTCGGTGGTCAGAGACTGGCAGGGTTGGAGCGTATCACTCCGCAATCACCGCTTCCGCCGGTTTGGTGAGGGCGACCGAAGGCACCAGAGTGGCCAGCAGAAGCGTCAGAACCGCCGTCAGGAACACCGCCCAGAAGGTGAGATGGAGCGACTGGCCCAGCGCCGCCCGCACCACCGCATCGCCAACCGCGGCGCCGGGACGGTCAAGCAACTGGCGGAGCTGATCCGGCGTCACCGCGGCAACCCCGTTGACCCGGTGCGCCAGGCTGGCATTCAGGACGGCGCCCAGCACGGCGGCGCCCAAGGTACTGCCGAGGTTGCGCGAAAAGATGTTCGACGCCGTGGCCGAGCCGCGTTCGGTCCAGCCGACGCTGTCCTGGATGATGACGATGGCCGAGGTGCTCAGGAAGCCCATGCCCAGGCCCATGACGACCGACCCGATGCCCGCCACCACCGGCGATGTCCTGGGACCCAGGATCACAAACGCCAGCCCACCCAGCGGCAGCAGGGACGCGCCGAACAGGAGCGTGCTGCGCAGGCCGAAGCGGGCGAAGTTCTTGGCCGCGAGGGTGGCGCCAACCGGCCAGCCCAGCACCATCATGGTCAGCGCGAAGCCCGCCACCAGTGCCGACTGGCTCAGCACGCCCTGGACATACATCGGCAGGAAGGTCGTGAGGCCGATCACCGTCATGCCGCTCAGCAACGTCGCGGCGTTGGCCGTGGCCACCGGGCGGCGAGCCCACAGGCCGAACGCCAACATCGGCTCCCTGGCCCGCCGTTCCTGCCAAACGAACAGGCCCGTGCTCACCAGGAAAGCGCAGGCGGCCCCGAGCGCCGTGGGCATGTCGGAGATGCCGAACTGCGTCAGGGCTACCATCAAGGACGCGACCGCCACGGTGAACAGGGCCGCCCCGGCCACGTCCACGCTCCGCTTCTGGGCCTTGATGTCCTCGTGCAGGAAGGCGGTGAAGCTGGCTGCGGCGGCAAGCCCGATCGGCAGGTTGACCCAGAAGATCCAGGACCAGTTGAGGTGCTGGATGATCAGCCCGCCGGCGAGCGGCCCAGCCACGGACGATACGCCCCAGACACTGGCGAGGTAGCCCTGGATCTTGGCGCGCTCCTGCACCGAATAAAGATCCCCGACGACGGTCAGCGCCACCGGCTGGATCGCGCCGGCTCCGATGCCCTGGAGCAGGCGGAATGCGATCAGGGAGGGGATGGACCAGGCGAAGCCGCACAGGGCGGAGCCCACCAGGAAGATGGCGATGCCAACGAGCAGGACGGGCTTGCGGCCATACAGGTCGGCGAGCTTGCCGAACACGACGGTGGTGGCGGTCTGGGTCAGCAGGAAGGACGAGAACACCCAGGAATACAGATGCAGGTCGCCAAGCTGGCCCGCGATCTGCGGCATCGCGGTCGAGACGATGGTCGCCTCGATCGCGATCATGAACATGGCGGCCATGACGGAGGCCAGCACCAGGGGACGGCGCAGTTTTCGGACTTGGGGCATGCCACTAGGTAAACCCTTCCCGATCCAGCGGGAACCTGCTCCGGGCGGACGGCAGGTAAGCAGATGGTGAGGGGTGAAAAAACGCCAGTCAGGGCCTGATGCGATACAGGCCGTCTGCTTTGTCGGAAATAGCCGGCCTGGAGGCCGCGTGGTATTTCCCATGACGCTGGATGCAAGGATGCGGGGCCGCACCGGGGCGCAGCTATTGGGTTGGAAACCAGTTCCCGTGGAACCCCGGCGGTATCCTGTGCGGCAGCCGGACCATGGCGACCGGCGGCGCCTCGAAGGCTCGCGCATTAAGGATCGCAAGATCGGTGGTTTCTTCTGCCGTGTTGATGACAAGGCCGAGAAGCCAGCCCTCGTCCTCCTCCGCATCGGCGGCGGCCGGCACGAACACGAATTCGCCGGGCAGGTGGCCGTCGCCAAAGTCGTGCGCCTGGCAGCCGCCGGTCTTGAGGTCATGCTTGTAGAGCCGGGTGGCGCCGGTCAGTTGCGGGTTGCCGTCAGGCGGAACGGACACCGTGTAAAGATAGCGGCAGCTCTGGCCGAACCGCCGCTCGTCGATGCGGGGAAATTCCTGCGGCGTGTCGTCAATGACCCGCCGTCCGACCCGGCGCGTCGAAGGGTCAAGCGTCCAGCGCTCAAGGCGGCCCAGCGCATCCAAGCCGCTGGCGCCAGAGTCGAACATCGTGGCGTAGGCGATGACGTCGAGGATGACCCGGCCGTCCTCGTCATCATAGGCGTTGGCCACATGGAAGACGAAGCACGGCTCCACATCGCACCAGATCATCTCCGCGGCCTCGCCATGCCGCGGCAGCAGGCCGATGCGGGCGTGATGGGCCGGGTTCCAACGGAATGGAAATTGGTGACCGCCGAGCACGGCGCGCATCGAGAACGTGACGGGCAGATCGAGGACGATGGCGAACCGTGCGGTGAAAGCGCAATCGTGGATGCAGGGACCGTGCTCGACCGCAATCGGCACGTCGCGGACCACCTTGCCGTCTGCCGAGACGACGACGTGGCGGACGGCGTCCCAGATGCTGCCGTCATAGGCGATCGCGTGCTGCTCGCCGGTGAGTGGGTCCAGATGCGGATGCCCCGTGAACGAGCCGCCCAGCGTCCCGTCGAACGGATTGTAGCTTTGCTCCTCCAGGGTGTCGGACAGTTCGACGGGGAAGCTGCCCGCTTCCACCAGGGCGAAAGTGCGGCCGCCGATACGGACCACGTTGGTGTTCACGGTGTCGTTGCGTCCCCGGCGTGGTCCGGGTGCGGCGGCCTGGCCGAGCGCCGCCGCAGCAAGCTGTGAGCGGATCCAACGGTTGCGATACCACAGGGCCTTGCCGTCTTCGATGGCGATGCCGTGCACCATGCCGTCACCCAGGAACCAATGGTGGCCCGCATGTTCGGGATTGACCGGGTTCGCGCCCATCTTGAGGTATTGGCCACTGAGCCCCGCCGGGATTGATCCGGTCACGGCAAGGTCTCTCAGCGTCAGCTCCGACGCCATGGGCGCGTGGATGCCGACGAGGTAGGGACTTTCAGCCTTGGGCAGGCGTTTCCGGTTGAAGGCCGCGACCAACTCGACCCCACCCTCGACGAGCGTGCGAACGGCTACGGCAACGGGGCTTGGCATGGATCGTGGTCTCCGGCGGTGTCATGGCGCTCTTGATCTTCGATGCTGACGCCCCGACCACATCAGGTGGGTTGGCCGTTCGGCTAGGGGCCGCACAACGTCTATCACGGCCACCGAGCCGAAACGGGCTGGGCCGCCCAAGCGGACGGGGCAGTGCGGGACACCTTCAGGCCAACGGCGAATAACCTTCCGGCAGCCCGATGGTAGACGTCGCCTCCGCGATTTGGTCAGGACCGCCCTGGGGAGGCCAGACACCGGCAGCGTAGGCTTGGGAGCGGAGCGCGGAACGCTGTCCCAGGTCTGCGAAGCCCCAAACGTGGGTGATCCGCGGCGGTCCGTCCAGCGCATACATGTTGATGACCAGGTGCGCGGTATAGTCCCGTGCAGGCCCAATCGCCTTCTGCCAGCCCGCAAGTGTCGCGGGCAACCCGCCGGGCTTCAGCTTATAGGTGCGGAATTCGTAAACGGCGCCGAAAGCGCCGGGGCGGGCGGGCGGCAGGAACGGGAAGGGTGCATAGCTGTCCATGCTGAGGGCCGTGACGCTGCTGCCCGCATTGAACGGGCGGTCGCTGAGCAGGGCGCGGTCGCGCTCCTTAGCAAGGGCCTCCCACGTGTCGAAGCCGCGCAGGACCAGCAGCCGTCCGAGCGTCCCGATCTCCGTCCGCCAACAGCCCAGCAGCGTGCCGCCAGCTGCCGGATCGGACGTCCAAGCGCGGGCGCCTTCCGAGGCGTCGCTGATCGCAAGCAGCGGAGACGCCAAGGTGGCCAATTCGTAGAACATGGACCTTTGTTCTCCTAAAGTATCCCCTCAACGCCGCCACGAGCCATGCGGCAATTCTCCGTCGCGGGTCGCGGCATCGAGCGCCCGGCGCAGCCCATCCATGTCCAGGGGAATGCAATAGGCCGGCTTGGCCCGCTCGAACCGCCAACTCTGCGCGAGCGGCCCGGTATCCAGCGCGTCGAAGCCGAACGCGTCGTGCAGCTCCGCCACGATCCGGTTGGCCGCGGGATCGTCCCCGGCAATCGGCAACGCACGGCGCCCCTGGGGCACCGGCGGTCGCGTGTCGTCCGGCAGATCCTTGGCCAGGATGGCGTTGAACGCCTTGACGATGCGCGCACCCGGCAGACGTGCGGCTACGAGCTCGCTGGTCGTTGTGGTCCTCTCGTCCAGCGGCGCAATCAGCCCGTCGCGTTCAGGGTAGTAGTTCATGGCGTCAACGACGATCTTCCCGGCGAGATGCTCCACCGAGAGGCTGTCCAACGCCATCAACGGGACCGCGGCGACACACAGCCCGCCATAAGCCGCGGCGTCCTCAAGGCTGCCCATGCGGCAGCCGATGCCGGCGGCAAGTCCGGCCAGGCTGTCCGGATGCCTGGAACTTATCATCACCTCGTGGCCACGGTCCGCCGCGAGCTTTGCCACCGCGCCGCCGATCGCCCCTGCGCCAAGTATGCCGATGTTCATGATGCTTCTCCTGTCCCGGTATGAGGTAGGGTTGGCGGTTGGCCGCGATTAGCTATGCAGCAACCGGGAGTTTCGAAATCAGGAGTGGGGAATGGCCGACCGGCTGACGGAGATGGAGGTGTTCCTGAAAGCTGCGGAAACCGGTTCCTTCGCCGCAGCGGCTGCGCGCCTCGGCCTGTCGCCGCAGATGGTCGGAAAGCACATAGCCACCATCGAGCAGCGGCTCGGCACCCGGCTGCTCAACCGTTCCACGCGGCGGCAGAGCCTGACGGAGGCGGGGCTGCTTTACCTTGAGGGATGCCGGCGCACCCTTGCCGAAGCGGATGCGGCGGCGGCAAGCGTTGCCGCACAGGCCGGAACGCCGCGCGGCACTCTCCGGGTGACCGCACCGGTGGCATTCGGGACCGTCCGCCTGGTTCCGGAGGCGACGCGGTTCCTGGCGATGTATCCGGACATCCGTTTGCATTTCGAGCTTACCGACCGCCGCATCAACCTGATCGAGGAAGGTTTCGACGCCGCGGTCCGGATCGGGGATGAGCCGGACTCCACCCTGGTCGCCCGCGCGCTGGCGCCCTACCGGCTGATCCCGTGCGCCTCCCCGGACTACCTTGCGCGCCGGGGCATGCCAAAGCATCCGGCCGAATTGCGGGACCACGAGTGCCTGGATTACGTGTTCGCCACGCATCCGGCGCCGACGGTTTGGCGCTTTTGGTCCAAGGGTCCACCGATCGCGATCGAACCTACCGGGCGGCTGTTCGCCAACGACAGCCGGGCCTTGATCGAAGCCGCGCTGCGTGGGTTTGGCATCGTGCTGCTTGCCGAGCTGCTGCTGGCCGACCATCTCGCGACCGGCCGCCTCGTCCGGGTGCTGCCGGGCTACGAGGGTCCGTCCCGCCCGATGCGGCTCATGTTCGCCGCACCCCAGGCGCAGGCGCCGAAGCTACGGGCGTTTCTCGACTGGGCTGGCGAGGCATTTGCACCCGGGCATGCCGACCGGCCGGAGATCGCCGCCGCAAAGCGTTGAATGGCCGTGTGGCTGGACTGCCGTTGGCACGTCGCTGCCAACCCGGCGGCCACGCACCCCAAATGGGCGCTCGTCGTCCGGCATCGGCCTCTTGGAACCAGAAGGCCGGCCATCCCCACGTTCCGGCCGCGCAGGTCCAGCTTTTTTGTTTGTGAGCAGAGGATGCAGTTGGGTCTGGTCGCCGCGCGTCCGGACCCAACTGCAATCTGCTCCATCCGTCACGCCAGGGGATAGTTCACCGGCATGCTGTATTCGAAGAGCGGCAGGGCGCCGAGCGCTTCCCGCCGCTCTCCGCCGGGATCGCTGGCCACCGCGCTCTGGCGGGACAGCAGCATCGTGCTGCGGTTTGCGGCCTCGTAGCGGGGCCAAGTGGGCACGTGGGGGTTGGCCGGGTTGCCGGTATGCGCAAAGGCGGACCAGGTGGCGACCATCATCTGCGTCAGCGGCGCGATGTCCGGCCCGGTCCCCAGCAGGGCCTCTGCAACCGGCGCCGTCCCGAACACGAACGGGACCTCGGACGTATGCGGCGACTGCAGTACGCCGCCGCGCACGGGGGTGCGCCAATCGAAGACGTAGGTGTAAACAGGCGCCTGCGCCGCGGCCGATTGCAGCGCCGCCTCTCGCGTGGTGTTGCGGCGATAGGTGTAGTCGGTGGTGACCGCGGCCATGATCTCGCCCGGTGTCGCCGACGGCATCGTGGAGCGGTAGGCGGCGATGATCCCGGCGGTGGCGGCCGGGTCGGTTCGGAGGAAGCGGGCGAGCCGGCGCGCCACCTCCGTTTCGTCGAGTGAGAAGTTTGCCATGTCCGCTGCCATATACAGGGTGGTTTCAGTGGCTGCGTTGCCGAACATGACGGGGATGTTTCCGGCTCCGGCCGGGGCCGTCGGCTCGAACGGATTTGCGGAGAAGGTCGCGCCGTCCAGCACCGGGCGGAACACCGGCGGCATTCCCTTCATCAGCGGGATCAGCGTTTCCGCCGGCACGGCCTGCAGCGCGGCCCCGGTCGGCCGGCCGATCTCCAGCTTCCGCGCCAGGGCGTGTGCCGAGGCGGCAGCTTCCTCCGGCGGAGCGAGACGCAGGCTGCCTGAGCAGCTCTGGGCTATCGCCTTGTGGAACAGGCCGCGCGCCGCCGGGCAGGCAAGCATCGCGCTGACCTTGGCGCCGCCGCCCGATTGACCGAAGATCGTGACGTTGCCCGGATCACCGCCGAACGCGGCGGCGTTGTCCCTAACCCAACGCAGCGCCGCGACCATGTCCAGCACTCCGGCATTGCCGGACTGCGCGAACCGGTCGTCCGGGTCATCGAGCCTGATGTAGCCGAACAGGTTGAGCCGGTGGTTGATCGTGACCACGACCACATCGCCGTCGCGCGCCAGCACCGTGCCGTCGAAGCCCGGAGCCGAGCCGGCGCAACTGACCCAGGCGCCACCGTGCAGCCATACCATGACCGGCCGTTTGCCCGTCGCCCCCGCCGTCCAAACGTTGAGCGAGAGGCAGTCCTCAGAGATCGGCTGCAGCGCGCCGTACCAGGCGCCCAGCGGGTCGGTGGACGCTGGCAATTGCGGTGCCGAAGATCCGAACGCCGTGGCGTCCCGCACGCCGGGCCAGGGTGCGGCGGAAGCTGGCGGGAGAAAGCGGTTCGACCCGGCGGTGGAGGCGGCATACGGTATGCCCTTGAAGCAGATGGCACCGTTGGCAGCCACGCCACGAAGCTTTCCGCCTGTCGTTTCCACCACGGTGGCGGCGGTCTGCGCCCATGCTCCTGCAGGCGCTGCCAGGGCGGCACCGGTGGTCAGCATGGCTGTGCGGCGGCCAATCGCGGTCGGCATGACATCTCGCTCCCTGGGTCATTGTTGGCCGGGATTGGGCGGCAGCCACTTCGGCGTGTCAACAGCGCGTCCGGAGTCCGACCATGCCGCGCCGTTCCTGGCGTCGGACGAGGCGCGATGCGTCACCGGGACCGGGATCGTCGTTGATGGCGGCATGACGGCACAGTGCGATTGAGGGGCACTTCCGACAGCACGCTTGGATCACGTGCGAGTGCGACATTCCGCTCGGCGGGAGTAAGCTGCCGCAAGACCTCGATTGTCTGGCGGCCCAGATGACCGGTCGCACCAGTGACGAGAATTCCGGCCATGAAGCGATCCCTTGTTATTCTCTTGCGCCACCGCGTGAGCAGGAACGGCGGTTCGCTGCTCAGATCTGGGCCCAGCCGCCGTCCACCTGGATGTCGGCGCCGTTGATGAAGCTCGACGCATCCGACGCCAGGAACACGGCTGTCGTCGCGATCTCGTCCGGCACACCCACCCGGCCAAGCGGCACTTGAGCTGCCATCCGTGCCATCATGGCCGACAGCGCCTCGGCGTTCGGAGCCGCCCCGGACAGGCCGGGGGTGTCGATTGGACCGGGGCTGATGACGTTCACCCGGATCTTGCGGTCCTTCAGATCGACGATCCAGTTCCGGGCGAAGCTGCGGATGGCGGCCTTGGTGGCTGCGTAGACGCCGCTGCGGCCAAGGCCCTTGTTCGCAACGGTTGACGACATCAGGATGATGGCGCTGCCATCGGGCATCAACGGGAGCGCCTTCTGGACGGTGAAGACAAGTCCTTTGACGTTGACCGAGAACACCCGGTCGAAGTGCTCTTCGGTGACCTGACTGATCGGCGCGTGTTCGAGAATTCCGGCGTTCGCAACGACGATGTCAATCCGTCCCTTGTTCGCCCGGACTGTCTCGTAGACTCTGTCGAGATCGACCAGACTTGATGAGTCCGCAGCAATGGCGACCACGTTGCCGCCGATTTCCGCCACGGCGCTGTCCAGTTCCGCCTGCCGGCGACCGGTGATGAAAACAAAGGCGCCTTCGGAAACGAACCGCTTGGCCGTTGCCAGGCCGATGCCGCTGCTGCCGCCAGTGATGACGGCAATCTTGTCTCGCAAAACGTAACTCATGGAACATTCTTTCGATCTGCCGACGGCCCATCAATTCGTGCCGTCGCTCGCCAAGGGAGATTGCAACTCGCGCTTTTTGTTCACCGGGCCTTCTTACCCGGATTACAGAAGGCGACATCTCCTGCTCGGCACCGTCTTGATTGCTATTCGGTTGCCGCTGCTGCCAACAACCTGGGATTTTGGCTGCCGCCTCGTCGGAGTGGAGGCGAACGCGATTGCACCGTCATTCTACTTGCGACCCGTCACATGCTGGCGCCACCGGCCACGTTGAGCGTATCCCCGGTGATCCAGCTCGCATCGTCCGACGCGAGGAAGGCTACGGCAGCGGCGATGTCCTCCGGCTGGCCAGCCCGCCCCAGGGGCGTGAGGGCCAGCATCTGCGCCTCGAACTCGCCTCCGCTCATGCCGGCCGCGTGGACGCCTTCCGTCAGCACGAAGCCGGGCCGGATCGCGTTGACGCACACCTTGCGGGGCGCGAACTCCTTGGCCAGGCTTTTGGTAATCGAGTCAACTGCGCCCTTGGTGCCGACATAAACCGCGGCGGCGGCCGGCGCGAACGTGCTGACGATCGAACTGATGTTGACGATGCTGCCGCCCGCCTCGGGGAACAGCGGCATGGCGGCCTTGGTTGCGAGGAGAAGGCCCAGCACGTTGATGTCGAAGTGCCGGTGGAACTCGGCGACCGAGAGCGCGTCGAGCGGTGCGGGCGCGTAAACGCCTGCGTTGTTCACCAGGATGTCCACCCGGCCGAACGCCGACCGGACTCCTTCGAACAGGTGGGCGACCTGTGCCTCGTCGGCGACGCTCCCGCCCAAGGCAAGGGCCTGCCCGCCCCCTTGCTTGATTTCAGAAACGACTGCCTCCGCCCCGTCTTGGCTCGACGAGTAGTTGACGACGACCGTGGCGCCTTCAGCGGCCAAACGCCTGGCAACGCCCGCGCCGATGCCTTTAGAGGCCCCGGTCACCACGGCGATCTTGTTGGAGTGACGCGCCATGACGGGGTGTTCCTTGTTGATTGATATCTTCGGCATTCGGGGTGAACGGGCGGGAACGGGGCTTCTATGAGAAGACTCGACCTGCTCGACAGACAGCCGGGCCGCTCCCGCAGTCCTTGTAGTAGAGAACTGTTCCGACGTTTGTGGTGCATGTGTTCGCGGTCAGCCTGCCAGCCAATGCGGCGGTGGAGTGAGCACCGTTGTCTCCGCTCCACCAGGCTGATGCCAGTGCTGGAGAGATACCTATGCCTGCTCGCTTCTGGCGCAAATGTCAGATATACCACCTTTTAGGACAGAGGAGGTGCCCATGCTGCGGCTCGGTTTCATCGTCGCTCCCGGTTTCCAGGTGATGGGCTTCGGGGCGCTGTCCGTGTTCGAGTTCGCCAACCTTTCTGCCGGCGGCCCGTTCTACGATGTCCACCTGCTGTCGGAGTCGGGCAGCGCGGTCCGTAGCTCACTGGGCGTGAGCGTCCACACCGACGCGTTCGACGACAGCCACTTCGACACGGTCGTTGTTGGCGGCGCCACCGGGCTTACTGCGGCCACCCCGGCCCTCATCGGGTTCGTGCAGCGCGCCCTGCTGCGGTCGCGGCGCGTGGCGTCCGTCTGCACCGGCGCATTCGTGCTGGCTGAGGCCGGCATTCTCGACGGCCGCCGCGCGACGACCCATTGGGCGCATGCCCGGGAGCTTCAGAGGCGCTATCCCGCGGTCAAGGTGGAGGAGGACCGCATCTTCATCGTGGATGGGCCGGTATGGACGTCGGCCGGCATGTCCGCCGGCATCGACCTTGCGCTGAGCATGGTCGAGAACGATCTCGGCGCGGAGATCACCCGCATGGTGAGCAAGGCGCTGGTCATCCATCACCGCCGCGCCGGCGGCCAATCGCAGCATTCGGCGCTGCTCGAACTCGATGCCAAGTCCGACCGCATCCAGAGCGCGCTGGAATACGCCAAGCTCAACCTGCACACGCCGTTGTCGGTGGAGCAATTGGCCGGCGCCGCGCGCCTCAGCCCGCGCCAGTTCAGCCGGGCCTTTCACGCCGAGACGGGCCAATCGCCGGCCAAGGCGGTGGAGAACCTGCGCGTCGAGGCGGCCCGGGTGATGATGGAGCAGGGGCGGCATCCCATCGACACCGTTGCCAACGAGACCGGTTTTGCCGACCGTGAGCGGATGCGGCGCGCGTTCCTGCGGGCATACGGCCAACCGCCGCAGACCATGCGCCGCAACGCCCGCGTCGAGCGGCCTGCCGCAAGCGCTGGCATCGGGTGAGCGCATGCCCGCCTGCGTCAGCTCACCAGCACGGCTTGGATGTCCCCGGTGCGATGGGTCACGTTCATCGCCACCTCGTCGCCGGCCCGGCGCAGCCTGACGCTGATGCAGGCGCCCCCGACCTCCAGGTTCAGCAGGGACACCTCGTCCAGGCACTCGGGCAGGATCGGCCGGGTGAAGCGTACGGTTCGGTTGGCCGGGTCGAAGCTTAGACCCAGGCAAGCCTGCAGCATCGCCAGCAGCGCCGTCGCCGACCATGCCTGCGGCGAGCACGCGACCGGGTAGTCCACCGGCGCCTGCGCCCGGCGGCGGGGGAAGCCGCAGAACAGTTCCGGCAGGCGCCTCAGCTCGGTGGCCTGGCAGGCATCGAACATGGCGCCGAGCAGCCGCGCGGCCTCAACCCGGCAGCCGTAGCGCGCCAGGCCCAGCGAGATCAGCGCATTGTCGTGCGGCCACACGGAGCCGTTGTGGTAGCTCATGGGGTTGTAGCGCGGCTCGCCTGCCGCCAGCGTCCGCACGCCCCAGCCGCCGAAGAAGCGCCGGGACAGCAGTTGCGCCGCGACCAGCAGGCCATGCTCCGGCGCGGCGATGCCGGTCAGCAGTAGATGCCCGGCGTTGGATGCGCGCACCCGGCAGGGCTGCTTTGTGCCATCCAGGGCAATGGCATAGGTGCCGATATCCTCGCACCAGAACGCCGCCTCGAACGCCGTTTGCAGGGCAGCAGCGCGGACATCCAGGGCGTCCGCCTCCGCTGCATGGCCCAGCTTGCGGGCGATGTCGGCCGCCGCCCGGCGCGCGGCGTAGGCATAGCCCTGCACCTCCGCGAGCGCGATGGCGCCCGTCGCCAGGGTGCCATCGGCATGGAAGATGGAGTCGTGGCTGTCCTTCCAGCCCTGGTTGGCCAGGCCTTCTGGGGTCTGCCGGTGATACTCGACGAAGCCGTCGCCGTCGCGGTCGCCCGGTCCGTCAAGCCACGCCAGCGCGGCCAGGATGTTGGGCCACAGCCCGGCGACCGTCGCCAGGTCGCCAGTACGGTCGAGGTAGGCGCCGGCCAGCATGACGAACAGCGGCGTGCTGTCCACGCTGCCGTAATAGCGGCGGAACGGCACTTCGCCCAGTTCCGCCATCTCGCCGTGGCGCACCTCGTGCAGGATCTTGCCGGGTTCGGCGTCGGCTGCCGGGTCGGTTGCGGTCGCCTGGTTCTTGGCCAGGTAGGCCAGCACGCCGCAGGTGATGGATGGGTCGATCCAAAGGGTTTGCAGCGCCGTCACCAGCGCGTCCCGCCCGAAGGCTGCGCAGAACCAGGGTACGCCGGCATAGGGATAGGCGCCGGTGTCCTTGTCGGTGACAAGCATGTAAAGGTCGCCGACCGAGCGGCGCATCGCCTCGTTGAACACCTCGTTGGAGGTCACGACCGCCGCGGCGCGGGCGCTTTCCCGGCGCAGGCGGCGGCGGGATTGATACAGCGCACGCTTGAAGGCCAGGCGTGGCGGCTCGGCCACGGGCGCGGCATTGCAGGTGGCCTCGATGAACACGAGTTGGGTCTCGCCAGGCGCGATGCTGAATTCGAATACGGCGCGATGTCCGTTGAGCGACGCCGGCACAGGGCTGAACCGGAGCCGGGTGGTGCGGCATTGCCCATCCAGGCCTTCATAGGCCAGCGTCACGCTGTCCCGGCTGCACTCCGGCGGGAGGTGCGGGCCGTGGCTGGGGCGCGTCAGGCCGCGGGCCTCGAACAGGTCGGCGAAGTCGGCAGCGAAGTGCAGCTCGATCCTGACCTGTGCCGGGTGCTCGGCGAAGCTGTGCACCGACAGGCGCTCATGCAGGGTGGCCTGCCAAAGGAAGCGGGAGCGCCGCAGGTGCAGCATGTCCTGGTCGATGACAGGCTGCCCGTCTCCGTGGCCGTCCGCATAAAGGTCCGGGTTGGCGAGGTCGCAGGTCAACTCGGCATTGTCGTCGCGCAAGGTCGAGCTGAGCAGCACCGGCCGCCGATTGCCGACAAGCAGCACGAGCTTGGACAGGTGGCGGGTGTCGCGGAAGTACACCCCGTCCGTGCTGCCGAGGATGCCGGGCACGTCGCCGTCCGTGTCGAATACCCCGAAGGCGTCGCCGCTTTTCAGCGTGCGGGTCCGGTGGGAGTGCAGCGACGCGGCGGCAGGGATGTGGAACTCACCCGGCACGGTCCCAAGCTGGGTCATGGGTGGCGGACCCGGTGCCGGCTCATCCCGCGCCGCTCATTCTGCGGCACTCGCGAGTAGGGTTGTGGCGTTCGCGAGCAGGACGCGCGGCCCAACCTGACGGTCTGCCAGGTCCTGGTAGATCGCCATGTAATCCTCCGCCATGCGCCGGGCGGTGAACCGCGCCTCGAACGCGGCCCGCACCGCAGCGCGCGGCAGGCGGCCCAGGCGTGCGACGGCGGCAACCGCGCCGGCCTCGTTCTCGACGATGAAGCCGGTCCGGCCATCCTCGACGATTTCGGGCACCGCCCCGCGGTTGAACGCGATGACCGGCGTACCGCAGGCCATGGCCTCGATCATTACCAGACCGAACGGCTCGGGCCAGGAGATCGGCATCAGCAGCGCGCGGGCGCCGGACAGAAAGGCGGGCTTCTCGGCGTCGGTGATCTCGCCCACCAGCTCCACGCCGCCTTCGGCCAGCATGGGCTGGATGATCGCTTCGAAGTAGGACCTGTCGGCGTCGCTGACCTTGGCTGCCATCCGCAGCGGAATGCCGCAGGCACGGGCGATGCGTATGGCACAGTCCGGACCCTTCTCCGGCGCGATGCGGCCCAAGAAGGCAAGGTAGTCGTGCTGGCCGGGCTGCGGCATCAGCAAGCCCGGCGGCAGGCCATGCAGCACCGTCCCAACCCAGTGCGCTTGCGGCAGCGGCCCGCGCTGACTGTCGGAGATGCCGACAACGGGCACGTTCGGAAAGGCGTCGAACACCGGCTGCAGCTCGGGCAGGTCCAGCCGCCCGTGCATGGTGGTCAGGAACGGCGTGCGCTGCCGGCTGAACAGGCTAAACGGCCAATAATCCATGTGGAAGTGCATGACGTCGAACTCGGCTGCGCGGCGCCGCACAGCTTCCATCAGCAGCATGTGCGGCGCGGCCGTGTCGCGGATGGACGGGTCCAGCCGCAACGCTTGCGGCCAAACAGCCTCAAGCTCGGCCCCTGTCACCGAGTCCCCGCTGGCGAACAGGGTGACGTCGTGGCCCATCGCTACCAGTTCCTCCGTCAGAAAGGAAACGACCCGCTCCGTGCCGCCATACAGCCGCGGTGGGACGGCTTCGTGCAGCGGGGCAATCTGGGCGATGCGCAAGTGCTAGCTCCTGAGAAAAGGCGGATGGGCACGGCATGGCACGGCCTACTGCACCTGCGAGCTGGCCTGGGGCGGCGTGGCGAGGATGCGGCGGATTTGCCGGACCCGCACCGCTGCGCCGACCAGGGGGACAAGGCCACGCTCCCAGGCTTGCAGGAACTGCAGGTCGTCGGCGCGGCCGAGCGCGTAGGCCTGCTGGTTTTGGGCGATGTGCGCCCCGGGCTGGTCGTCGTGCTGGCCGTTGCTCATCCCAGACTCCCTCACGCGCGTCGCTACCGGACCTAACCAGATCCGTGCCGGAGAACTTGAATACAGCTAAGGCAGGCGTCTGGGAGGGTTCGGAAACTACTCAGACCGGGCTGGCCCCTAGCCGGGAGGCTGGCGGAACATGGCTGATGCCGGGCTGCGCACCTGGATCTCAAGGGCCTTATCAGGTTGGCGGGTTCGGTCGGACCGTGGCCGCGTGGGTGAGGTGCGGGCGGCAAATCACTGCAAGCTGCTGTCGTCAGCGATGGTGGTGGGCGTTGCCATAGCGCGACGACCTGGATGGAAGGCAACGCGCAGGACGATGGCAGCACGCATCTTGCCGAGATGACGCTGGGCGCGGAAGATGGCGCATGACCGTCAGCCCTCTCGCCGGCAAGCTGCTTCCCGCGTCGCTCCTGGTGGACGTGCCGCGCCTGGTGACGGCCTACTTCACCACGGCGCCCGACCCGGCGGTTCCCGCGCAGCGCGTCGCCTTCGGCACCTCGGGCCACCGCGGGTCGTCCCTCAACGGCACGTTCAACGAGGCGCACATCCTGGCCATCAGCCAGGCAGTGTGCCGGCACCGCCTGGTCGCCGGGGTCACCGGGCCGCTGTTCGTCGGCATTGATGCCCACGCCCTGTCCCGCCCGGCGCTGGCCACCGCGCTGGAGGTGTTCGCCGCCAACGACGTGGAGGCGTTCGTGGACGAGCACGATGGCTTCACGCCGACGCCGGTCGTCTCGCATGCCATCCTGACCTACAACCGCGGACGGACGGCCGGGCTGGCGGACGGGGTCGTCATCACCCCGTCGCACAACCCGCCGGAGGACGGCGGCTACAAGTACAACTCCCCGGATGGCGGCCCGGCCGACACGGTCGTGACAGGGGAGATCGAGCGCACCGCCAACGCCCTGCTCGCCGCGGGCCTGGACGGCGTCAAGCGCATCCCGCTCGGCCGCGCGCTGCAATCGGGCCGGGTCCACCGGCACGACTACGTCGGTCCCTACGTCGCGGACCTCGGCAGCGTCGTTGACATGGAAATCATCCGCTCGTCCGGCGTGCGGATTGGTATAGACCCGCTCGGCGGCGCGGCGGTCGGCTACTTGCAGCCGATCATCGAGCGTTACGGCATCGCCGCCACCGTCATCAGCGACGTGGTGGACCCGACGTTCCGGTTCATGACGGCCGATTGGGACGGGCGGATACGGATGGACTGCTCCTCCCCCTACGCCATGACACGGCTGGTCGGGATGCGCGGAGGGTTCGACGTCGCCTTCGCCAACGACACCGACGCCGACCGGCACGGCATTGTGGCCGGGGCGGACGGGCTGATGAACCCCAACCACTTCCTGGCTGCGGCCATCAGCTACCTATTCGCGAACCGTCCGGCCTGGGGGGCGGCGCCCGCAGTCGGCAAGACGATGGTCAGCAGCGGCATGATTGACCGCGTGGCGGCCCGGCTCGGCCGTTCACTGATGGAGGTGCCGGTCGGGTTCAAATGGTTCACGGATGGCTTGCTCGCCGGCACGCTCGGCTTCGCCGGGGAGGAGAGCGCGGGGGCGTCGTTCCTGCGTCGGGACGGGTCCGTGTGGACGACGGACAAGGACGGCCTGATCCTGGGCCTGCTGGCGGCGGAGATGACGGCGCGCACCGGAACCGACCCGGCCGCCGCCTACGCCGGGATCACGCACGACCTGGGCCAGTCCTGGTACGAGCGCATGGACGCCCCGGCCACTGCGGCGGAGAAGGCGCGGCTGAAGGCGCTCACGCCCAACGCGCTTGCGATGACGGAGCTGGCCGGGGAGCCGGTCCGCACGGTGGCCACGGCGGCACCGGGCAACGGCGCCCCAATTGGCGGTGTGAAGGTGTCGGCGGATGGGGGCTGGTTCGCTGCGCGCCCGTCCGGGACGGAGGACGTCTACAAGATCTACGCCGAAAGCTTCCAGGGCGAGGCGCACCTGCGGCAAATCCAGCGGCAGGCGCAGGACGCCCTGGCGCGGGTGTTCAGCCAGCCTGCCACCGCTTAAGCAACTGGCCGGCTACCCCGCGGCAAGCTCGATGATCTCCGCCGTGATCTCCTCCTGCCAGACCTGGCGCTGCTTGGACCACGGCAGGGGGCCGCGCTTATGCCAAGCTCGGCATAAGTGCGATTGGGGCGTTGTTGCAGGGATCATTGGTTGAGCGTGGAATAATGGCTACGGGGGGGCGTTAGCCGGGCTGGCAACAAGCGGCTGCGGCAGCTTCTGGTGGTCTGCGCCATATTTGCTGCTCAGGCCAAGGACTACGAGCAGTTGCAGGCGCAGATCGCGCGGTCGATGCCCAGCTCATGGCCCGGCATCGGGCCGACGAGTGCAGCCGGCGCCTTGCCAAGATCCCGGGCGTCGGCCCGGTCGGCGCGACGCTGCTGACGATGAAGACCCCAGCGCCCGAGCTGTTCCGATCCGGCCGGCAGTTCGCGGCCCCGATCGGCTTGACGCCCAGGGATCACTCGACCGCAGGCAAGGTGAGGCTCGGCATTATCACGTGAGCCGGCGACGAGGGGCTGCGTAGCGTGCTGGTCGTCGGAGCGACCGCCGTGATCCAGCAGGCGCGATGCGGCGGAAGGGCGTCGCCCATCGCACCGCTTGTCAGATCATGCAGCAGACCCCTTGCACCCAAGCGGCCGTCCGCACATGCAACACGGCTACGACAAGCCACGGCGCGACGTGGTGCCTGGACAGCCCGGTGGCTGGACCCGATAAGCGGAGGCGACGGGAACATCCCGGACACGCACCGCCGGAGGGCACGCCTATGGAGTTCGCCGTCTACCCGTCGCTGAAGGACAAAGCCGTCTTTGTTACCGGCGGCGCATCCGGCATCGGCGCCGACATCGTCCGAGCCTTCGCCGAGCAAGGCTCGCGTGTCGGTTTCGTGGACCTCGATGCCGGGCGGGGCGAGGCCTTGGCGCGCGCTCTCGGGGACGCTGTGCACTTCGAACCCTGCGACCTCCGCGACATCGAAGCCCTCCGCCATGCCTTCGCTGCGCTCAAGGGGCGCGTCGGCGCGGCCGAGGTTCTGGTCAACAACGCTGCGCGCGACGACCGGCACCCCTGGGACGCCGTGACACCCGAGTACTATGACGAGCGCATCGCCGCCAACCTGCGCCACATGTTCTTCGCCATCCAGGCGGTTGCGCCCGACATGGTCGCGGCCAGGCGGGGATCGATCGTCAACATGGGCTCAAACTCGTGGTGGGAGGCCGGGGGCGGCATGCCGGTCTACACCACGGCCAAGGCGGCCGTGCATGGCATGACGCGCAGCTTCGCGCGCGACCTCGGTCCTCACCGCATCCGTGTCAACACGGTGGTGCCGGGCTGGGTCATGACGGAGCGGCAGAAAGAGCTGTGGGTCACGCCTGAGAAGCTTGCGGCCCAACTCAAGCGGCAGTGCCTGCCTGACCCGATCGAGCCCGTCTTTCTGGCGCGGATGGTGCTGTTCCTGGCGTCCGACGACGCCGCGATGTGCACGGCCAACAACTTCATGGTGGAGGCGGGCTCCATCTGAGCCGGGGCGGCTATCGGCCACTTATCGCGGGAAAGCCATGGCGAGCGAACCCGGGCCGCGCAGAAGCGCTCTGTCGGCGACAGATGAGGGGTGACAGACATGCCTGACAGGATGGCGCTGGTGGCCGGCGCGAACGGCATCATCGGGCGCGGGCTGCTCGACGTGCTGCGCGACCAGCCGGACTGGAAGGTCGCCGCACTCGGGCGCCGCCAGGTCGAAGGAGTCCCGACAATCGTCACCGACCTCCGCGACCGCGGCAACGTGCTTGAGGCGCTCCGGAAGGCGGCCTCCGGCGTGACGCACGTGTTCTACGCCGCCTACCTGCCCGCGCCCGACCTTGCCGCCGAGGTCGCAGTGAACGGACCGATGCTCGTCAACCTGCTCGACGGGCTTGAGGGCGCCGGTGCGCCCGTTGAACGCGTGGTGCTCTACCAGGGCGCGAAGGTGTATGGCGTGCATCTCGGACCGGTCCGGGCACCGTTTCACGAGGATGGGCCGCGGCACCTGCCGCCAAACTTCTACTACACCCAGGAGGACGAGCTCCGCCGGCGGGCAGAGGCGGGAGGCCCGGCGTTCTCCGTACTGCGCCCCGACGTTGTGGTGGGCGACGCGGTCGGCAATCCAATGAACATCGCGACCGTGATCGGCGCCTTTGCAGCGATCTCGCGAGCGACCGGGACGCCCATGCGCTTTCCAGGACCGGTCGACGTGTATGAGCGCCATTGGGCTCAGGTGACAGACAGCCGCATGCTCGGGCGGGCGAGCCTTTGGGCGGCAACCACGGACGCGGCGCGCGGCGAGGCGTTCAACTACGTGCACGAGCCGTTCCGTTGGCAGGAAGTCTGGACGCAGGTAGCGGATGGCCTCGGCATGCCGGTCGGTCCACCGATGCCGATGAACCTCGCCACGCATATGGGCTTCCAGGGCGAGGTTTGGAGCGGCCTCGTAGCCAAGCACGGGCTGCGGCCGATCCCCTATCAGAACCTTGTCGGTTGGGGGTTCGGAGACTTCGTCTTCAACGCGCGGTTCGACGTGGTATCCGACATGGGCAAAATCCGGCGCTCTGGCTTCACGGATACGACGGACAGCGCGGGTGCGATCCTCAAGGCGATTGGACGGCTACGGGCGATCAAGGTGCTGCCGTGATACCGGCGAGCCAATGGCCTGTTCGGGACGGAACCGCATACCCTGCGTAACCGACGCAGCCTCGGGCGCGGCGTGCTTCAGCATCTTACTCTTTTGTGTGACACAGCCCGCGTGAAAACTGACGGCCTGTTAGGGCCGGATTTCAGATACACGGCTGCTTTTTGCGGGAGGCGACCAGCTTCCCCGGGTCAAGCTCGCCGGGGCTGAAGTGGTCCTATGCTGTCAATCGGCATTCGCTTCTGACCCCGCCTGTTTTTGCAATTAAGGTTCTGAATCTAATCAGTTAACCAGACGAACGCAGGAAGCGGAATCGGCGCCAGTCGTGACCCCACCGTGCAACGGAATTTACGAACCGAAGCAATAGTTTGCGGCGCATGACCACGAGGTCACAATCGCGCGCCGATGCGCACAGGCGGTCCTAGTAAGCTTTGCCATGGCCCTTGGGCAGCGCAATCTGGCCTTGCGCCACAAGATCGGGTAGCGCAGGGTTTAAACGATACAAAGTCGCTCGGCGAAATAGCCGAGATGCTTGCGAGGGAACGACATGGCTGGTTTCAACGGTCTCGGCATGCACCTCGGCGCGTTGCCGCGCCTTTCGGACGCGCGGTCCCGTTCAATCTCGCCAGAGAATTTCAACGGTGAGCCCGGTGCGGGCGGGCGCGCCACGGAGGGCACGGGCGCAAGCCCGGCGCGCTCGCTGGGTGTCAAATGGAAGGTGTCGCCCTCCATAGACATCGGACCCGGCGAAACGCGCATTCTCGCCGACATCGCGGGTCCCGGCGCGATCCAGCAGATCTGGGCCACGGTGCGTAACGCACGCTGGCGGTTCCTGATCCTGCGCGTCTACTGGGACGACCAGCCCCACCCTTCTGTCGAATGCCCAATCGGCGACTTCTTCGCCAACGGCTGGGAGAGCTATGCCCACGTGAATTCGCTTGCGGTCTGCGTCAACCCGGGGCGTGCCTTCAACTGTTATTGGGAGATGCCGTTCCGCCGCCGCGCCCGGTTCACGCTGACGAACATGGATGAGGGCACGATGACCCTCTACTACCAGATCAACTACACCCTGACCGATGTCCCAGAGGACGCCGCCTACTTCCACGCCTGTTTCCGCCGCTCCAACCCGCTGCCCTACATGACGGACCACCTCATCCTGGACGGCGTGGAGGGCGCAGGCCATTTCGTCGGCTGCTACATGGCCTGGGGAGTGAACAACACCGGCTGGTGGGGCGAGGGCGAAATCAAGTTCTTCATGGACGACGACGGCGAGTATCCGACCATCTGCGGCACGGGCACAGAGGATTACTTCTGCGGCGCCTACAACTTCGATATCGGCAACTGCGAGCCGGGGCAGCCCCGCGCCTATACCGAGTTCACCACCGCCTATGCCGGCCTGCCCCAGGTGATCCGGCCGGATGGGACCTACCGTTCGCAGCAGCGCTTCGGCATGTATCGCTGGCACATCATGGACCCGGTCCGCTTCAGCAGCCGCCTGCGCGTGACGATCCAGGCGCTTGGCTGGCGGCCCGACTCGCCGCGCCGCTACCTGCCGCTACAGGACGATATCGCGTCTGTGGCCTTCTGGTACCAAGCGCTGCCGGGCAAGCCGTTGCCGCCGCTTCCCGATCGCGACTTCCTCGAAGTGATCTGAGCGGCCGCCAGTGCCGAACCGTTTCCGGTTCCTGGCCTCGCGCCTGCTGACCTATGTCCTGGTCATCCTGTTCGGGACGACCTTCGTCTTCTTCATTCCGCGGCTGCTGCCGGTGAACCCGGTGGATGCGATGCTGGGGAAGATGCTGTCCCAAGGCTCCTACATGGAGCAATCGCAGGTCGATGCGCTGCGGGCTTCGCTGTCCGATGCGTTCGGGCTGAACGGATCGCTGCTGTCCCAGTATCTCGGCTTCCTCCGCCGCGTCGTGGTGTCGCACGATTTCGGGCCGTCCATGGCCATGTATCCCACGCCCGTCGTGACACTGATCGCGCAGGCGATGCCATGGACGCTCGGGCTGCTGATCACGACTGTGCTGATCGCCTGGGTGGTGGGCAATGCGCTCGGGCTGTTCATCGGCATGCACCGGAACAGCTATCTGGCGGGGCTGCTGGAAGGTGTGGCTATCGTACTCTATCCCCTGCCGTACTTCGTGCTCGCCTTGGTGCTCAGCATCGTTTTCAGCTACATCTGGCAGGTCTTCCCGCTCACCACGACGATCCGCGGCGACGGCCTGGCACTCGTCTGGAGCATCATCTACCACTCCATTCTGCCGGGCCTGTCGATCCTGCTGGTCACGTTCGGCTGGTGGATGCTTTCCATGCGCGCGCTGACGGTCACGCTGCTGGACGAGGACTTCGTCAGCTACGGCCGGCTGAAGGCGTTGCGACCATCCCGGCTGACCCTGCGCTACGTCCTGCCGAACGCGCTGCTGCCGCAGGTCACCTTCCTCGCGCTGCAGTTGGGGCTTATCTTCAACGGATCCATCATCACCGAGGTGGTGTTCAACTACCCCGGCCTCGGTTCCCTGATCTACACGGCCATCCAGCAGGGCGACTACAACCTGCTGATGGGCACGGTCTCGTTCTCCATCATCGCCGTGGCCACCGCGACGCTCGCGGTGGACCTGCTGTATCCGCTGCTCGACCCCCGGATACGCCAGCAGTGAGGGCCGTGCCGATCAAGCTGCTGTTCGGCGGCGCCGTCGCAACGACGCTGCTCGTCTTCGGCCTGGTCGTTTCGCACTTCGCCCCGGCCGATCCGCGCGTGTGGCAGACCTATGGGCGCAACCTGCGTCCCACCGCCGCGCACTGGCTCGGCACCACGGCGCTGGGTCAGGACACGTTCTGGCTGCTGTGCTGGTCGGCCGGCAACTCCATCCTGCTCGGGCTGAGCGTGGCCGCGGTGGCGACGGTCATTGGCGTGTCGGTGGGCCTGCTGGCCGGCTACAAGGGCGGTTGGGTGGACCGCGTGCTGTCATTCTTCATGGACGCGCTGATCGTCATCCCCAGCCTGCCGCTGCTCATCCTGCTTTCCACCCTGACCAAGGGGCAAACATCCCTGCTGGCACTGGGCGGGTTGCTGGTGGTGTTCAACTGGCCATTCCCGGCCCGGCAGATCCGCGCGGTGGCGCTCTCGATGCGCGAGCGGGATTTCGTGTCCCTGGCTTGGTTCTCCGGCGAGTCGACCCCCCGCATCCTGCGCCGCCAGATGCTGCCCTACCTGCAGCGCTGGGCGGTGGCGAACTTCGTGAACACGATCCTGGTCGTGGTGGCGGTGGAAACGTCGCTGGCCTTCCTGGGCCTGGCCAACGACAACGTGCCGACGCTCGGCTCCATGCTCTATTGGGCGCTGAAGTATCAAGCCTTGCTCGCCCGGCGGTGGTGGTGGATCGGGCCGCCGATCGTCACCGTCGTGGCGTTGTTCGTCAGCGTGTTCCTGGTGTCCAACGCCCTGCTCGATCGGGCCCGGTCCGACGCGGACGCCCGGCAATGATCGTGGTGGACGACGTCGTTGCCGGCTACCGGACCCGGCGCGGCCTGGTCAAGGCGCTGGACCGCGTCTCGTTCACCGTGAACGGGGACGAGATGCTGGGCATCGCCGGCGAGTCCGGCTGCGGCAAGACCACGCTGCTCAAGCTGCTCTATGGCCGTTTCGACGACGGGCTGGAACTGCTGTCCGGCCAAGTCTACTGGCAGGACCCGGACGGCGGCGACCGGGTGGATGTCCGGGATTTCCATCGTCATTGGTGGCGCCTGTTCAGCTACGTGCCGCAGGGTTCGATGAGCACGCTGAACCCGCTGATGCGGATCGAGCCGCAGATGCTCGACGCCGGCCAGGCCACACGCGGGCGGGAGCCGGACCGCCGGGCGCGGGTTCGCTCCGCACTTGCCGAGATGGACCTGCCGGAGCGCACGCTTGCCAGCTTCCCGCACCAACTGTCGGGCGGAATGCGGCAGCGGGTCATGATCGGGCTGGCGACGCATGTGGACCCGCCTGTGGTCTTGGCCGACGAGCCGACGACCGCGCTGGACGTGGTGGTGCAGCGCCAGTTGCTGGAGCGCCTGGTGCGGGCCCAGCGGGTCCGCCGCAATGCCGTGGTGATCGTTTCGCATGACCTAGGGCTGCATTACCAATGCACCGACCGGATACTCGTGCTGTACGCCGGCCGGGTGGCGGAGATCGGCCCCACGGCGGAGGTGTTGCATGCGCCGCGGCACCCCTACACGGCGGGGCTCATTGGCGCCTTGCCGCGGCTGGGGAATCGCACGCCGCGGCAAGGCATCGAGGGCCGGCCCCCGGACTTCATGGACCTGCCGCCGGGCTGCCGCTTCGCGCCGCGCTGCCCGCATCGCCATCCCGCGTGCGACGTGACCGACCCGGATCCGTTCGAAGCCGGGGCGGCGCGTAAGGCGGCCTGCCTGCTGGTGCCGGAAGGGCGCGCGCCGTGACGGGGGCTGCCTTCTCCGTCGCCGGGCTGCGAAAGGTGTATCAGGTCGGCGGCATGCTGGGCGGTCGCTGGCACGTGGCGCTTGACGACGTTTCGATCGAGCTGCCGGGCGGACCCGGGCAGGTCCTGTCGGTGGTGGGAGAGTCGGGCAGCGGCAAGACCACGCTCGCCCGGTGCATCCTTCGCCTCGTCCGGCCGGATACCGGGCAGATCACCCTGGGCGGCCAGGTGATCGTCGGGCCTGGCGCGGCCGCACTCCCCAGCGGCCCGTTCCGCCGCCTCATCCAGCCGGTGTTCCAGAACCCGTTCGAAACCTTCAGCCTCAAGTTGCCCGTCGAGGAGTATCTGGTGCGAACTGCGGTTAATTTCGGCCGGGACGGCCGGGCAGGGGCGGCGGCGGCGGTTCGGGCAGCGCTCGGGGCCGTGGGACTGGATGCCAGCCGGGTCGGCGGCCGCGGCGTACGCGCCTTCTCGGGTGGCGAGCTGCAGCGCATCTCGGTTGCCCGCGCGCTGTTGGCCGAGCCGCGGCTGATCGTCGCGGACGAGCCAGTCAGCATGGTGGACGCCTCGTTGCGAATGACGATCGTCAACCTGTTCCGCCGGCTGGCGGGGGAGCGGGGCATCACCTTCATCTACATCACCCACGACCTGAGCACGGCGTACTACCTGTCGGACAGGATGGTGATCATGCGGGCCGGGGCCGTGGTGGAGGCAGGCACGCCGGAGGAGGTGCTGCGGTCCCCTAGGGACGGCTACACGCGCCTATTGATGGACTCGGTCACGACGCTCGACCACCGTTGGGTCGAGTAAAGAACAAGGACGGGGGACGATACGATGAAGCAGGTGTTGATGGCGGCTGTCACCGTGGCGGCGCTCCTGATCGGCACGGCGTCGGCGCAGACGACGGACGTGGGAACGCCGCGCAAGGAAACGCTGATCGTTGACATCCTGACCGGGCGGGTGGGCAACCCCCATCAGATGAACCCCTACCAGGAAGGGGCGATCGTCACCCAAGGCCTGCACCAGCTCGCCTACAGCAACCTGTGGGAGATCGACACGGTCAAGGGAACGCAATATCCCGACCTGGCCGCCACCATGCCGGAGTCGCTGGACGACACGAACACGCATTGGCGCTTCAAGGTCCGCAAGGGCCTGACCTGGAGCGACGGCGTCCCGTTCACCGCGGCAGACGTGGTGTTCACGGCAGAGATGGTGAAGGGAAATCCGAAGCTTTCGCTCAATGGGCTGCTCAAGAGCACCATCAAGTCGATCTCGGCGCCGGACGACGAAACCATCGAGTTGGAGACCACCCGGCCGCTGCCGAAGTTCGGCTACACCTTCGGCGTGGTGATCTTTGGCAGCGGCTTCCGCGTCGTGCCCAAGCACGTCTGGGAGAAGGTGGACCCGGCGACGTTCGAGAACTACCCGCCGGTGACCATCAGCGCTTACACGCTCAGGGATACCGACCCGAACGGCTACTGGTTCCTGTGGGAGCGGCGGGCGGACTGGCAGCAGACCGACGTCGGGCAGATCGCGGGCCAGCCGGCCCCGCGCTACGTGCTGTTCCGGTCATACGGCCCGGAGGAGCGGCGGGTCATCGCCATGGCGCAGAACGACATGGACGTGCTGACGGACGTGACGCCCGAGTCGCTCGACATCCTGCGGGCGCAGAACCCGAAGGTGCAGGCCTGGTTTGATGGCTTCCCGTATGCCAACCTGGATGACCCTTGCGAGCGCGGCATCTCGTTCAACAACGCGGTCGCGCCCTACGACAAGTGGCAGACCCGCTGGGCGCTGGCGCTGGCGACCCGGATTGGCGACGCCGCGATCTCTACCTATTCCGGGATGCTGCGGGTGTCGCCGCTTCATGCGCCTCCGACGGCGATCCTCAGCAAGACCTACCAGCAGCCGATGACGGATTGGCTGGTGGGCTTCGCCCTGCCGGACGGCTACAAGCCTTTCGACCCGACCTATGCGATACAGATGGGCAAGCGTCTGAACGACGAGGGCGTGGAAGGCCTGCCCACGGACGAGGCCGGGCTGCGTTCGCTGTTCGGCATCGGCTGGTGGCGCTACGACCCGGCAGAGGCGACCAAGCTGCTGGAAAGCGTCGGGTTCAAGAAGCAAGGCGCCGGCTGGCTGAAGCCGGACGGCACGCCATGGAAGCTGACCATCGCGGCCCCTGCCGATTTCGAGCTGGAAAGCCAGAGGCTGGCCT
The DNA here is from genome assembly GCA_964242325.1 of uncultured Acetobacteraceae bacterium. Classification (GTDB taxonomy): domain Bacteria; phylum Pseudomonadota; class Alphaproteobacteria; order Acetobacterales; family Acetobacteraceae; genus DASWOJ01. The sequence goes on from CAXTCI010000010.1 coordinate 35,390, forward strand.
TCGCCGTCGCCAACGAATGGAAGCGGTTCGGCGTGGACGTGAACGTCCAGCAACAGCAGGGCGGCGTGTTCCAGACCGAGTATGCCGCGGGCCACTTCGAGGCCGGTTCGTACTGGAACCAGACCTGCGGCATCGGCCCCGACTTGTGGGTGCGGCTCGAATGGTGGAACCAGCGCTACGTGGTGCCGATCGGCACGCCCTCCGCATTCAACCGCGAACGGTATGCCGACCCTAAGGTCACCGCCATCATCGACGAGATGAGCAAGTATCGGATCGGCGACCCCAAGAACGTGGAGCTTGGGACCGAGCTGCTGAAGCAACTGGTCACGGGCATGCCGGTCATCCCGATGTTCGGGACGGCCAAGTTCGTGCCGGTGAACAACACGTATTGGACCAACTATCCCACGGCCGCGAACTACTACGAGGGGCCTTGGTGGTGGTGGTCCAACTTCAAGTTCACGCTGCCCAAGCTAAAGCCGGCGCAGTGATAGCGGTCATGATCAATCCGACGCAGGTGCTGCTGGTACAGGGCATGGTCATTCGGACCAGGACCCTTTCTGCTTCTCCTGCGCGGTCCGCTGCGCATCGGCGTAGTAGGGTAGCGCTCCATCGCCTATGATCGCACCACCGTTGAGCAGATACAATTCGGCAATGTCCCGCCCGTCGGCCGTCTTGCATTGGAAGCTGACGGTGTCCCGGGGCGTGCACCTGGCCTGCACTCCTTTCAGCATCCCGCCAAGGGCTGCCTCCACCCGGGCCAGGCCGGACAGGCCGCGGTCCGGCATCTGCACGCCGGACAGTGGGTGGGCGCTTCCGGCGATCACCACCTTCAGGCTGGGCGTCACTAGGTCAATCGGCCCGGCTGCGGCATTGCGCTGCGCCCAACTGTCCCATGGCTCCAGGGGGCCACCGGCTCGGATAAAGCCCTGCCGGCCGTTGGAACGGACCTGTAGCCACGTGTCGTCCGCTACCACCTGGGCCAGTACCTGCACCTCTGTCACTGCCGGGATGATGGCGACAACGTTCGTGTTGGCCGCAGGACCGGCTTGCAGCGGGATGGACGCCGTCACTACGGCCTTGCTGAACGGGGCCGGCTGGAAGCGGATCGGCGGGGATGGGGGCGGTGCGGCCGGTAGGGGCACCGGCACAAGCTCAATGCTGAGATTGCGCGTTTCGCCGCGTGTTAAGGTGATCGGCACCGTCCTGCTTGCATACCCGTTCAGGGCGACGGCCACGTCGTAGCTCCCCGGGCTAAGGTCCAGGCTCAGCGGCGATTGATTATAAAGGTGGCCCCGGATGCGGACCGACGCGCCGACCGGGATGGTGTTGAGCGTCAGGTGGCCCGGCACTTCCTGGACGGTCAAGTCGATGGTCGCGGCCGCATCCTTGACGAGTTTGACCAACCGGGCCTCCGAACGCCAGCCCGGCTCCTCGAACGCCACCTTGAGGGTGCCTGGACGGACGACCAGGCTTTCGCCAGGTGCGCCTGCCTGCCGGTCGTCGATCAGGATGCGCCCACCCGGGACTGGGCCGCCATTGGCCGCATGGACCCGCACCACGAGCCTCGTCTGCGATACCGGCGCCAGGTTGGCCCGCAGAATGGGTGCTCCGATGATGGCGATCGACGCGATGACGGCCAGGCGCCGCCATGGGGCGCCCGGCTTTGCGACAGCCTGCGGCTGGATTGGCGGCGCTGGCGAGGGAGCCGGTCGTGGCCTTGGCGAGGGAGCCGGCTTTCCGCCAAGGCTGGACGGAGCCGGCGCGACAGGGATGCCTGGCACGGGCGCGGCGCTCATGTCTGGCAGCGCGGGGCTTGGCGCCGGCGCGACGGCGGCCTGTTGTGCTGCGCCGCAGAACGGGCAGAAAGCCACAGTGCTGCCCAGCGTCCGCGTGCAGGCGCTGCATACCAAGGGCGCCGGGTCCTGGGATCGGAAGGCGGTGCTGGCCGGAGCGCTCATTCGTCGTCCGGCAAGGCGGCCGGGTCGTCCTCGTCGTCTGGCAAGGTCTCCGGACGTAACAGTTCGAGCAGCAGCGGCACATCGCGCACCCTAGTCCAGGCGGTGGCACCGACCGGCTTGACGTTCGTGCCCTCCAGCAGTTCGCCGCTGGCTGCCTTCGCGCGGAGCTGGCCCACGTCATAGGGGCCGAGCAGCGTCTTGCGGACGGACAGGAACCAGGCAGGCGCCACGACGTGCGGAGGTGCTGCGGGCGAAGGACCCGCAGGGTGCTGCCGGCGTACCACCAGGCCGGTCAGGCCTTCGGTGGTGAAGCGGTCGGGCAGGATGGTTCGCTTGTCGGTCGCGCGCAGGTTGACGGGGTCGTCGGGGTTCTTGTTGGAATCGAACGGATCGATGTCGTCCAAGCTATCCGGCACCTCAGTCGTCCAGGACGCCAGCTTGTCCAGCAGCGCCTTCTGCAAGTCCTCGATCCGGCCCAGCTCAGCCGCGCCGTCCATCTGCTTGAAGCGAGCCAAGTAAGCCTCCGACGCCTCGCTGGCAACGCGCTGCAACAGCCCTGGCCGCCGCTCGCTGCGGTTCAGGTCGATCTGCACGCGCCGGGCCGCGTAGGCGTGGCGGCCCGTCCAGAGCAACAGCGTGGCGGCGGCAAGCACCTGGATGGGCGACAAGGTGCGCTCGAACCGGTCGAGCGCGCCCGCCACCGCCAGCCGGTGGCTCTCCAACAGCCCGTCCGCCCGGATGTCGCGCTCCGAGCCGACATCCTCCCAGTCGTTGTAGCCCAGATCCAGCCGATACGCCGCCTCCGGCCCGGCCGCGCGTTGCAGCACGCCGAAGCACACCGCGCGCAGGAACAGCCCCATCAGCCGCCGCATCTCCTCGATCTCGTCCGAGGTCGGCACGACGGGGTTGGCGAAGCGCACGGCCGACTTGTGGTTGTGCAGCGGGAGCGGGCCGCGCCGTTCCGCCCGGTAGTCCCGCCGCCAGGTGTCGCCAAGCGGCACGATGCTGTCCAACGGGATGCCGCTCAACTCGCAGTAGATCACCAGCCGATCCCGCAGGCCGGAGCTGACGACCTCACAGTTCTGAAATCCCAATGTTGCTGGGATGGCCTGCCTCACCTCGTCGCGCAGCGACTGGCCGAAGGTTTGGCGGTCCTCGACCGCGACATACAGCTTGTAGCGGTCGGCCATGGGCAGGGTGCCGCCCAGGCGGTCGAACTTGGCGTTCAGCCAGGGCATGGCCCGGCGCACCGCCCCGCGCAGGATGTCTCGGCGCTGCTCTGGGTCCAGCGCGGCGAGTATCTCGCGCACCGACCGCAGGCGCTCCGCCCTGGGCGCCAGTTGCTGCCGGGCGTAGCCGCGCAGCTTGGACAGCAGGTCCGCAAGCTGAGCGGGGTTCTCCAGCCTGGGGAACAGTGCGCGCGACCCGCCCTCGCCCCTAAACACGTCCGTCGCCCAGGCGTCGATCTCCGTAGGCGACAACTCCAGCAGGCTTTCCGCCTCGGCGTCGGCGTCGGGCAGCACGATGTAGGTGCCGGCGTTCTGGCGCCCGACCGCATCGTTCAACATGGCGACCTCGTCATCCAGCAGCCGGATGACGTGCTCCACCTGGCGCCGGCCCTGGACCAGCTCCGCGATGGCGCCGTCCCATACCTCCCGTCCCTCGCCGTCCAGGCCTCGCTGAACGCCCAGATCGCGGGACACCTCGCCCAGGAACTCGACGGCCTCCGCACAGGCGACGGACCGCAGGCGGAGCGTGACGTAGTAGGCCGTTTCCTCCTGCAACTGGGACAGGTAGCGTTCGGCGGCCTTGCGGTCAGGTCCTAGCAGCAGGCGGCTCCGCCCGGCGTCCTTCAGGTTCTCAAGCGACCGCTCGAACCGGTCGCGGACCATCGCGGCCCGGGCCTCGTACTGGCCCTGGATGGCGACGACGCGCCGGGCGGCGTCGGCCAGGCTCAGCTTGGCCTCGTTGACCAGCTTGATCGTGTAGTCCAGGCCGCCGCGCGCCCGGTTGTCCAGGAACTGGAACAGCATGGCGCGCACTGCGCCCTCCGCATCGGACCGCAGGAAGCGGGCCATCCGCTGCCGGTTCGCCTTGACGGTCGCGCCGGATGGGCCGTACTCGGCCGCGTGGTCCATGCGGCCGGTCACATCGTCCCGGCTGTCGTCGAACACCCGCCGCGCCTGGACCGGCCAGTTGCGGATGTCGCCGGACCCGAGAATTTCGTCCTGGTAGCGCTGGTGGATTTGGGCCTTCAGCCGGCTCTCGACGGTGTCACCGGTGTCTTGCTTCAGCAGCTCCCCGATCAGGGCAGGCTCGTTGATGGCGCTGTCGTCCTCGATGCCCTGCAAGGTTTCCTCGAACGTGGTGGGCCGGAGGAAGAAGTTGGCCTCGGTGAACGCCTGCCGCTCGTCGGGGGTGGGCAGCCGGCCGGAGCCTTGCAGCGCGACGTTGAAGAAGGACTGGACCATGCGCCTGGACGCCGTCACCGACGCCGCCTCCAGCGCCGCCAGGCCCTTGGTGACGATGGTAGCCTGGCCGAAGGACGAGTAGGCGCAACTGTACGATAGCGATTGCTGTCCGAACCGCTCGGGCAGGGGCGGCAGGTAGTTCACCAGCTTGTATTGGCTGGTGTTGACCGAGATCGACCGCTTGCGGGATGAGAACTCGCTGTTGCCGAAGTCCTCGAACAGCACGTCGGCCACCATGTCATACAAGTGGTTGATGTCGCTCGTCTGGTCGCGCGACACGTTGGTGGTGTCGATCAGATACGCCTCGTTGTAGGGCGCCAGGTTGGACGGCCGCACGCCGTCGCTGGTCCAGCGGTCCACGTAGGGCGGCGCCGATCCGGGGCGCATGACGTGCTCCAGCTCCATTAGGGCGGCGTAGCTGTTCGCGTTCACCCGCTGCAGCCCGGCCCCGCGGAAGCCGCCGGGAAGCAGCAGGATCAGGTCCGTCTGCGCCAGGCTGAGGTCGCGCATGGACCGGATCGCCAGCCCGGCGTCGATGAAGCTGCCCGACCCGGTGCCGCCGGCTGCGGAGGCGATGACCACCACCCGCAGCTCGTGCTCGATGTCCAGGCCGAGGTCGGCAAGCTGCTGCTGCCGGCCGATGTTGTTCAGCACGGCGTTGCCCTGCTCGCGCACCATGTGCTGGAACCGGGCGAACTGGTCGAAGAACAGCAGGCGAGAAATGGAGCGGACCTGGCCGGCGCCCTTCTCAGTGTTGATGGAGGCCAGGTCGCCCTCCGGCAGCCAGGACCGGATGTGCGGGTAGCTGTCCAGTTCCCGCATGTAGCGCATCACGTCCACGCCGTGCTGCAACCGCTCGGCATCCTTGAAGGCGACGGCGCGCGCCAGGGGGTCCGAGCGTTGCGCGCGGTCGGTTTGGATGGCCTCGGTGGTGTCGGTGTCGAAGTAGATGAACGACGCGATGGGGAACTCGCCGATGTCGCGCAGGCGGCGGCTGTTGCCTGGGGTGCCCCAGTCGTTCTGCAGGATGCGGCGGCGCAGGCGCAGCACGATCTCCTTGCCGGTGCCGCCGAGCGCTACGAACAGGGTCGGGCGCAGCTTCGTCACGTTCTGCCCGGCCGTGCGGGCTGCGGCAGCGTCGGGGCGGTCAGGCGTGGGCGGATCGGGTGTGGCCCGGTCAGACATGGCAGGCTCCTGGCGCCCTGCTCCGGCGCCGGGTCAACGCCTGATCCGGGTGGCGGAGTTGAACAGGATGACGAACAGCACGAGCGTGATGAGGCTGAGCAGGGCCAAGGGGACGATGAACGATAGGATCGTCCAGAATCCGCCAATCACGCCGAAGACGACCGTGAACGCCGCCACGAACAGGAAGGTGAACAGCGCCCACGACGCGCCGTTGGCCGATGACAGGGACGCCCGGTTGGAGATCAGGTGGTTGCGGACCGCGCCACGCATGACGAAGAATACGACCGCCAGCGCCAGCATCACCGCGCCGCCGATAACGGCCCCATTCTGTGTCAGTCCGCCGATCAGCGCCGGCTCCTGCAGCGTCAGGGTGGGGGCCGGCGCCGCAGCAGGCGGCGTGGCAGCAGGGGGCGCCGCGGTTTGGGCAGCCGGCGCGGCAGGGGCAGAACCGGACTGCGGGGCCGGAATCCTGTAGCCTGGGGGGCCCGCCGGGACCGGCCCGGCCGGGCGCTGTGGATCGGCCATCTGCACCCCTTGATTGGTAGCTGACGCATCTTGGTCAAGGCGGCAACCTAGCGTCGCCAAATGGGAAAGCAATCTCGAATGCATGCGCGGGCACGGCTCAACGGTTTGATTTTGGCGCGGTCTCCAGCACCTTTGACCGGTGCGGGCCGAACAGCCGGCCAGTGACGACCAGCGAGCGCCCCCTCGCCATGGGCACGGTCAGCGACTGCATCGGCCTGAGGGTGAACGATCGGCTGCCGCCCTCGACGGCAACGCTGTAGCGCCGGCTGCGCGTCGCCAGCACCAGGAAGCCCAAGACCGCAAGCACCGCCAGGGCGGCCAGGCCCAGCGCGGCGGCCAGCGGCAGCGCCGAAAACTGCACGACCAGAGTGATCGGGATGACTGCCGTGGCGGCGCCGACCTTCTGGTAGTCGGCGAATACGTCCGGCAACTGGTCCAGCGCGGCGATCTCCCCCATCTTCGCCGTGAAGTCGTCGCCCAGCGCCATCTGCAGGTTGGTCAGCCGGAGCTGCAGGCTGCCGTTCAGCACTCTGTTCTCGGCGAACAGTCCGGCGATCCCCGGCGGACGCGCCACCGCAGGCGTGTGCAGCACGATCACTATGCTGCCTTGCTGCCCGCCCGACGCCAGGCCTCGGAGCACCCGCGGTTCGACCTCCGCCGGCAGGCTTGCAGGGTCGTCCACCCCATCCAGCGCGGCCCAGGCGAGGGAAACATCCGCGCTGACGATGGTCTGCGGGTAGTAGTCGGATCGCAGCACGCCAGCCACGCGGATCGTACCCTCCCCGCTGGGCGGCACGCCTTGCAGCAGGATACCGCCGCCGGGCAGGCTGGATGCGCCGCCGCCGCCAGCGCTGCCGCCGGTGACGGAGAACACCAGCGGCGCTTCGTCCAGGTGCTTCAGCTTGAACGGCGGATCGGTGAACAGCGACCGCATCGGGGCGCTCTCCACGACCTTCTGCAGGGCCGCCGCGGCCTCCTCGCCATAGGCGATGGCGTAGATGATCAGGCCGCGTTCGGTATACTGGCGCCCGGTGACGGGCATCCGCACCGGGTAGGCGGCGACGAAGGGTAAGTATGGGCTGCTGCGGACCATCTCAGCGAAATCACGCGTGTTGCGGTTGATCTCCGGGCTGTTGTTGCGGGAGTTCTTGTTGTTCGTGACCACCCAGACGATGCCGGGCTTGCCGCCCAGGACTTCGCTGAGCGACCGGACCAGCGCCCCGTCGAAGTCCGCATCCGCCAGCCGTCCGCCGGGGCGCACGGCCAGGGACAGCCCGTTGATCGCCGCATGGACCGGCCCGGCGGCGAACGGCCCGTCATACGCCACCTCCGGCGAGCGGCGGCCCGGCACCTGGCCATCCTGGTTGAAGTCGGCAATGACCGTCCGCCCGGTTTGCGACGCATCAACCAGGGATTGCAGCAGCGGCTTGAACGGCGAGGCAGGGTCGGTGAAGAACGGCTCCATCCAGCCCGATGTTTGCACCAGATACAGCGACGGCACCTCGGCCCGCGCCGCCCCTATCAGGAGAAAAACGGCGAGCGCTGCTGCGGCGGCCCAGCTCCTAGGCATCGCCCAGCGGCCAGCGGTAGCAGCAGTTGGCGCGCAGGTCATAGACGAACAGGGTCCGCTCATAAACGAACGGCACGATATTCCACGCGGCGCTGGCCCGCACCGTCACCCGCAGGTCGGTCAGGGCGACCGATGCGCCCGCGAACATGATCCGGCACTCCACGGCTGCCTGCGCCGTGCCGTCCGTGTCAATGAACCCCAACAGGCTGTTGCGCGGCGAGCATGACGCGACCAGGAAGCGGTCGCCATCGAACGCCAGCAGCGGGACCAGGTAGGCGTCTGGCTCTCCGCGGTATTCGACTCGCCTCGGCTCCCACGGCTCGCGAAACCGGGTCATGCGGCTGAACGTGGCGCTGCCACAGCTTGTGACGTAGCGGTCGAACTCGCGCCGCTGCGGCGTGGCGCCCGGCGGCACTAGCGCCTCGAACACCTGCCGGCCTTGTAGCCGGCCAAGCTGGTGAAACACGCCGTTGGGCGACAGGACCGGGCGCACGCCTGCCATTGGCCGCCAGCCGTCGCGCCACGGCCGGTATTCGCAGGTGATGGCGCCCCCGCTGACCCGCGCGTGAAGCTGCCCGTGCTGTCCGACCCAGAATGCCTCCCCGGCGTTGACGGCAGGGGCGGCGAAGACCTGGGATGCGGCCTCTGCGCCGCCGTTGGCGACCGGCACGCGCTGCCACCCCTGCGCGGGGGACAGCCAGACGGCCACCGACAGGGCATCGTCGGCCAGCACGGGCGCCAGCGCCGCAGCGCCCAGGGCGGCGATACCTCCCAGGGTGCGCCGTATGCCCATCGCCGAGCCGGCAACAGCCGGGACCGCCGATCGGGGCCGCAGGGATACCCAGATCGGACCGCCATCGCCGGGTATCGCCACGCCACCGGCGAAGGCGGCGGCGCTCCAGCTCCAGCGTGGCAGGTTCACGGCGGCGGGCAGGTGGGCCAGCTCCCGCCAGCTCCCGCGCTCGAAGCGGTCGGACGGCCCCTCGGCCCATGCGTGCAGGCGCCCGGTTGTCTGGTCGAACGCGAGCAGGCGCGGCGGGGTGCCGGCGACAAGGAAGTCCAGTTGCGCCGGGCCGGGCATAGGCAGCTCGGCGCGGCGCAACGGGTCCGGCGTGCCGGTGCAGGCAGGGGACGGCTGCCCAGATGCAGCGTTGCCCGGCGACGACCATGCCTCCGCCGCCCTCGCAGCAGGGGGCGGTTGCAACGGCGTTCCGCAGACGGGGCAGAAACCGAAGGCGAATGGCCATGGACCCGGATGGATGCAGTTGGACCCGCGGGCGCGCAAGAGGTGCAATTCACCATCCCGGGGATCGAGGCTGACCGGCTCGCCAGCCAGGAGTACCTGGTCATAACCGCCGGGCTGCCCGAACCATTGCTCGGGGCCGTAGGGACCATCCAGCTCCCAGATCGGTTTGGCAGGGACGGGCATCATCCAGTCGGGTTGCGGGTTTACCTGGTCTTTAAAGTCTTGGGCAGCGTGGTGTAAAGCCATCAGGCATGAGTGGCTGGCGGGTGCGGCCTTAGCCTGCCGTGGGTTCCCGGCTACTACAGCAGGCCGGCTTCCAGCCGGGGCAGCCCTTACGGTCAGGTGGACAAGGCGGTGCTGCATGTGGACTGTTGAGAACCGCGCCCGCTACGAGCGGCATGGGTTGCGTTACCCGACTGACCCCATGGACGACGAATGGGCGCTGGTGGCGCCGCACATCGGTTCGGCCAAACACGGCGGGTGCCCGCGGACGACGGATGTGCGCGAGGTGGCCAACGCGATCCTTTACCTGCTCGGCACGGGCTGTCAGTGGCGCGCGCTGCCCAAGAACTTTCCGCCGCGCACGACGGTGTTCGAGTACTTGGACCTGTGGGACTGGGACGGAACCCTGGAGCGCGTCCACCACACGCTCTATGTCCAGTGCTGCGAGCAGGCCGGCAAAGAAGCCAGCCCTACGGCGGCGGTGATTGACAGCCAGAGTGCCAGGAGCGCGGAAAAAGCGGGGCCTGCATTGATCTGCCTGGCTATGACACAGGCAGGAAAATCAAGGGCAAGAAGCACCACATCCTTGTGGACACGCTCGGCCTGCTGCTGAACGTAGTCGTCCATCCCGCCGACGTGCAGAACACCTCGGGCGACAGCGAAGCGGCTTCGCTTCGCGAAAGCCGGGACGGCGGCCTGCTGGTGCTGCGGGCCGTGCGCAAGCTATCTCCGTTCATCGAGCGCATCTTCGCCGACGCGGCCTGCCAAGGCGCGGCTACGGCTGCCGCGGTCCAGGCGCTGGGTCCATGGCAGATCGAGATCGTCAAGCGGTCCGATCTGCACCGTTTCGTCGTCCTGCCCAAACGTTGGATCGTCGATACAGCTCACCCTCGCCCCGTGAGCCCGCACCCTGACCCAATCGCCCCCGCCCCCAAGAACTCTGCATGCTCCCCCGCTAGTTCGCCGGGGTGCCGGCGGCGTTGACCATCTGGTTGATCAGCGCATTCGCTTGGTTGGTAAGACTGGCCGCCTGGCCCAGATCGAAGCTCGACCCGGCGGCCGCGTTGTTCAGGACGGTCTTGATCTGCGCAATCAGCGGGTTCCGTGCTGCCAGATAGGACTGTATGAAGCTGAGATAGCTGGTGTAGGTGCTGTCGTTGCCGGTGCTGCCGGACCCGATCGCGGCCGTCGCTACTCGCAGGCCCGCCGTGGATGCCGTCCCGAACGGCGCGGTGAGTTGCTTGTAGGCGACAGCAAGTCCCTCATACGCTGACAGATTGCTGGTGATAGCAGACGGCAGCACACTCGGATTGAGGTTCTCGACAATGATCCGGCCATCATGCTGGTATTGGTCGATGAGGCCGAGCAACGCGAACATCGTGGCCCGTGTGTCCGTATGGTCGCCCCAGGTGGTGGTGTCGACGCCCACCGGGTTCACCCCGGGCCCGACCATGCCACTCCAGGTCTGCCGCACCGTGGCGGTGATGCCGCCGTGGTTCCAGGCGAAAGACGGGTTTGTGCAGACCGACTGGCCGGCGCAGCCCGGGTTGCTCGTCGTGACGGCACCCTTGCCGGCGTAGAAATCGTCGTAGTCGAAGCCGGTGAAGGTCGGTGTGCGCAACGGGTCGCCCGTGACCATGTGCAGCATCGACATCGCCTGCTGGTCGGCGATGCCGACGAGCAGCGGCAGGCTGCGATTGTTGACGTAGGCGTCGGGGGCGGTGAGGGCCACCATGTCACGCTCGAACTGGCGGGTGATCGCGTCCGTCTGGGCCGGGGGACCGTTGAGATAGATCACCGGCGCCTGATCGGTATGGACGTTGAACGGAGTCGTGTTGCCGCGCTGGCTGGCGAGCAGCGCGTCGATGTTGGCGGCGACCTCGCCCTTGGACACGCGGGGCGTGGTCGTGGCGATTGGCGGGTAGGTGCAGGGCGTGGTCACGCCGTCGCAGTTGGCAGGCACGCCCTTGGCGCCGGCGAACTTGTCGCCCTCCTCGACCAGGATGACGAACAGCGTGTTGGTCTCGTCGATGCCGTCGTTTTTCAAGCGGGTGAAGAAGGTGGTGAAGGCTTGGTCGTACTGCTTGAGCTGGTTGACGTAGCCTTGCTCGCCGGGTCCGTAGGCGAACGCGCTGCCTTGCGCATTCACGCCGTCGGCAGTGGCGTAATGGTGGTCATGGGCGTCGGCGAAGTAGCCGTAAACCACGGGCACGCCGGCTTCAAGCATAGTGGCGGCGTAAGCAAGGGTGACGCCGGGGAACATGCCATCGAAGCCCGGGAAGCCGTTCTGGAGCGACGAGGTCGGCTGGCTTCCACTGGTGCCGATGGTGAGGTAGCCGATCGGATTGCCGAACAGGTCGTTCAGAACGCCGTTCGGCGTCTGCCCCAGGCGTTGCTGCAGCGCGGGCACCACGTATTTGTGGCCGAAGATGCCCTGGAAATTGGCGTAGCCGCCGGGCTCGTTGGGCAGCACGTCGGGCGGGGCTTTGGATACGTTTGAGGCGGCGCCGCAGACTGGGCTGCCCTGGGCGCAATGCACCGCGATGCCCTCGAAATCGGCCACCGCCTGGTTGCGCGTCGTACTGCTGGACGACGTGCCCTCGGCGTATTCCGGTGAGCTCAGGCCGAACACCGTCGCGAGGTCCGCATTGGTGTTCTCGAGGTCGATGTCGGCAATGCCGATCGCGCCGACGTCACAGCCGGCCTTGGTGTAAGCGGGCCAGGGCGCAGGTGCGTTCAGGCCGTTCTCGTTGACCAGCACGTAGGAGGTATCGGCGCCCGGGTTGGGAGTGCCGTTGCTCGCGTTGTCGCCGGAAAGCGGGTCGGTCCAGTAAACGAAAGTGCTGTTGGACTGCGCCGCGCTGCCGGTTTGGGTGTTGTAGTAATTGAAGGAGTTGGAGATCGCGCCAGCGCCGGTGCGGTCGGGATAAACGCCGGTCATCGAGGTGATCAGGCCGTTGGCCGTGTGCGAGATGAGCTGGGTGTGGTCGTTCTCAAGCAGCATGCCCTTGCCGCTGAGGAAGTTCAGCAAGGTGGGCATCTGCTCGAGGTCGGACGGCACATTGGCGTTGTCACGCAGGAAATGCGTGTTGTCGAACTGCATGTAGACGACGTGCTGGATCCGCCCGTTGCCGAGCGAGCACGCCGCCTGCGCCTGGGCCGACGCAAGGCCGGCCGCAATCGTGGCTGCTGCAATGGTCCACTTCGTCATGATTTCCCTCTGATCTGTTTTGGATCGAAGTCGGTCAGATGCCAAAACCGCGCTTTGGCCGGCGGCGGGCCATGCCGAGGATCGCGACGCCTGATACAAGCAGTGCAAGCGTCTGCGGCTCTGGAACCGTCTGCGGGTTTGGAACCGTGGCCACTAGACCGCTGAGAGCATCGGTTCCGCCGCACGTTCCGCTTGCGTTTCCAGAACCACCGGCGAAGCCGTTGCAGTTGGTGCCGAGGAAGTCGACGTCGCCGCCGGTGAGGTTGGACAGGGGCGAAAAGACGTTCGAACTCAACGTCGGCGAAGCGTTGTTCAAGCCGACCAACAGCGTGTAGGTCGTCGTGTCGGGAAGCCCGGCCGAAGCCGGGTCATTCTCGAAGCCTCCGGAGATCTGGCTGAACGAGTAGGTCTCCGATGCGCCTGTTGCGAGATTGGGCAGACTGACCTGGGTGGTCGGCCCAAGGCTGGTCGTGAGCCGGACCGCTTCGGACACGGCGCTGTCGTTGGTGATCGTGAATACTGTGTTCTCGAGAAAGCCGTCGTACGTAGCCGACAACTTTGCAACGTCGGCGTGCGCAAGGGGGGCGCTCAGCAAGAGAGCGCCAAAAGCGACTGCGATCGAGGACCGGAGTATTCCTGGGACACCTATGTATGTTAACCCAGGCATACGGCATGGCACGGCGGACGTGCGCGGCAGAACGGTGATAAATTGGTTACGTTTTGGACGACGATGTTGCAGTTGTCCCAGGCGTCGTCGCGTTACTCGTCCTGCTCCGTCGCCAATCGGTTGCGCGGATTGATGGGTGCCTCCGTCGGCTGCGGGGGGGTTGGCGGGGTCGGTTCGGCGTGGTTGAAGGCGATACGGACCACGATCGGGCCGGCCGGTCCCAAAGCTTCGATGCGGCCCGGCGCGATGCTGACGATGGTGAAGCGGCCGACGCGTTCGCCTTCGTGCAAGGTGAGCGGGCGGTCAGAGCTTGACAGCAGCACGATGGCCGATCGTTGTCCGTCTCCGCCGATGATCGTCCCGGCGAGCTTCGGAGTGGCGATGGTTTCGGCCTTGAACGCGCTGGGCGTGTCCGCGGGCGGCCGCCGATCGGGGGCGAACAACGGCCGCGCCAGCGCGGTCGCAAGATTGGCGGCGATCCTCGATCCCGGGTCCGCGGCGACGACCGGCGGGGAGGGCGACGCGATCGGTGCCAAAGCGGACACGGGGCTGTCGTCCGGGCGCACCGGCGCGGTGGCAAAAAGCTCGGCGCCGACCAGCGGCACCAATGCGCAAGCGGCAACGCCTGCCAATCCGCGAAACGTCACGCGGACCGCGCCCGAAACGCTGGGCGTCGGCTTGCGCCGAGCCGATACGCCCTGTTGATGCCGGTCGGACAACGCGCGTCCATGTGGAGCATCTCCCGTGATCCGAACGACCGTCCTGGCCTCGCTGATCGTCATAGCACCGATCGCCGCCCGTGCGGATTGCCCGCAGGAGGTCGCGGCCGATTACGCGCGTGCCCGGGCGCTCCCGCCGACGCCGGGCCGGGCCGCCCTGCTCGAACAAATCCAGCGCGCCGAGATCGCGCATCACGAGGGCGACGAGGATGAATGCGTCGAAGCCGTCGGTCAGGCGACCGAGGTGCTCAACAAGCTCAACGCCGCGTCCCACCCCGGCCAGGCCTCCACCCGACCGAGCAACTAGAAAGAAACTCTCCCTCGGTCACGCGCGCATTGGGGTGGTAGCCTGCAAAGGCGCCCGCTAGCGCATCCGGTTCGAGCGGCGCTTGCCGGTGCCTGCGTCATGACGCGGGCACAACCCCACCCAGGAAATCAGATATCCTTGCGTCGGGAGGCGGCTCATGTCGCGGCCGATCTCGGCGAGGATGAAGCCGCCGCCGAGATTGCCGATATCTAGGATGGTCCTCAACGGCGCGATGGCGGCGCGAGAGGGTTCGACATGGGCGCCGACCGCCGCGCTGACTCCAGCGATGGCCTTGTTGAGCTCGCACCGAGACTCGGCTCCTTGGCAATCTGCCAGCAACCTGGTGCGAGCCGGTGCCAACCTGGGCCGGATGGTTCCTGCTGATGAGAAAGGGGTGGCCCTGGCGTTCATCAGACGCCCGTTCTCTATTTCGGGCTCTTCGCGAACACCGCGATGCATCCCTTCGGACAATTGAGGTTCGAGGGATGTGCGCCTTCGGGAATGAACACCTCACCGGAGACCGGATCGACCGCGACCGAGTGGGCATTGAACGTTGTTGGGATGTTTTGCAGGAACGTGTTGGTTGCGGCGTCGACGACGCCGACCACCGGGCCGCCAGGATTGTCGCGGGCGGCGAGGAACCAGCGGTCGCTCGACGGATCGTAGTAGACCTCATCGACGCCGCTCACTTGTGTGAATGTCGCCACGATCCGGCCGGGGCCGACCGGGTCGATCACCATCGACTGGCTGGCGACGGAGCAGCCGATCATCATGCGACCGCTCAAGGCGGCCGAGACGCCGCTCGGCGCACACGTGGCCAGGCTCCCGAACTGTGCCGACGCGAGTTCTAGCACACGCGTGATCTTGCCCGTCCTCGGGTCTATTTCGACCAGACCGCCGGGATTGGCCGGATCGGCCCTGATGTGCTGAGTGGCTTGGAAGAATGTGCCGGTGCTGGCGTTGTAGGTGGAAGCCTCTAGGCCTCGACCAGACGGCACACCATCCCTGCCGTCAAATATGATCTTGTGCAGAACGGTCCCAAAGGTCGCGGACGCGGGATCGACGTCGACCAGCGAGGCGAAATTGATCTCCGTCGAGTTGTTTCCGGCGAGAATGGTGTGGGTCGCCGGGTCGTAGGATATTTCATCGACCTGGTTCTGATCGGGCTGGCCGGTCGCAATCTTCA